>JAISWI010000028.1 GCA_031270865.1 Oscillospiraceae bacterium
TCGGCCATGGCATAACGCTTTCGGGGTATGTATCATGCCAAATATAACGTTTCGCGGTGAGGACGGCGGGTTGATCCACGCGACCGCTCCCGACGGGCTGACCATCCTTGAGGCCGCGCGCGCCGCGGGCGCGCTCGTCGAGTCGCCGTGCGGCGGCTTGGGTAAATGCGGCAAGTGCCGCGTCCGGGTCGGCGGCGATTGGCTGCTGGCGTGCCAGGCTCCCATCACGGACGGCATGGAGATATACATGCCCGACAGCGGGAAGGCGAACCGCCGCGTATCCATCGTCGCGGCGGGCGAGTCGTTCGATTACCCTATAGACCCGTATGTTACAGGAAAACCAAACGCGCTGGGCATCGCCCTTGATATCGGCACAACCACTATGGTGGCTGAACTAATCGAGCTTGCCACGGGCAGGCGCCTCGCCCGGCGAAGCGTCCTTAACCCGCAGACCGCCTACGCGCAGGATGTATTGGGGCGCGTGAGGTTCGCCTCGACGCCGGAAGGGTTGGATTTACTGCGCGACTGCTTCATAAACGCGTTCATTGGGCTGCGCAACGGGCTGGCCCTAGACGCGTCGGCGCGTCTGTCGGACATACACGAGGTGGTGTACAGCGGGAACGCCGCCATGCTGCATCTGGCCGCGGGCGTCGATCCCTCGCCGCTTGGGAGATATCCCTACCGCGTGAATCTGACTGGCGGGACGTATCTTCCCGCGCTAAGGCTCGGGCTGGCCGACGGCGCGACGATATACCTGCCGCCGTTCGTGTCGGCGTTCGTCGGCGCGGACATAACCTCCGGCATGCTCGCGACCAGGCTGGCCGAACTGCCCGGCTCCACCCTCTTTATCGACATCGGCACGAATGGCGAGATCGCGTTCGCTCATGGCGGCGAGGTCGTCGCAGCGTCGACCGCCGCCGGACCAGCGTTCGAGGGGATGAACATCGACTGCGGCGCGCGCGCCGCTCCAGGCGCGATTGAGCGCGTGACGATCCAAAGCGACGGTTCAGCGGATATAACAGTGATAGGCGGCGAGACAGCCACAGGCATTTGCGGCAGCGGACTGCTGGACGCCGTCGCCGAGCTGGTCCGCTCCGGCATCGTCGGCAGGTCGGGACGCTTCGCTAGGCAGGGCGGCGGCATCGCCGGACCGCGCCAGCGCGAGGGCAAACCCGCTTACTTCCTGACGGACACGGTGTTCATCTCGCAGGGAGACATACGGCAGGTCCAACTGGCGAAGGGCGCCATCCGCTCCGGCATAGACGCGCTGCTGGACGCGCTGGGCGTCGAGCCTGGGCGCGTCGATCAGGCGCTCATCGCGGGATCATTCGGTTTCCACTTGAGGGAATCCAGCCTGCTCGGGCTGGGGATGCTGCCCGAAGCGTTTGCGGGCAAGGTGAGGTTTGTCGGCAACACGTCGCAGTCGGGGGCGGCGGCGTTCCTGCTGAATAAAGGATTCAGGGACCGCATGCGCGGCGTGACAAGCGCCGCTCGAGCGATCGACCTGAACGACCTGCCGGATTTCAACAAGCGGTTCATCGACGCGCTAGGATTCTAGGGCGCGGCGCGTCCATGGCCGGACATTCGCCCCCCAACCGTCAGATAACGGCGGCTGGATGAATCCTCCCCGAAACGCCGGCGATGCCCCCGTCGTCCTTGCCCCCGGACTGCTCGGCGTTCCGCAGCAATTCCCATACCCGGTGGAACAGCGCGACAAACTCTGGCGTGTTCCTGATGGTCCCGACGCGGCGCGGGCGAGGGAGGTTGATGTCCACAATCTCCTTTACCTGTCCCGGCGAGCGGCTCATGACCGCGACTCGGTCCGCCAGCCCGACCGCCTCCTCTATGCTGTGCGTAACGAATATCACCGTCTTGCCCGTCTTTTCCCAGATGGACAGCAGCTCATCCTGCATGACCTCGCGGGTCTGCGCGTCCACCGCCGCGAACGGCTCGTCCATCATCAATATCGCTGGGTCATAGGCCAGTATCCGCGCGATCGCGGTACGCTGCTGCATGCCGCCCGATAGCTCGTATGGGTAATGATTCTCAAACCCGACAAGGTCCACAAGCTTGATGTAGTAATCCGACATCTCCCGTCGGCTGGCCTTGGGTATCCCCTTAACCTCAAGGCCGAACTCGATGTTCCCCCGCACAGTCCTCCACGGGAACAGCGCGTAGCCCTGCAGGACGATCCCGCGGTCCAGCGACGGCCCGCCAATGGGCTTGCCGTCTATCAGAACGCGCCCCTCGTCCGGCTTGGCCAGGCCGATCAGCAGGTCCAGCAGCGTGGACTTGCCGCACCCGGACGGCCCGACGATGGTCACAAACTCGCCCTGCCGGACAGTCAGGCTGAAATCCTTCAGCGCGTAGAACCTTTCGGACTTGCCGCCCTTCTTGCTGTAAGAGCGGCTGAGGTTCTGAATTTCGATCTTATCAGGCATGTTAACCTCCATTTATAGTTATCCAGCGTGAAAGCGCGGACAGATTCGCGAATACGCCGCGTTCCAAGCCGGGCGGCTATAGCCCTCACGCGTCCTTTACCGCGTCGGTAAACGTCCGGATATTGGCAAGCGGCGTGGATGTGCTAAGCCCGCACGCCGGCGCGATGATATCGACGCCGCCGCGCAGGAGCGCTTCAGCGCCCCGGGCGACCTGTTCCGTGGAACCATCCTGCAGCAGGAACGTGCTCAGGTTCCCCATTGTGTTAAGCCCGGGGCAGGCCTGTTTCAGCGATCGCGGGCTTACCATCGCGTCGACGCTCAGCGCGTCGCCATGGAACAGCGCGGCAAGGCGCGTGACCGCGTCCAGCTTCCCGCATATGTGGATGACGACGGGTTTGCCCATCGCGTGGACGGCGTCCGCCAGCCTGTTGATGTACCTAAGCGCGTACTCCTCGAACATCCTGGGGCCGAGGATCTCGCCCGTGGCCGTAGGGTCGGCGATGGATATAACGTCCGCTCCGCTCTGCGCGAGTATGCCGGCGTACCCGATAAGCCAATCCGTCACGCTGTCTATGACGCGATGCGCGTCCCGCCGCTCCTTGACCAGCTGCTTTAGGAACATCATCGGCTCGACGAGCGACGCCGCCGCGCTGATCGGCCCGGTAACGCTCCCTATCACCGGGATATCGCCGCCGGATAACGCGCTCAGCGCGTCCGCGACGACCCCTACCCGCCCGTCACGACCGGCATGGACGCCGCGCGGCAAGGCCTCAACCACGCTGGGATACCGCTCGGCCCTGATCTTAGGCTCACACTCCATCGATCCGTAATCGATCCCGCTGCCCAGCGCCTCGGCCTCGACCGTCATGCAGAATGGCGCCCCATAGTTCTCAAAGCCTGTCAGTTCGGCTACGCTGGCGGCAAGCGCGGCCATCTCCGCGCTGTCGGTATGCCCCTTAGGGAGAGCGCGCCCGCCGCGCTCCATGACCTCGACGGTCGCGGCGTTCATCATGCCGCCGGGACAGACCACGGGACAGCGATCGACGCTCTGGCCGTTCAGCTTGCGCAGCAGTCGTTCCTTCGGGGAAATGTCAGCGCCCATAATCCACCAGCCTCTCGTCATAGGTCAGGATGATCCGGCGTCCGGGCGGGACGACCAGGAAGCGCTCGTCGTCCCAATCGCCGTCAAGGAAGCGGCGCATCCACGCGCTGTCGCCCTCCAGCGTGTCGAAGGCCCAGCCGTTATACTCGGCGCACGCGCGGCAGCGCCTTTCGGCCTCCGCTTGTATGTCCGTTCCGCTGAACTCGCCCCATCTGATAAATGTCGTCCCGCTGTAATTATCCTTCCACCGCTCGGACGCGGACAGCAGCTTCGCCGCGCGTTCAGCGCCGTAGCGTTTGGTGAAACCGGCGAGCGCCGCGGCCGCGCGCCGTCCATCCGGGAGGAAACAGTTCTCCGCCCACGACGCGTTGCTCCAGAACGTTCCCTTATGGTTAAAGAAGTAATCGCTGTAACGCTCACGCGATCCCAGGAACAGCGACACGCAGTCATGCGCCTTGGGGAGGACCAGCGTATGCCGCGCGGAGCTGAGGCCCTCCACACAGTTGGAGCACAGCGCGTACCCCAGCAGTATCGCGTCGAACGAGCCGCCGTCCGGCGGATAGTTCGTGTGGATATCCGTCATGCTGTCCACGGCGTCGATCTCCGCTTGAAGGACGCCGCGCAGCCTATCGGGGTGGGCGTGAAGCCCCTGCCGAAGGTATGTGACGTCGAAATAATGGGGCGATCGGGCGGTAAGGAGCGAAACCTCCCGGTAGAATATCTTGCAGGAGATCATCTTCATGTTCACGACGGACTCCCCCCCTGCCGCCCGGGGGAAGGCGCCCCTCACGCCTCCCCCCGGAAATGGATCGCGGTACCCCCGTTGACGGATGTTACGGAAGCTCAGGCTCGAACTGGAACGTCACAAGATCCTGAACGGTCACCTGGCCTTCGTCGAGAGCGCCGGAGTTTACCAGATCGTCGATCCATGGCTGGATGTAGCTGACGGGGATGCCGTCGCCGGTATAGTACCAGTGATTCGCCCGGACCTCCTGCTGGATGTGCTCGGCAGTCCATTGCGCAGTCTCGACTGGATGCTCGTTCGCCCACGCCTGCGCCTTCTTAAGCGCGTTGACGAACCGCCGCACGTTCTCCGGATAGGACTCGATATACTCCTGCGTGAACGCTACAAGGTACGATCCGGCGGCCGGCCCCAGGCCGGAGTCGAAGCTGTCGGCGATGAGCTTGTATCCGCTCTCGTCGGCGATGTAGTAGAACGGCGGGTGGATGAACACGAAGTCCAGGTCGCCCTGCTCCAACGCTTGAAGCGCGGCGGCCGTGGAATCCAGCGTCACCCATTCGATGCGGCTCGCGTCAAGGCCGTTGTAGGTGAATATGCTGCTCAATATGAACGTTGTGCAGCTGGGCACGGTGCCGTTTATCTTGAGCTTCTGGCCGGGCTTGTAGTCCGCGATATCCGCAAGCGCGGCGATCGCGTCGTTTGTCTTGGACGCGTACAGGCGCATGTGGCGCGTCGTGGGATCGGCGTCCTCCGGCGGGTCCACGATGTTCAGCGAGACCGCCTTAACCGGGGCGCCTTCGGCGACGTACGTCGCGAACTGGTTGGGATGAACCTCGAACACGTCGTTCGTGCCGCTTAGTATGGCGGCGATGGCCGTGTTTCCGGAACCCAGCTCACCCGTATACTCGATGGTCACGCCTTCCTCGGCGAAGAACCCCGCCTTGTCCGCGACAACATACGGCGCGGCGGTGCATTCCAGCCTGCTGTTCGTGCGGATGGTAATGAAGTCTTCAGGAGCGTAAGCGGCTGACGCCATCACGGGGACGCATACCATGATAAGCGCGAGTGACAGGACGATCAGCTTTACGGCAGCGCGGTTAGGATTGTTCATGGGGTCCCTCCTCATCAAATTTGTTTATACTAATCCTCCGTTAACGCCATTCATCCTCGAATACGTGGAGTTTCAGGCGTTTTGGAGAAAAGTATCGGGGTTATAGTCATTCAGCGGAAAGCCGCCGTTTTCCATGTCAGGAAACGTTTCTCCAGCCTGGTAAAGACATAGTTCAGCAGTATCGCCAGCAATGTTATATACAGTACGGAACCATACAGCAGGTTAAGGTTGTACAGCGCGTTCTTGCGCATGTAGTACCATCCCAGCCCGGACGACGAGCCGTACGTTTCAGCCGCGACGATCATGAAGAACGCGACCCTCGCGCCCAGCTTCAGCCCCGTGAACACGCTGGGCAGCACAAACGGGAATATCACGCTTCGGAAGACCTTGAAGCGGTTCGCGCCCATCGACCTCGCGGCGCGTACCAGGCTCACGTCAACGCTCTTGGCGGCCTCCTGCGTGGTCGTAAGGATCGGCCACAGGCATACCCAGAACACCAGCGCGACCTTCTCCTTGGTGTCGATGCCGAAGAAGATCATGAATATCGGAATCAGCGCGAAGGGATTGAGCTTCTCGCAGACCCTAAAGAACGGGAGCAGCCAGCGTTCCAGCCGCTTGAAGTATGTCCCCAGCAGGAAGCCCAGCGTGTTCCCGACGGCAGCCGCCAGCCCGAACCCCGCGCCGATGCGTCCCATGCTGACCAGTGTCTGGTATCCCAGGCGTTCCTTCTTGCTGAACAACGCGCTTAGCGTGGCCGGGATAACCGACGTCGGCGGCTTCAGCGAGCCTTTGGGCGCGAACCTCGCCCCGAACTCCCACAGCGCGAAGAACGCGATGATGGGTATAGCGGATATAACGACGCGCTTAATCTTTGCGTTCATATAGACAAATCCTCATCCGAAACACGCTTACGCTTAATCTTCGCGTTCATATAGACAAACCCTCATCCGGAACACGCTTACGCTTAATCTTCGCGTTCATACGGACAAACCCTCATCCGAAACACGCTTACGCTTAATCTTCGCGTTCATACGGACAAATCCTCATCTGGAACACGCTTCCACTTTACGACATTTTTCTCCAATTTTACCATCGCCCAGTTGAGCGCGACGCCCAGCGCCGCGACAAGGAACGCGCCCAGGTAGACGCGGTTGATCTTGGCCATCCTGCTGGAGTTGGAGATGAACCAGCCGATACCCTCCTTGCCGCCCATGGTCTCCGCGCCGATCAGTATAAGGAAGCAGTTCGTCATGCCCAGGCGAACCCCGCGCGTCAGGTTCGGGAACACGCCGGGGACGACGACCTTGAAGAACAGGAACAGCGGCCTCGCGCCCATGGCCCTGGCCGCGCGGATCAGGCTGGGGTCTATATCCTGTATGCCCTGTATGGTCGAGAACAGCAGCGGCCACATGCCGGACCAGAACACGATGATTATGATCGCCCTCTCGCCCACCCCGATGAACAGCGCGACGACCGGGTAAAGGATATACGGCGGTATCTGCGAGAGGAACTGCATCAGCGCCCGGAGCGCGGCGGCGGCCTTTGGCGCGGCGCCGCCCAGCAGGAACGCAAGGGGTAAACCCACGGCAGCGCAGACCAGGAACCCTGCCAGCACCCTGCGAAAACTGACGAGGATATGCGTCGCCACCGTTAGGAGGCTAACCTCGCTCTTGGTGAGGATTGTCGAGGGCGGCGGGATATACGTCGGATTCGTCCAGCCGAGCGACGGCGCTATCTGCCATATAACCAGTATGGCGATAAGGATATAATACCCCGACAGCCTGTCGTTCAGGGCGGTAAGGAACCGTTTCATGGCCGCCTCCCTGTATGGGCATACGGCGCCGGAGCCCGCGACCTGGCGAACGCGTTCACGGCGTCGATGTTCTCCAGCGGGGTATGCTGGGGTATGCCGCAGCCCGGCATGATGATATACGGATAACCTTCAAGACTGTCCGCGATCGCCCCATACTCGCGGCGAAGGGATTCGGGGCTGCCCGTGAGTATGGAAGTGGCGGGATCGGCGTTGCCGCCGATTATCACGCGCCCGTCGAGGATCCCCGCCGCGCGGAGTATATCAACCTTGTAATCCACCGAAAGGGCGTCGGTGAGCGTGTCGGGGATCAGGTCGACGCGGTCGTTTATGTCGCCGCAGATGTGAAGCTGGGTCTTAAGCCCCCGGGACCTATACCATTCATACGTTTTGCGCAGGTATGGCAGCGAGAATTCCTCGAACGCGCGCTTTGATATCAGGTCGCCGCTGGAGGTCGGGTCCGCGCCGCCGCCGTAAGTAGCGCCCAGGTCGATGAACCCGCCAACAAGCGATTTGTAGAACTCGAGCGTAAAATCCAGCAGCGCGTATACCGCCTGTTTATCCTTGACGACCGCGCGCATCAGCCGCTCCGCGCCGTAGAACAGCCCGGCCTGCGTGAATATCCCCCACGAACCCGTCTGGATATGGTATTCGCCGCCCGCCAGCGCGACGATATGCCTAGCGGTTTCCAGCGCGGTCTGGTAGTAATGGTATTGCCGGACTTTACCAATATCCACCTTGTCGAGGTCGGCGATGGACTTAACCAGCGGCTCCTCAACATCCGCCGGGCCGTGGGCGCGGAACTTGATCTTCCCGCCCAGCGCGGCGACCGCGACGGTCCCGCCCAGCCCGATATGCAGGAAATCCCCGCCATGCTCCTTCGCGGTGTCATAGCTGAACCTGGCCTGTTCAGCGGGCGGCAGGTTCATGAACCGCTCCATGGTATAGCCCGCGCGGTACACGGCGACCGACTGCGCGCTGAACGTCGACGGGTACCGGTCGGGCGCGGCGCGGTCGAATACGCTGTCGATAACCTGTTTGGGTGATTGGCTCATTGCGCGTCAACCTCGATTCCCGCAAGGGCTTTCGCGACCCTGACAGCTTCGGCGGCGTTTCTGGCGTAACCATCCGCGCCGATCTTCCTGGCGAACGCGGGCGAGACCGGGCCGCCGCCCACCATAACCTTGAACCGCCCGCGCGAGCCGCGTTCGCCCAGCAGCTCGATGACACGCGCCATGCCCGGCATCGTCGTGGTCATAAGCGTGGAGATAAGGATCAGGTCGGCGTCCTCCGCCTCGGCCCGCTCGACGAACGTCAGCGGCGGAACGTCCCGCCCCAGGTCGATCATCTCAAAGCCGCCCGCCTCGGTCAAAATCCTAACGAGGTTCTTGCCGATGTCGTGGGTGTCGCCCTCGATAACGCCGATGACGGCCTTGACCTTGCGGGCGCCATCCTCACGCGCGAGATGCGGCTTGAGGATCTCCAGCCCCCTATACATCGCGTCGGAGCAGATGATGAGCTCCGGCACGAAGTACTCGCCATCCTCAAAGAGCCTGCCCGCCCGGTCCATGCCGTCCGCGAGGCCCTTGTCTATGGCGTTATAAGCGTCGTAGCCCTCCGCGACGACCTCATCCGCGTAGTCACGGACCCTGTCCTCATCCATATCCAGCACGGAATCGGAGAGCAATTGGTGAAGCTCGGTTTCGCGACTGGCCATCGTCCCGCCTCCCCCCGTCTGGAACGGCGCCGCCGTTCCGGTATTGATTGGCCGCTTCAGGACGCCTCTGTCCACTATTTCACATGGGAATAGTATATCCTATGTGAATACAGGTATATCATATTCCAGTTTCGGTGTCAAGGGGGTAGGGAAAATTTTTTCGGCGGGGCGTGGTTAACTGCCTGGGAAATCTTTATCAAACAATAATGGGCGAGCCCGCTCGATTTCCACCGCGAGGGCGGGAGCGGGAAGCTGCCTGAATATAGTGAATCCGGTCATTGTCGAAACGCGCGGCGTCGATAACGCGCTTAAAAAGTGAGGCGTACACTCACTCCTTCAGAAGGGCGTCCGCCGAAGCGCCGGCAATCCGGTCATTGTCGAAACGCGCGATATTGCCAATCTGATAGTAAAAATCACCAAAAATAGAAAGGCGCGGGCGCGCCTGTGAACACGCCGCGTCTTTCAAGTTAGGTGGTTATATTGGTTATAACGTCTGTGGTACCCCGTCCTGATTGTCCCACACAAACTGGCAGAACAGCCTCACGCCGGTCGCCATCGCGTCCTCGTCGATGTCCCAGTTGTTGGTGTGGGCGGGCTTATTGAACCCCTTCGCGTCGTTGCGCATGCCCAGCCCGAACAGCAGCCCCGGCTTTTCAAGCTCGTAGTACGCGAAGACCGCATTTATTCCAATCTGGTTGAAAGATTGGGTTGATATGTAATGCGTTATAGATAAAAATTATTAGTAATCGTATATACATATTTCTAGTGAAGGTATTTCAGATAATTCGGATTGCATATTGACAGGCTCTTTCCTCAATGATATTTAATGGATAAATATACATCTATCAGATCATAATATACGTTATTTAACAAATAAAGCCTATTTGCTAATATAAATTTTACACAGTTCATCAAACCGCTACGGAAAAGACAATAATAGAGCAAAGCAAATATGTGAAACACAATACTTAATCTATATTTCAATTATAACACCTCACACTTAATTTTATGCAAAGTTTTATTTCTTATTCAAGTATCCAATACTTCATTGTATAGTTCTTTTATGTGATGATCTCGCTGTTCGCTTACTTGTGGCAAAATCATATACAGTCCGTATTTATTTGCCAAATACCTATGATATGATTTCGGTATATAAATTATAGTATCACGGATACCCCGTCACGACGCCCAGCGCGGCGCAACTGGTTTTATAACGAAATGGGTAAATTGGGATGGGAGAGGTTCCTGCATATCCGGCTGGGCCCGCCGGATTCCACGCGGTTTAACGGCGCGTTTATGAATTGACCCGCGCCTAAAACCATGCTATATTCACCATATGGCCAATGTGATGACACGCTGGTTCCAAAACCTCCGCCTTCGCTCGAAGTTTACGCTGATACTGCTGGCGTCGCTGCTCATCGTGCTGGGCGGCGCGCTGTTGGCTTCGCGCATGCCGTACGCTGCCTACGATCGGGAATTATACACAAAAACGGTGCAAACGCTGACCATGTTCGCGCAGGAGATACAGTCGGAACTGGACAGCGCGGCGTATATCTCATTCACCATGATAGGCGACAACGTGCTGCAGACCTCGCTGACCGAGCTAAACATCCAGGCCGTCGGCTCGGAGGAATGGGTAGAGGCTAAGCGCGAACTGGATAAGCGGGTTAGCAACTTCAGTTTCCTGAGCCATGATATCCAGTCGGTAAGGATCCGATCGCGGGACGGCACGTACTTCATGAGCGCGTGGCGCGGCGCGCCGCTGCAGCTAAGTAAGTTCATACAACTGCGTGACGCCGTGAGCGCCGCGCGGGGCCGCGAGGTCTGGAATCCCGATCCGGATAACCCCGGCACGCTGATACTGGCGCGGGATATCCGCGAGATTGCCGGATTCACGCTTAAATCCATCGGGATGCTCGTGATGCGCGTCGATCTGGCCGGGATCGTCTCGCGGCTGAACGCCCGCTTGACCCGCATGGGCATGCCCGTCACCGTCGCGATATACATGGGTGATACGCTGGTCTACTCGGACGGCGGCGCCCTCTCCGGCGCCGCGCTGGAATCGGACGGCTACTTGGTCCAGCGGACAGGCGGCGAGGATACGCTGTTCGTCCGGCACACGATGCCCGGCGCGGGCTGGACTTACCTCACCGCGGTGCCATACGGCGGCGTGTCGGCGGCGATAAGGGATTCCTCGGGGGCCGCGCTGGCCGTGTCGGCCGCCGCGCTGGCCATCGCGCTCGCTCTTAGCTCCCTGTTGGTATCCTCCATACTGAACCACCTGACCATACTGCTGGGCAAGTTCAGCGCGTTCGCCAAGGATCCGCTGGCCGCGCCGGGCGGAAGCCCGCCGTATGAAACGCGGCGCGATGAGATCGGCGGCCTGCACCGCGGGTTTGACAGGATGGCGGCGGGTTACGCCGAGACGATCCGCGAGAACTATGTTAAGCAACAGCTGTTGTTGGAGGCGCGGGTGCGCCAGCTCAGGGCGCAGATACAGCCGCACTTCCTCAATAACACACTGGAATCCATATACTGCCTGGCCATGATCGACGGAAACGAGCGCGTCGCCGCGATGACCCATGCGCTGGGCAGCATGTTCCGCGCTGCGCTGAAGGACCAGCGCGACATAATTACGATCGGCGAAGACATGCGCATCGCCGAGGAATACCTGAACATCCAGCGCGTCAGATACGGCGATCGGCTTCGGGCGTCGTTCAACGTCGGCAAGGAGTTCCTTAACGCGCGCATCGCGGCGATGACGATCCAGCCGTTGGTCGAAAACTCGGTGCGCCACGCGCTGGAGGAGATGCTCGAACCGTGCGAGATCCGTGTCTACTGCCGCCGTGAGGATGGTTTCATCGAACTGGTCGTGGCCGACAACGGCGGCGGCATGCCGCAGGAGGTTATCGGCATGCTGGAGCGCGGCGAGTACCCTGCTGGTGGTACAGGCCTGGGGCTGGCCAACATCCACCAGCGGCTGCGCCTGGCGTTCAGCGGCGAGTGCGGGCTGCGCGTCAGGCGCGAGGATGGATGGACGATCGTAGCGGCACGGCTTAACGGGGAGGAGGAACCCGCGTGTGAAGCTGCTGGTGGTTGACGATGAGCAGGTGATCCGCGAGGGGTTGGCGGTCATGCTGCCGTATGACGCTCTGGACATCCGGTTGACGGGACTATGCGCGGACGCGTTCGAGGCGCTCGACAGCATGACCGACGACATGCCCGACGTGCTGATGGCCGACGTCAAGATGCCGCGCATGGACGGCCTGGAGCTGATCGACCGCGCGTTGGTCCTGAACCCCGCGCTGCAGTGCGTCGTGCTCAGCGGGTTTGATGAGTTCACGCTGGCGCAGCGGGCGATGCGGATGGGCGTGAGGGAATACCTGCTAAAACCCTGCTCGCGCGGGGATATTGAGCAGTGCCTGGGCCGCGTCGCCTCGTACATCAAACCAACGCGGCTAAGCGCGGACCAATGGGCGCGGCGCGGGTTCGTGGGGCGGATGAGATCATATATCCACGAGCATTACGACGATCCGCGCTTATCCGTGCAGTTCCTGGCAAACCATGTGCTCTTTATGAACGCGGACTACATCGGCAAGGAGTTCGCCAGGGAGACGGGCGAGCGGGTCAGCGCGTACCTGCTGCGCGTTAGGATGGAGCGCGCCAGGGAACTGATCGCGCTTCAGGAGGAGCGGATGGTGTACGAGGTCGCGGAACAGGTGGGGTTCGCGAACAAGGCGCAATACTTCTCCTCGCTGTTCCGCAAGCATACGGGGATGACCCCGAAGGAGTATCGCCGCGCCACGCTGAATCCCTGATATTTCATACAATATCTCTGCTATTTGTATTTACGTTTCGGGCGGTGGGCTGTAAAATTAATAAAACATTTGTTGGAGGTGCTCATATATGACCAAACGCCTGTTGGCCATCGCGCTCATCGCGGCGATGGCGGTGTGCGCAGCCGGGACCGCGGCGATGGCGGAGGGCGGGCAGACCCCGCTGCGCATCCTGTGGTGGGGCAGCCAGACACGCCACGACCTGACCATGGCGATGCTGGACAAGTTCATGGAGAAATACCCTGACATCAAGGTCGAGCCGGAGTTCACCGACTGGGGCGGGTACTGGAGCAAACTGGCCACGCAGGTCGCCGGAGGCCTGACGCCCGATGTAATCCAGATGGACCACGCCTACCTGGTACAGTACGCGGGCAACGGCGTGCTGGCCAGCCTGAACGGATACATCGAATCCGGCGCGATTGGCGTTTCGGATGTCGATCCCTCCATCCTCGCCAGCGGGAATGTCGGCGACGACCTGTACGCGGTCCCGACCGGCATGAACGCGCTGGTACTCATGTACCGGCAGGACATCCTCGACGAAGCGGGCTTAACGCTGCCGTTCGCGCCGACATGGGGCGAATATGTCGAAATATCCAAGCAGGTGTTCGAGAAGACAGGCCGCACCGACACCTACGTCGTTGGCGCCGGCATGGACCAACTGAGATTCTCCCTGCGCAATATGGGCCTTAACATGTACAATGAAGAAGGCACCGCGCTGGGATGGGATGACCCGCAATTCCTGGTAACAAACTGGGAACGTGTGCTTAAGGCTCAGGAGGAAGGCTATGGCCTGGGCGTGGGCGAGACTACAGCCGCCACCGCGTTCGACGACCTGGTGGCCGACTCATGGGTAGGCTGCCACTGGACGAACGAGCTGGAAGCGTACCAGAACGGCTCGGGCGTGGAACTGGAGATGAGCGAGGTGCCGTGGCGCGACGACGCTGTCCAGCCCGCGACGTTCTTCAAGCCGTCGATGTTCTGGTCGATCGCCGATACCTCCGCCGTTAAGGATGAGGCCGCAACGTTCATCAACTTCTTCGTGAACGACACCGACTGCTACGACATCGTCGGCACCGACCGCGCCATGCCGATATCCGCCAAGATCCGCGAGTACATCACTCCCAACCTGAACCCCGCGGCCAAAAAAGGCGCGGACGCGCTGGACCGTTTGAGCTCGGAGGGGCATATCACCCCCGTCATGAAACCCGACGTGGCGGCGCACAGCGAGATCGACGCGCTGCTGACCCAGTACAACGAGCAGGTGCGCTACGGCCTGGTTGACGACCTGACCGAGTACGCGCGGCAGTTTATCGAGGAGAGCAACGCCCTGATCGCCAAGTCGCTGGCGGCGAAGTAATTAAGGAAAACGCGCGGGGACGGCGGATACAGCCGCCCCGCGCGTTTTATGGGAGGCGGCCAACCATGCGCAGGGCGGGGAATATCCTTGACCACGATTCCGTCGCGGGTTATGTGTTTATCGCGCCGTTCTTGATCGGCCTGTTCGCCTTTACGGTGATACCGTTCTTTACATCGTTATACCTGGCGTTCACCGAGTACAACATCCTCTCGCCCGCGAAGTGGATCGGACTTGACAACTTCCGCAGGATGTTCTTTGAGGATAAGCTGTTCTGGACCGCGTTCCAGGTGACATTCAAGTTCGCGCTGATACAGGTGCCCGTGAAGCTGGCGTTCTCCCTGCTGGTCGCGCTGGCGCTGGCGCGTTACTCGAAGGCTATGCCGGTATACCGCGCGGCGTTCTACATACCATCCCTAATGGGTGGCAGCGTCGCGGTCGCGCTGCTGTGGAAACAGCTGTTCGCGTTCAACGGCGTGGTCAACCGTCTGCTGGGCTTCGCTGGATTGCCCAATAACACGAAGTGGCTGGCCGATCCCAACACCGCGCTGGGAACGCTGATCGCGCTGGGGGTATGGCAGTTCGGCAGCGGCATGCTGATTTTCCTCTCCGCCATAAAGAATATACCGTCCAGCTACCACGAGGCCGCCATCGTGGACGGCGCGGGTCCAGTCAAGCGGTTCCTCAAGATAACGCTGCCGATGCTCACGCCGATACTGTTCTTCAACCTGGTCAACCAACTGATCGGGTCGTTCCAGGCATTCAACTCCAGTTACCTGATCACCCAGGGCAAGCCGCTCAATACCACGCTGTATTATGGTGTGCACCTGTACAACCGCGCGTTTACTTACTACGAGATGGGTTACGGCAGCGCTATGGCGTGGTTCATGCTGCTGATCATCGCCGCGCTGACCGCGCTGGTGTTCCGGTCGTCCTCCATGTGGGTTTATTATGAATCGGATGGGAAGTGAGCGAATGGTTGCGGGCGGCGTAAAGCCGATCCGGCGCGTATTAACGCCGAAGCTGCGGCGGGCGGCGCTGTACCACGTCCTGATGGCATCGGGCAGTTTTGTCATGCTGTACCCTTTGGTTTGGATGATCAGTTCGTCCGTAAAGCCCAACGGGGACATATTCACAACAGCGACGCGCCTGTTCCCCAGCGTTGTCACGGGTGAGCACTACGCCACGGGCTGGAGGGGATTCGCGGGATATACTTTCGCGGTGTTCTTCGGGAACTCGCTGCTGATAGCCGCGCTGTCGATGATGGGGACGGTCGTCTCGTCGGCGGTTGTCGCGTTCGGGTTCGCGAGGATTCGCTTCCCCGGCAGGAACGTTTGGTTCGTCGTGATGATTACAACGATGCTGCTCCCCTCGCAGGTGATGATGATTCCCCGGTTCGTGCTGTTCAACAGGATGGGCTGGGTCGGTACATACCTGCCGATGACCGTGCCCGCGTTCTTCGGCGGCGCGTTCAGTATATTCCTGGTGATGCAGTTCATTAGGAGCATACCGCGCGACATGGACGAGGCTGCCAAGATCGACGGGTGCAGTTGGTACGGCATATTCCTAAAGATCGTCGCGCCGATGATCGTGCCCGCGCTGGTGACCGTCGGCGTGCTGGCGTTCATCGGCAGCTGGGAGGATTTCATGGGCGCGCTGCTGTACCTGAACAAACCAAACCGCTACACGGCGGCGTACGCCTTAAAGTTGTTCAATGACAACACCAAGATAGACTATGGCGCAACTTTCGCGATGTCCGTACTCTCGCTCGCGCCGATACTGGCGGTATTCTTCTTTTTCCAGAAGAACCTTGTCGAAGGCATCAGCATACAGGGGCTGAAGGGCTGACATGGAGCGGATGGCCACGCCGGACAATCCGCGCGGCGGCGCGGGCAAGCGGAATTTCCCCGAAACCAAGCATATAAACCTGTCCATCGGCAGGGCGGAGGGCATGCGCCCCATAATGAAGGCGCTAGGCTCGCCGCTGCGCCTGGAGATTCTGCGCATACTGGGCGCCCAGCCCATGTACATCAACGAGATCGCGCAGGCCCTAGGCGTCCCGGTATCTACGGCGTCGCTCAACGTACATGAGTTGGAGGACGCGGGCCTCCTGCTGACCGAGCAGCGGCCCGGTTCTCACGGCAGCATGAAACTGTGCACCCGCAGATTGGACAGCCTGTCTATCAACCTGGTGCCGCCCGGCGAGGAGCGCGGGATGGTCAGCGTATCCTCGCTGCCTATCGGCGCGTACAGCCTCGCGGAGGGGATCGAGCCCACGTGCGGCATGGCCTCCCTCTCAGGCGCCATCGGCGAGGAGGACAACCCGCGCACGTTCTACATCCCCGAGCGGCTGGACGCGCGGATACTGTGGTTCAGGCACGGGTATTTAACATACCACTTCGCGCTTTTGCGCGTCCAGGAAATGCGCGTGGAGTGGATCGAGATCTCGTTCGAGCTATGCTCGGAGGCGCCGATGTACCGCGATCCATGGAAGAGCGACATCGACCTAAGAGTCAACGGCGTGCCGGTAGGGATGTTTACCAGCCTCGCGGACTATGGCGGAAGGCGCGGGTTGCTCAATCCCGCGTGGTGGCCGGACGTCTCCACCCAATACGGTCTGCTGCGCACATGCCGCGTCACGCGAAGCGGTTCTTTTATGGGGGAAGCCCGCGTGTCGGACGCCACGGTGGCCGACTTGAAACTGCGCGAGCTACCCTACATAGCGGTACGCTTCGGCGTATCCAGGAACGCCGCAAACGCTGGCGGCCTGAACCTGTTCGGCCAGGGTTTCGGCGATTACCCGCAGGACGTATTGCTGCGCGTGGGATACATCACCGACGAGCGCTAGGACACCGACAGCTTGCCGGATTGATTGAGCTTATATTACAGCAACCATTGGACTGGCAGCGCCAGCCAGCGCGCCCTGCCGAATACTGCGTTACCTCCTCATAGAGCACGCGGCCGCCGTGCCTGACCCAACCGCCGCGCTTGGGCAGGTTCTTTAAGTCGCAAAAACTTATCAGGCAGCCGCGCTTCTGGCCGCTGGCATCCAAATACCGGCAAGCTGGGCGCGCGCTTCTAAGCATGACATATCTCCAGTTCGACAATGTACAGCCGACCAACTTGAAAATACGAACAGATTCCGCGAAGGATTTTTGCCTTCGCTAAAGCGAGGGAGGGAGGTGGACTGGAGGTCCGGTGACCGAGCGAAAGCTCGGTTACGCGCAGAGCCGCAGCTGGCGAAAGCCAGCGAGGCGACATTGCAAAACCGGCGCAAGAGCCAACGCGGGAGGTAAAGACTCGCGAATATGCCGTGTTTTCAAGTTGGCTGGCGATATTCCTCGTGTATCCGTCAAACCAATCAACGCCTACCAACGCATGATACAATAACCCTGAGTCAACTTGAAAAAGAAAGCAAGCAGCTTGAAAAAGTTGTATTGAATGGATACGCAAGAAATAGCCAACGAATACCGGAAGGCGCATAGATCGCGGTGCTACAGGAGCACAATGCTTGAAAAAGTTTTGAACGGAGCATGGCTTCCCATCACAATGGCAGATGAGACTGCGCGAGAAAGCCGTGTAGGGAGATATCTACTGATAGTTGAACTTAGTGGATATTTATCGTCCCAGATTATCCCCCTAAGTCGATAAATTACCTATTGATACAATCCGTGTGTTTTCCTCTATAACTTGCTTCTGCACCATATCAACCGCAGCGTCCATCTCGAACGCGACGCGCTGTTGCCGGCCTCGACGCGGAAGGTATTCTGCTGCCCATAACGAATGAACCGGTCCGCGTAAACCGTGAACGGTATGTACCCATACGCCGCGCCGCCCGCCTCATTGCCGTTGATATCCACCCACGCGTTCTGGTAAACGCCCTTGAACGCGAACATGACGGTCTTCTCCCGCCAATCTATCGGCGCGTCAAACACCTTTTCATAAACATAAACACCGCGCGGAAACTACGCGCCCGCGCTGCCGATCGGGCAATCGAGATCACGCGCGCGGCTCGTGAATCATCGCGTCGTGAGGCAGGGTGACGGTTTGGATATCGCCGCCCCTTTGGGAGAAGCTCCAGCCGTCGTTAAAGTCGCGCCGAACCCATATTCGATCACATCCCTCACGGATAAGATAGCGCGATGGTTATCGAGGGTATATCGGGTTTAGTTGGTTTTGGATTTGTTAGCAGAGTTGTATACGTGGGGCGTTGGCTGGGCGTCGAACTTGATCAAAGACGTGCCATGTACGGCGGTTTTACCCCGGCGGAGGAACGATCAGCAATATTTTCTTTCCGGTTTCCTCGGTTCAAGCGTTTTTGTTGTGATCCACAACAAACGCTACTAGTTTACCGAATACAGGCTTATTCCGAACGCCTTAGCTAGCTGCCGACGCGTTTCGCGCTCTTCCAGGTTCCCTATGGCCGTCTGTGTAGAGGAACACGCCCCTACCCCTTGCGCAGTAACCCGTCAAGGAAGAGTTGGTTAATCTCGCTGGTCAGAGCGGGGGTTACCTTGTACCTGTTGAGCTTTTCCTTGCCCAGGCACAGCACGTAGCTCTGGAAGATATCTATGTAGATCTCGATGGCGTCATTGGAAATGTTCGGGGCGAGGCGCCCCGCGTCTTTCCCCTCCTTAATCAACTGGAGTATCAGCAGCTCGTTCGCCGCGCTGAACTCATCAAGCCGCCGCCGCAGCGTCCCATCGCCCTCTACCGCCTCAAAGAAGAAATTGTATACCCCGTGCTCCGCGTAAACCGTCCTTCGCGACAGATATTCCCTTATCTTTTCATCGAAACAGACGTCTGACCTCACGATTTCGGCAGTTCGCGCCAGGCTAGCGTCCATTATGTCCTGGGCGATAACGCGGCGTAGGTTGTCCTTGCTCTCAAAAAAATTATATATCGATACCTTAGATACACGCGCCTTTTCCGCGATCTCCGTCATGGTGACACGCTCGAACCCGTACTGGACGAAGAGTTCCATCGCCGCCCTGACTATGGAATCCTTCTTATCGTTCCTCCTTTTCACAAACCCGTCCACACGAATCCTCCCCCGCCGCTATAGGACGTTCCAATGATGATATTTTACCACGAGCCTCTTGACAAGTCAAACCACATTATGGTAATATATGAACCGTAAACGAAAATTAAGTTAACAAATAAGGAGGGTGACATGGCTGACATCGTTTTCCAGGACGTGAGCAAGGATTATCGGATGGGCGAAACCGTTATCCGGGCCGTAAGCAACGTATCCTTCACCGTTAAATCGGGCGAGTTCTGCATAGTCCTCGGACCCAGCGGGGCGGGCAAGACCACGATCCTTAACCTGCTCGGCGGCATGGAGACAGTCACCAGCGGCAGGATATTAGCCGCCGGCAAGGACATAACCACGATGGGCGACATAGAGCTTACTGACTATCGGCGTTACGAAATTGGTTTTGTGTTCCAATTTTACAACCTGATACCAAACCTGACCGCGCTTGAGAACGTCGAGCTTGCCAGGCAGGTATGTGAGTCGCCGCTGGATCCCGAAGAAGCCCTGCGCGTCGTTGGCCTGTCCGGGCGAGTGAACAACTTCCCCGCTCAACTGTCAGGCGGTGAGCAACAGCGTGTGGCCATCGCCCGCGCTGTGTGCAAAAACCCCGGCCTGCTACTGTGTGACGAGCCCACCGGGGCTCTTGACACAGAGACGGGCAAGTCCATCATCGGCGTCCTGCTGGACATCAGCCGTGGATTGGGTAAGACGGTCATTGTAATCACGCACAACGCCCTTATCGCGACAGTCGCGGACAGGGTGATCGAAATGAAGAACGGGCGGGTCGTAAGCGACTCTAAGCAGGCGATTCCCGCGTCACTGGAGGCGGTAAAATGGTAAATATGCTGCAAAGGAAGATCATCCGCGACGTCTTGGAACACAGATGGGCGCTTGCCGCCATCATCTGCGTATGTACGTTGGGGATCGCGCTGTTCTCCGGGTTCAACCTATATGTCTCAACCATTGAGGGCGGGCTTGGCCGCGCGTACTCCCGCCAGAACCTCGCCGACTATTGGGTATACACGCTGGATGTCACCAATGAGGACATCGCTCGTGTTCGGACGCTGGCGGCGGTGTCGCTGGCCGAACGGCGCAAGACGCTGGATCTGCCCATCAACGGGAGCGCGAACGCCTCCCTTCGCGTCCACGGGGTGGAGGGGAAAAGCGAAGTAAACATACCAGAACTGGTCAGCGGCTCGTTGCTTGATGAATCAGACATGGACGCGCTGCTGCTAGACAGCCGGTTTGCCGAAGCGAACGGTATTTCCGCGGGCGATAGCATGGTTCTTGGGGATATCGGGCAATCCAGGGAATGGTGGGTAAAAGGCATTGTCCGCGACGTGGAGTATGTCTATTACGCGCCGAATGGAATTACCATCCCCAATTACCAGAAATATGGTTTCGCTTACGTTAACGCGGACTCCCTGCCGCTGGTTGGGTATAATGAAATCATTTTAGTATCAGAAAAAACGGCTGACCAGGTTGAATTGGCCGCGCAAATACGCGCGGCTGTCGGGAGCGCCGTCGTCATCGACAGGGGATACCACGCCAGTGTCGGCAAGATCGCCGACGACCTCACGGGCAATCGCCATATCGGAACAGTTTTCCCAATTGTGTTCTTCCTGACCGCCGCGCTTATTACATGGATTACCGTCGGCAGGATGTTGGATAACCAGCGGCAATGCCTGGGAACGCTTCGCTCACTGGGTTTCTCCAAACGGGAGATTACCGTCCGGTATGCCGTCTACGGTTCGATTATAACTATACCGAGCATGGTGTTGGGGTGGATCGTTTCGCGGTCCGTCATAGCGCGGACGCTGTACAGCGTAGCCGTTATCTATTACACGATCGACGCGCGGGGGGTCGACCTGTTCTCCATTCATTTCCTGACCGCCGCGCTTAGCGTGGCCGTCGTGACTTGCGGTGCGGTGTATCTGACATGTCGAAAGGCGCTTGCGTCCATGCCCGCCGCGCTTGCGCGACCTATACCGCCCGCCTCTGGGCACAGGATACTGTTAGAGCGGATCACGCCGTTATGGTCGCGGCTGTCGTTCAGCGGCAAGATAGTGGCGCGGAACCTGTTCCGCAACAAGGCGCGTATGGCGATGGGGCTTGCCGGCTGCGTTGGGTCGGCCGCGCTCATCCTGTGCGGGTTTGGTATAATGGCCTCGATCGACGGGATGATCGAGAAAACGTTTTCGGAAATAATCCTCTATGACGCCGAGGTCAAGCTGAACTCCTCCCTGACCATCGATGAAGCCGCCGCGCTGGCAGGCGCGGTTGGCGGCGCGGACGGTTTCGACGCCGCGCTGTCGCTTGGCGTTACGTTGTATGACCGCGAAGGCGCGGCGATCAGCCCATACCTTGTAGTCCTGGAGGATTTGCAGGTCTCGTTGGGCTTCATGGACGCCAAGGGCGGTCCCGTCGAACTGCCGACGCGCGGCGCGTTGATAACCCCGCGTATGGCTTTGGTGATGGGCGCGGGCGTCGGTGACACAATCAACGCGGAAGGTATGGACGGGACGATGTTTCCTTTGTTGGTCTCGGGCATTGTGGATTTCCCGGTAGGCAGCGAGATTTACATAAGCAGGTCCGCGTTTATGGAAATCTCCAGCATACCATTCGCCGCGCGCGTGCTGTTCCTAAGGGGAGAAAACATTGACGCCGCTTCGCTAAGCAATGATTACCGCGTTGCGCTCGTGGAGACGAAGGAGGAAATACACGGGAACCTGAACGCTGTCCTTGAGATCCTGCAGGGCATGCAGAGCATACTGATCGTGTTCTCCGGCTTGTTGTCGTTCGCCGTGATGATGACGCTCGGGAGGATGAACTTCGATGAGCGGGTCCGGGAGCTTGCGACACTGAAAGTCCTTGGCTTCCATATGAATGAGATGAAGCAGCTGGCGCTACGTGATAATATCTGGATAACCGTCCTGGGATTACCGGCGGGTGTCGCCGTGTCACGCCTGCTGCTCGGAATGGTTCTGTCCCTGGCGACAACGTCCGATATGGAGATTGCGTCCCGCGTGAGCGTGCCCGGCATACTAACGGGCTGCGCCCTGACGCTTGCGTTTACCCTATTCGTCAACTTCCTGATGGGCAGGAGGCTAAAGGATATAGATATGATATCGTCACTGAAAAGCGTGGAGTGACGCGGCGTTATCCACCAACGCGCGTCACTCCCCAGCTTAACTATACTTGACCCGTCCTTGCCGGTAAAGCAGCGCGATAGTTTTCGCGGGCATATTAGGTTTGGTTTGATGGTGTTGGATATGTAAATATACGCAAAACAATGTTGACGTTTGCGCTTCCTAACACCAACATGTTACTGCAGCGCTTCCGTTATACTAGGCATTCCCTGCAGTCAGTCAGCGCCCGCTTCGCCCCGGCAGCCATGAAGCGCAGTTCGCTGCCGATACAGAACCAGTTCATGCCCATGGCGGCGCACGCGCTCATCAGAGAGGCGTTTCCCGTAATGATCCCAGCATGCTTACCCGCCGCGCGCGCCGCTTCAGCCACCTTGCGGTGCGCGGACATGATGCGTTCATCCAGGTAATTGCCCAAGATGCCCGCCCGCTGGGTCATGTCGTTGGGGCCTGTTAATAGACCGTCAATGCCTGGAACCGACGCGATCTCTACCGCCCTGTCCGCCGCCGCCAGAGATTCGATCTGGCACAGAAGGATTACACGCGCGTTTGCGCGACGCAGTAACTCCGCCGTATCACCGGACTGGTAGTCCGTATGCGCTCGGAATGTCGATATGCCTCGGTCTCCTTCTGGCGCATAGCGGCAGAACCTCACCAAATCACGCGCTTGCCCTGCGCTTTCCGTAGTTGACAGCAAGATGCCATCCGCGCCAAGATCTAGCAATTTCTGCAACAGTGCGCGATCCGCGTTAGGAACCCGCGCGAGCATTGGCAAGCCGATCCCTTTCGACACGGCGGACAGGTTCGCTACCTGCTGAAAGTCGAAATACCCATGTTCGCAATCTACGATGACATGACCAAGCCCGCACGTCCGCAACAAACGCAGGACGTTTGGCACGTATATTTCGGAGAGCATCGTCCCGATTAGTGGTTCCCCTGTTGGTTGCCTTAATACCATAACGCTTGCCCGCTCCCTTCCATCCGTTCCATGGCTTGCGCCAAAACTAGAGAACCGCGCATGATTGCGCCGGATACCGCTTTGCTATCCCTTGCGCCCATCCGCCTTGCGATGGCAGATCTAAGCGCGGGGTTCTTCTCCACCGCGCCGCCGGTGAAATGGATACGCTCCGCTTTGCGCCCGACCTGTTTCAGCGCCAACGCGTATTCCGCGCCCATCGCGCGATAGACCGCCGCCACAGACTGCCGGAAGTCCGCATGCGCCGGAACGCGCAGGCTTCCGTCTGCGTCGAACAAACCGAGTGGCGCGTCCCCGTCATCGCAGCCACACACTGACAGAACCTGCCACACTTTCCCCTGTGGCATGTCGTAACAGAACGCGCCTAGTACCCCTTGGATGAAATGCACAAGCGCGTCCAGGTGCCGACCGCCTGGCAGCCCGGAGACGGTCGACAGGAACAGCCTGTTAAAGAACGGGCGGGTTTCGTACGAACCTTCCGTGTACGTATCATCCGCCACGCTGAGCAGCCCCGCTGTCCCGATGTTAACGCACACGACGCCATCCTCCCGTTTGCCGGACATCGCGCCCAGCGCGCACGCCTGGTGGTCGCCAATGTCTGGGCTCAGGTGAACGTGGCGTCCCAGCACAAGGGCTTCGCCGACGGGAGCAAGCTCGTCCATGACGCGGGGTAGACGAAGGTTCGAGCCAAACAGGTTCGCGCATAAGGCCGTGTCCATACGCCGTTCCCGCGTGTTGTACAACCCTGTTGGCGCGGCATTGGTAGCATGGCAAACGTATTCACCGCACAGATTGGCGAGGACATACCCACCCAGCGTGTGTAGACGCGCGCCTGGTGAGATGGAGAGACCTTCCCGCACTCGGGCATGAAGCGCGCACAGGGCTAGGTTAGGTTTCAGTGGCACGCCATGTCCGTCCAGAGCGTTGGGCGGCAGCGCGTATTGCAGCGTATCCAGAGCGGTCCGCCCGTCCGCGTCCGATTCCAGCGCGGCGCGATCCTGCCAGGAAACGTATGGTGATATAGGGCGATTATCCGCGTCCGTGAGGATATATCCATGCATCTGAGTGGTCAACACGAGAAGGGTAACGTCCGGACGCAAACGGACAACATGTTCCAGGCATTCCCGCGCCTGTCGAACGTATGACGCGCCGTCCTGTTCATGGCGGCCAGGCTTGATCGCGCGGTTTGGCGGCGGAGCGAGCGAAAGGACGGCTTCCACCACCCCTGTCTCTGTGTCAAGGATGGCAGCTTTTGTAAAGCTGCTTCCTAGGTCGAGGGAAAGCGCTGCCATCACACGCCCTCAAGCCGGAAGAACAGGATCTCGTGCCGGTTGATTTCGATGGTGAATCGGATGTCGCCGCCTTCGGAGAACCCATCCGGGTAGTCGTATCGGTTTGGGAAGTCTGAGACGACGCGCTTGTCGCCCCAGGTCTTCATGCCATCGTCCGACAACCACAGCGCGATTGGGTAGCGGCGCTTCGGGTCGGGTGTGTGAAGCAACGCGATCCGCCCATCCGGCAGATTAAGCAACTTGGGCTTGTTTCCAGGGTTGGGTATGTTTGTGGGCGTGGCCTCCTCCCATGCGCGTCCGCCATCGTGGGAATCGCTACGCCACAGACAGCCGCTGCCGTTTACGCGTAGGAGCATTGCGACGCCGTCGTTCGGGAGTTCGGCCAATGTCGGTTCCGACCAGTTCCACGACCTGCCCGAACGGCCTTTAACCGGTGTGTCCGGGCCTTTGCACAGCGTTGGCGTGTCGCAGCCCGCGTCCCAGCGGATGACGCCGTTTTGGATTGCGTAGACATCCGCGTCCCATACGGCCTTCTGCTGCCGGAAATCGGCGATATTGTGGTTAGCGATGACCAACCGCGCGTTTTCCTCCGGAGATACAGGCATGTGTTGGTAGGGCAGGAGCCTCGCGCCGTCCCGGAGCTGGAGCAGTCCCCGAAAGAATGTAAACGCCGGGAAGAACGGTGGCGAACCTGCGTCCGTCCAAGTATGGCCACTGTCGCGGCTTTCCATCACCACGCAGCGCATGTTCAGGAACCGTCCGCTGTGGACTTCCAGGTAAACGCGGACGACGCCGTCCACGACGTTCATCTCTGTCACATACACTGCCTCGCCCGTTTCCGGGTACACGGGCTGAGGCGTCTTCCATGTGTCCCCATCGTCCATGCTACGGAACGTTTTGACGCGGTTGCCGGGCGCGGGTTCAGTCACGTCCCCGACCTGAGAGACGCACAGCAGACTGCCGTCCGGCATACGCCGGACAATCGGCTCACAGCTGAGGCTGTCGCTATGGATCATACGGATGGTGGTCTTCATCTGGATGTCCTCCTGTCATAGTCCCTTGCGGTACATACCGGGCGTGATGCCTTCGCTGGCCTTGAATTTTCGGATGAAACTCCGAGCGTCGCAGTATCCGACACGCTCCACGATTTCATTCACGGACATATCGGTTTCGCATAGAAGTTCTTTCGCCTTGGACAACCGCATTTCCCAGACGCAGTCCGAGAACCCTTTGCCCAGCCGCTCCTTAAAGAATCGGCTCCAGTACGCGGGCGAGGAGCCGAACGCTCCGCTGACAGAGTCTAGCGAGAAGTCCGCGTCAGAGTAGCGCGCCTTGATATAGTCCATGACAGTTTTCAGATAGCCGTTGTTAAGCGCGTTAGCGCGTTCGCGGTTTTCCTGGCAGACGCCGCGAAGGGTGTCGACTAGGCGAGGGAGGAAATCATCCTTCGAGGCGTAGACCAAAACACGCGCGCAGTCGTCCAACTGTTTGAGCAGACTGTCGGCCTGCGCGTACTTGCCGAACAACTGGATGAGGTGCATGCAGACGTAATGATAGACGGCCGCGCCTTCCGCGTGCGCGGCGTTGACCATCTCTGCCGCGGTCTGGATGGCGAGAACCTCGTCACCCTGTCTGGCGATCACACCCAACAGCGCGCCCTTGTCCATAAACGCTTGGAAGAAGCCCGCCCGATCCGCTGGGGGCGCCGTACCAAAGACGGATAAGCCAGCCTCCGCGTGTGTTTCCGTACCCAACGCGGCGCACGCCTGCAGGTAGCTCCAGCGCATGCTGGCCATCGGCGCGGCGCGTCCTACACCCACCAACGCGCCCAGAATTCCGGACTCCCGGCACGCAAGCGCCAGCGAAGGCGCTGCCTGCCTGCAGACGGCGTCGTCCCATTTCACCGCGTCCTCATGAGAGAACAGCGCGGCGATTACGCAGTCGGCGCCTCCAATCTCCAACGCGCCGCTGCTGTCGGGGAAGCGTTCCTCCAGGAACCGCGTGACGGCTTGGAACAACCCCGCGTTACCGCCTGGCGCGCGTACGGCCAGCATTGCGCCGGACACAAACAGACCAGCCAGACCTGCGGCTTGGAAGGCGACTTCCGTTTCGTCTGTCAGCGACGCGTCGCCATCAATCATACGCAACAGCAGGTTTTCTCGCAGCACAGCCCGGCGCTCCCTGTTGGACTGGCTCAGTTCCCTGGACATCTCTTCGCTGCGCAGCATCGTGGCGCGAACGGCGGCCTGAATGGTCTCCCAGTGCGTATCGCTGCTGACGCTTGGGTAGATGATGTTGCACAGTTCGCGGAAAGACCGCCAGTACCGCGAGGTGAACCAGGTCGTCAGTGACAAACACGAGACGATTACCATGCCGGTCACAGCCAACAGCCCACCGAAGCCTTCAGGCGTAGGGCGCAGCGTGGCCTCGTCAAGCACCAGGAAGAGGCGCAGGCCCATTTCCACGTGCGAATCCGCCGACAGGACGCGGAATCGCTTTCCGTCCAGCGTTGCGCGTCCCGTCCGCGCTCCCTGCGCGGCAGCCAACGCGGCGGCAGGAGTCGGGTTCGGCCACAGCACGCCACCCTCGCTGTCTATCCACACCCACTGGCTATCTCGTGAGGAGGCGTCCCGCTCCAGCAGCGCGGAGATGGCGGCGTTATCGAATACGAAAATTGCTTTGCCGTAGGAGTAGTTGTAGTTGGCTGGGAGAGGCTCGAAGTAGAATAACCGCGCACTGTCATCGTCTTTTAGCAACGCCAGGCGCGCACCGCCCGGCTCATCCAAGATGCGTGTGAACGTCTCCGTCGCCCCATCATCTAGCATGAAGATCTTTTCGCACGCGATGGTGGGCTCAACCGCGCCTTGGCCTAGGTACAGGTATTTTTCTCCTGTATACCATACGCCGATTTCTCCAATGAACTCGTTGCCCTGGTTCATGCCTTTTAGCTCACTGACTGCCATGCTTGCGGAATACGCGCTTTCCAGTTGCTGTCTGGAGATGGAGGGGCTGAGCGTGATCTGGTTGGCGAGGCTCTTGCACTCACGCAGGCGTTGGTCGAGTAGACCGGACGCGTGCTGGAGCGATGTTGTACGCGCGTCCAGGATACGCGCCTCATAGACCGCGGAGACGGTGGATGTAGCGGCGTACAGGAAAGCGCACACCGGCACCAGTGTGATTAGGATATAGGAAACCAGCATGCCCTTTAATACGCTAAGCCGCTTCATGCGTCGCCGTCCTATTGGATGGAATAGAGGATTTAAACCGGGGAGGTCGGTTGCGCCGGCCTCCCAATACGGGGTGATGTCAATCCTGGTTCCAGCGGTCGTAGGCAGCCTGCTTGGCGGCGATGACGTCATCCAGCCCCATCCCCTTGATGGTAGACACATATTTGTCCCAGTCGGACAGCGACGCCTCACCCGTGATGAACTTCGCCTCCATCTGCTTGACGTAGTTGGCGATATCCACATAGACCATCAGGTCGGACTGCTCGTCCTCGGTATAGGTCACTTCCGGGTATGGGATGGACGCGAAGTCCGCGCGGCCTGTGGCCAGCTTGGTGGTGGAATACCAGCGGTTCTTGTAGTCGGAGAAAATCATCAACTTGTTCTGGAACCCGCCGGCGACATAGGTGCCCTGCAACGGGGCGTTGGCCATGCGCCACTGGTAGTAGCCGTCGAAGTGTTCTTTATCGTAGTCGATCTCGGAGTGCCATTCCTGGGTTTCAGGGTTGTCGATGACGATCTTCCAGCCGTACGGGTCATAAGTGCCCGCTTCGCGTCCGGCGCGGATCATTAAGGAACCGACATCGGAGTAGAAGTAGTCCATTAGGCGCACCATTTCGGTGGGGTATTTGCACTTGTCGGTCATGACGAAGTTCCCCCACGCGCGGGTGTGGCGCAGTGTCGCTGGCCAGGCAGGGTCGCGCCCTGAACCGTCGGACATATATTCGAGCATCTCGTAGGAGTCGATCCAGTCTTCGTCGTTGGTCAGTATGCCGTAGGGCGTCCCGTCATGCATGAAGACCTTCTTGGTCTGGATCTTTGCGTTGCGCTGTTCACCCGTCGTCACGAACGCTTCGGGGTCGAGGATCTTCTCGTCGTAGAGCTTCTTGGCGTATTCCAGGTATTGCTTGTAGCCGTCCTGCACGGGCACGTATAGGTATTGTCCGTCCTTGACATAGTCTGCCAGGATACCCTGATCGTCGGAGAGCGCCATCAGGCCGTAGGCGGCTAGAATCTCGATGCGGATATCGCCCAGTTGCAGCAGGGGGATCTCATCGTCCGTCTGACCGTCGCCATCCGCGTCGCCGTCGCGCACAGCCAGCAACACATTATACAAGTCGTCAAGCGTCTTGGGCCTATCTAATCCCAGGTTCCGCAGCCACGCCACCTTGTAGTACGGCGCGGAGGAGAACATATCGCGCGGGGTGATGGAGAAGTCAGGCATGTTATAGATCGCGCCGTCATCATACGATAGTGACTTTTTCACATCCGGGTAGATTGTCCACAATTCTTTAGTATTAGGCGCGTATTCATCTATGATGGGCGCCAAGTTGACGAAGATGCCGAGCGGCCCAAATACCTGCTCGTCGCTCTTCTTTATGCCGTCGATGAACATGTCAGGGTAGTCACCCGCCGCCAGCACGAGGTTCTTCTTCTCCTGGAAGCCGGATTCCTCAACCAGCGTCCAGTCGTATACGACGTTAGCGCGGGCCAGCAGTTCCTTGCAGAACCACATATTTTCGAAGCTTTCCGGTTGCACGCTTCGGCGAGGGAACATCAAGGACACATGGATTGGGTCGCCGTCCGACACGGGCAGACTGCTCACGCCCCATGAGCCGGAATCCCATTCACCACCGAATCCGAGGATGCCCTTGTCGCTCCAGCCTTTTCCGAATTCCTGATCCGCCAGCGCGGAGGCCGCGCCCAGCAGCAGTACGGCGACCGCGAGCGCAAGGGCCAGCAAACGTTTCAACATGTTTCGTCCTCCTTATTGTCGGTTATCCAACCAAACCGCGGCGCATTCGCGACTGCGCGCGGCGTAGTCCTAATCCATGGCTGCGAGGGTTACCCTTTCAACGCCCCGACCATCATGCCTTTGACGAAGTACTTTTGTAAGAAGGGATAGAGAGCAAGCACCGGCACGGACGCCACGACTACGATGCCGAACTTCATAGATTCCTTCAGTTGCATCATTCGTAGAAGGAATTCCATCGAATCCGGGTCGCCCATCATCATCGCGTCCATCTGGTTGAGGATCAGGATATTGCGCAGGAAGATCTGCAACGGGTAGGTGTTGGCGTTGCTCAGGTAGATTAGCGCGTTGAAGTAGCTGTTCCAATGTCCTACGGCGCAGAACAACGCTAGCACGGCGATAATAGGCTTAGCCAGCGGTAACACGACACGCAGGAACAGCTGAGTGGTGCTACAGCCGTCCAGGTAGGCGGCCTCCTGCAGTTCCAGTGGGATGTTCCCCTGGAAGAACGTCCGCGCGATGACGGTGTTCCACACGGACACCGCGCCCATGAACACCATGATCAGCGGACTGTTCACTAGACGGAGCGTCTTCATCACCAGGTAGGTGGGGATCAGCCCGCCGGAAAAAAACATGGTGAAGGCGAAGAACGCGGTCAGCGCGTTGCGCCCGATGAAATCCCTACGTGATAGCGCGTAAGCGGCTGGAAGCGTCACAGCCAGGTTCACGCTCGTGCCGAACAGCGTGTATAGGAAGGTATTGCGGTAACCCTTCCAGATCAGCGAATAGTTCAGGATGCGCTTGTAGCCTTCCAGCGTGAAACCTTTAGGAAGCAGAGTGATCTCTCCGTTGATCACGCGCGCCGGGTCGCTAAACGAGGCGCTCACAACGAACACGAGCGGGTAGAGCGTTACCAACACCACCAACGCGCCGACGGCGTAGGCGATGAAGTCCACGATCCGATCATCCTTGCTGCGGATAAGCCGCTTGTGTTTTACCGGGGCTGCTGGCCGCATGGCATCCATCTCCCTTCCCTTGGTCAGAACAAGCTATTGCCGTTGAGCGAGCGTGTTACCGTGTTGGTGAGCACCAGCAAGAGGCAGTTTACCACCGAATTGAACAGCCCAACCGCAGCGGAAAAGCTGTACTGCAGCTTTTGCAAACCCTGCTTGTACACGTAGGTGGAGATCACCTCAGACAGCTCTATGTTGATGTCCTTCTGCATGAGAAAGACCTTCTCGAACCCAATGGACATGAGGCCGCCAACCTGCAGGATGAACAGGAGCGAGAGGGTGGGCAGAATACACGGCATGTTGATGTGCCACACGCGCTGGAGACGGCTTGCGCCGTCGATCATTGCGGACTCATGCAGTTCCGGATCGATGCTTGTCAGCGCGGAAAGGTACACGATGGTGCTCCAGCCCGCTCCCTGCCACACGCCGGAGAGCACGTACATCCCCCTGAAGTACTGCTGCCGGGTCAGGAACGGGATCGTTTCCTGCCTGAATGCCCGCGCAAGCGCGTTGAGCACACCGTAGTGTTCGTTGCAGAAGATCTCAAGGAGGCTGACAAGCACTACGGTGGAGATAAAGTACGGCGCGTAGGACACTGTCTGCACTGTGCGCCGGATCTTCGAGGACCGCATCTCGTTTATACACAGCGCCAGCACAACAGGCACAGGGAACCCGACCGCCAGTTGGTACAGGCTCAAAGCCAGCGTGTTGCGGACAATCTGCAGGAAGCTGGGCAGCGTCGTGATACGCTGGAAGTGCTTAAGCCCCACCCACGGACTGCCCCAGATGCCCAAGTTGGGCTTAAAGTTTTTAAAGGCGATCTGTACACCGAACATAGGCGCGTAGCAGAACAGGACGAAGTATACGACGGCGGGCAGCGCGAACAGGTACAGTTCGTAGTTGCGTGTTAATCGTCGCAACACGGGCTGCCTGCGGATGGATTGGGCTGTCATCGTCGTTTGGGACATGCTGCCGCCGCCTTTCGAGTCTGGATGGATGTTATCAGTCTAGCATGCGCCTTACATGGTTTCAATGGGTATATCTTGTACATATGGGTTGAATGCCCGGTATGGTATGTAATAATCGGTTTAGTTGGCACAAGCCGGCGAGGTCAGGACGGCAGCTTCCGCATCCATCAGGCAACGCGCGTACAGGGACGCCGCCTGGCAGCGCCTGCCTAGCTCAGCGGGTCCGCCTGGCACGACCTGAAGCGCGGAGTTCAGGAAGCGCCAGCCGCAAACGCCTTCGCCCCCGTCGTCAGTTGACCCATCGATGACAAACCAGCCTATGTTGGCGGACACGTCAAGCTGAACGGCCAGGCGATGCGGCTTGCCGTCGCCGACGTTGGCGGATCCCTCGATAGCGCAGTTGGCCATTTCTTCCGATATAATGGCGGTCGGTTTACCCGAACCGTCCAGACGGACGGTGATCCCGCCATTCGCGTTTCCCGCCTGGAACAGCGGATCTCCAGGGGAAGCGCCGTCCACGTCCATCAGCAACGTGTAACCGATAGTGTTTTCCCGCGGATTGGCGGACAGGAACGGCATGGCCGGGAAGTTCAAGTCACTAGCAGGGATTTCGCTGGACCGCCACGCGGGCGCTTCGTCGATGGTAAGCGTGCCGTCTACCGCGCGAAGCATCGTATCCAGAAACGTGTTGTCGATAGGGTGTAGGCGGGCATTGCGCTTTTCTGTCTCGGTGATGTACCACGTCGCGCCGTCCTTCAGAAGGTCAGGATAGCTGCTGCCCACGCGGGGATCGGCGTGGTAGAGCAGGATCTCCGGCTGGCCGAACTCGACCGTTAAGCCTGTCTTGCCTGGAACCTCCACACCGATAGCGCACCAGACCGGATTTCGGCGCTGGAACCATTTTTCTCCCTGGTTGTTAAACCAGTAGAAATACCTGTTTTCTCCCAACGGCCAGATGAATGTCGCCGCGCGGTTATGCTTAAGCAACCGCCCTTCCAAGCGGCGCAGGTATTGCGGCGGCTCAAACACGCGCCCGCTGTCGAGGCTGGCCGCGCCTGCCGGATGACCGTCGATGGTGCGGAATGCGCAGAACAGTGTTCCGTCCGAGAGCGTCACATAACTCTGTTCCTCCGCGACGCGTCCGCCACCTTCTGGTGTACAGATACCCTCTTCGCCATCAGGCAATGTCTCCCATTTGACGTTCGCGAAGCCGTCCATATACCCTGCGTCCAAGCCTGCGCAGCGGAGCAGTACACCCTGTGACGTATGGATCACGTCGCGCGGCTTATAGATGTACTTGATGATGGGGGAGTAGAACGTGTCCCCGTCAAACCAGATGCGAGATACGTTCCAGAAGAAACGCAGTGGTTTGCCGTCAAACGACTTGAAACGTTCCTCCTGCCGCGCGTCGATCCCCATGTCCCGGATCGTCGCGATATACCGCTTAGACCACGTCGATCCGTTATCCGCGCTTACACGGAAGCAATACTCTCCGCCCATGTCATACCGCCCCAACCCCGCATCCCGGATATCAATGTGGTGCAGGTTGTGACAGTAGAAGCAGTAGATGCGTCCGCTTGGAGCGACAGCCAGGCTGGAATATGCGGATTCCCATCCGTCCGGCTCGATGGACACGGGTTTTGTCCAGGTTCGTCCCTTATCGAAACTGCGGGTGATGTTCACGTATTGACCCTGCGCACCCTCACTACCATGCCCGGTTGTCACGGAGCAGACCCAAGCTCCGTTCCACGCCTTTACCAGGCTGGGCTGATCAGCGTAACCGGACTCGCACGGGATGGCTAGTCCATTCACCACATGTCGCCAATCCTTCATATTTTCCTCCTTCTATTACGGCGCTTTAGACAGGACGCGTCCCAAAACGGTATCCTGTGAAACCACGTGTCCCGCCAGAATGTCCGCCTCACGGAACTGCGCTAAGCAAATTTCCTTTTCTTTCGTGCGCCCGCAGTCATACAGGACTGTGACCAGCCCGTCCGGTGCTTCAAAAGCGTCCGGGTAGCTCACACCGCTGCGCGCGTCCAGCAGCAAACGGTATGGCCAGGTCTTGCCGTCATCCTCCGACAGCAGCGCTGTCATGTGGCTGCGTCCAGTGAACCCGAAATGGTTGACGAGTAGGAGTCTGCCGCTATGGAGTCGGTCGATCCAAAACCGGGACGATGGGTTGGCAATACCGCTGGGCGCCGATTCCGTCCACGTCAGTCCATCGTCGGCGGAGAAGCATTCACCCAGTTCACCGGCGCGCGTCCGGGCTAGCATCCACAGCCGACCGTCCAGCAATTGCGCCACCATCTGTTCATCAAAGATAGTTTCACCCAACCTGGCAGGGCCATACCGCCGAACCCAGTTTTCTCCCTGGTCATCGGACAGGCAGTAGGCTAGACGGCCCTGTGTCCGGTCGCTTGAGATCCAGTCATACGGGCACATGATCCACCGCCCTGACTGCAGGACAGTCGGTCTGCAGCGCAGGAACCCGTCACAAAGGCGGCGTGGGGTGGAAAACACAGGGTGTTCGGCGTCAGGATCGCCGCATATAATGGCAAACGTGCCGAAGATCCTATCCGTGTAAAGCAGGTTGCGGCCCAACGTGTCTTTAGCTGCCGAATCCCGCGTCTGCGTCCAGAATACCCACAGTCGGCCCAGAGTATCCACCCATAATTGAATGTCCATGGCTCGTAAACAAGCTGCGGGGGCGCTGTTGATAGCGATAAAAGGCGCGTCATGGAACGGCTGGCGGATGTCGCTGATACGGAACAGAAGGTTGCAGTTGTTTTCGTCCGGCTCACGGACACCGCCGGTGTACCAGCCCGCCCACACAATCCCGCCGCGCGTGCGCGCGATGGTAGGGCATCCTTGCCACATCCGGGTCTCCGGCGCGTATTGGCTACCGGGATTCCAGTCGATCGGCGCGGGTTCAAGCGCCGGTGGGTATAAGCCTGGCCGGTACATGGATTGATCCTGGGGATTCTGCCGGAGCATGGTGATCCCCCCTTTCCTACATGATACCACTTTGAGGAAAGCGTTCAATAGGTTATTATTTTTTATGTAGGTTGAAAATTAGCGCATTCGTTTTTCAGTTAGTCGGTTGCTTCACGCTCTATTTAGCAGCGCGGTTTCTTATATCACCCTTATAACAACCCTATATCACTTTGCTTTATATATCACTTTAATATAAATTCGGAATCGGGTTGCGCTATACCTTCTTCATCTTGCGCATCATAGTTGGACTTACGCCGAATAAACGCTGAAACGCTTTGAAAAATGTGTTTTGGATGTAGTATCCGCAGCGTTCGGAGATCTCCGCAATGCTTAACGAGGTCTCGGTTACATATTCCCGAGCCATCCGCATACGCCGTTCTTCCACGATATCAGAGAACGTAGAGCCGGTCCACATCTTAATTTGTCTGGATAGATGCGCTTGGGATACATGGAACGAGTCTGCTAACGATTGTAATGACAATCCCGTGTCAGAAAAATTCGTTTCGATGTATTCCAGTATCCTATGCATGAACTCGCTGCGCGCGCTCAGCTTCGAGGCGTTAACCGCTTCGCACAGCCGCGTTGCTGTTTGGCCGAACAGCCGTTGCTGATGCGCCGCGTCCGAATGGGTGCGTAAGCCCATGACAGTGGTATATAATCCGTTCGGTTCAAGGGCAACGCTGGCGGATATCTCACCGATCAGCCGGATGAATGTACCACGCAGGTCATGCGCGAGCTGTCGCTGCATTTGCTCTGATATCGGAGACGTGACGTAGTTGCGATAATACATCTCATCCAGCAGTGCCAGCGCCTCGTCCGCTTTGCCGCGAGAGCAGGCGTGTCCGACCTAATCCGCGCGCATCATTCGATATGCGCAATCTGCAAACGGAGGAGGCAACCCTGCGGTATGCAGGATCGACCGCGCCAAGCACGGCTACTCCGAAGACGAACTCCGTTGGTACGCCAGCGAGATGTCATCATACCCTCGCATATTCGCCGCAATGGGCGAAGGCGATCTGCTGACGGACTGCGTCGTCCGCCAGTTGGACAGCGAGTGCGCGGCCCAGGAACACTGCTTTTTCGACTGGAATGGCAGTCAAGCCGTATACCGCAACCGTTTAACTGCTTGCGAGGGCATCAACGCGCTCAGCGCACAGCGCTTGGGTAATGCTGCGACCGGGCTGCAATTAGGCTTAATGCAGTGCTCAAGCGGCGCTCCGACACTGCCGCCTGTGATCCGCGTATTCCCTTCCTGGAAGAAAGATTGGGATGCGGAATTTGAACTCAGAGTGCGCGGCGGATTCATCGTACGCGCGAAGATGCGGAGAGGCGTGATCGAGTATGTGTCGATCGAGGCTACCCGCGACGCGGACCTGAAGCTTATCAATCCATGGGGTTGCAGCGTCAGCGTGGATGATGGCAGGCAAGCATCAATTGAAATCGGCGCGAAGCTTATGCGTTCGATGAAGGCTGGCGACATGGTAACGTATATGAAGGCGTGATACATTAAGCGGAACGCCTTTTCATCCAGCGATGGCTGAGAGGACGTTCCGTTTTGTTGATGGGTATGAATAGCGAAAGGGGTATATAATGCTGGATAGCGTCGTTTCAGTAGAATCAGGTAAACTGCGTGGAGTCGGGAAGGATAGATATACGCTTTTTAAGGGTGTGCCGTATGCTGCGCCACCAGTCGGTCGACTGCGTTGGAAAGCGCCGCAGCCGACCATTCCCTGGAAGGGAGTACGTGATGCAGACTTGTTTGGTTGGCGATGCCCGCACGCGGAGCATGAACTTGGTACGTTCTGGCAAAGAGAATTCTTTACGGATCCACAGTTCATGCCGCCAATGAGCGAGGACTGTTTGTACCTGAATATATGGACGCCTACGTCTAGCGTGGCGGATAAGCTGCCTGTCGCGGTGTATATCCATGGTGGCGGATTTGTTGAAGGCAGTGGCTGTGACAGCGAATTCGATGGCGAGGCGTTGTGTAAGCAAGGCCTCATAATGATCACTATTAACTACCGCCTGCACGCGCTGGGCTTCCTGGCGCACCATGAACTAACCGCTGAAAGCGGTTGTTCGGGGAACTACGGCATACTGGATCAACTGGCTGCATTACAATGGGTGCGTCATAATGTCGCGGCGTTTGGCGGCGATCCTGATCATGTGACAATATTTGGCCAATCAGCTGGTGCGCTTAGTGTGCAGACCATCGTTTCATCTCCACTCTCAAAGGGACTTGTGCATGGCGCGATATTGTAGAGCGCGGGCGGTTATGCCAATGGCGTCGCCAAGTCTCAACCGATAGCCGAGGCTGAACGGATGGGCGTGGAATTCGCCAAGTTGTGCGGTGCATACAATCTTACCGAATTGCGTGTGATACCCGTGGAAACGTTAATCCGCTGCTTGCAGACCCTACGCGCCGAGCGACACGGCTTGACATTTTCGCCTGTTGTTGATGGGCGCCTGTTAATTGAGGGTTATGATGAAACGGTGGATCATGGCGGACATCTGGATATTCCATACATGATCGGCAGCACGGAGAACGACATCGGCTCCACGCCTGAGATAGTCGCGTCGGGACAAAAAAGCCGTTTATACGAAGGATGCGTCCATTGGAGTTTGAAGAACGCCGCGCTGAGCCGCAAGCCTGCATATGTATATTATTTCACCCATAAGCCGCTGGGTGATGACTCCGTGGCGTTCCATTGCGCCGAATTATGGTATGTGTTCGGGTTGCTTAATAGAAACTGGCGACCGAAGGATGCGCGGGACTATACCCTTGAAAGCGAAATGGTTCACGCATGGGCTAACTTCGTAAAGCGTGGCGACCCGAATAACGCGGAACAACCAAAGTGGTCAGTGTGCGCTGAGCCGGAGCGGTTCGTCCGCGTGTTCGCGTAATCGGCTATGTTAATAGCAACTAATACATGAAAGGATTTTAGGCAAGATGAAGAAGGACTGTGGGCAGCAATGATGGAAGGACGCGAAGTATGGTTTATTTATCCACTGGGGGATATATTCACACTTGGCGGGATCGTACAAGGGAAGAGAGACAGCGAGCCTCGGCGAGTGGATCATGAAGCATTTCTCCATACCAGTTGAGGAGTATGAGAGAATCGCTTCTAAATTCAATCCGGTCGGATTCAACGCGGATGAGTGGGTTGCGCTGGCTGGGGAAGCAGGCATGAAGTACATCGTAATCACGGCGAAGCATCATGACGGGTTTGCGATGTTTCATTCTAAGTGTTCAAAGTACAACATTGTAGATGCGACTCCTTTCAAGCGGGATCCGATCGCCGAGTTAGCCGAAGCTTGCCAGCGCGAAGGCGTTAAACTGTGTTTCTATTATTCACAGGCACAGGATTGGCACGATCCTGACGGTTACGGTTACGGCGTTCCCAACGAAGAGAAAGACTTCAACAACTACCTTCAAAACAAGTGTAAGCCGCAGTTGAAGGAACTGCTGACGCAGTACGGAGAAATCGGCTTGATATGGTTTGACACGCCTCAGACAATGTCCTACGAGCATAGCCTTGAGCTTAAGAAGTTTGTCAAAAGCATTCAGCCAAACTGCATTGTCAGCGGTCGTACCGGCAATACATTAGGCGAATATATATCTACCGGCGACAACCAGATACCAGCGCAGCCATACGATGGCGATTGGGAGGTTCCAGCCACACTAAACGATACGTGGGGTTATAAGAAAAACGACCATTACTGGAAAAGTCCTCATGAAGCGTTGAGACTGCTATTAAGGATAAACAGCCGCGGTGGAAACTATCTGCTCAACGTCGGCCCGGATGGAAACGGCGTGATCCCACCCGAAAGCGTTAGGATACTCCGTGAGATCGGGAGCTTTGTCCGAGCGAACGGCAAGGCGATCTATGGATCCGCGCCTGTGTGGGGGTTATCCGTATGAGTTTGATGATTACTATATGAGCACAAGCCGCGGCCATCTATACATCCATTCACTGAAATCCGACCGTATCAACGGCGTTATGCTGAGCAGCCACCTTAAGCGTGTAACTATGCTGGCGGACGGACAATCTGTGGGGTATACGCAGTCATTCGCTCCGACATCTGGTCAGGGCTACTTCAGATGCGTACTGCCTGCAGGCACCGACGCTTTATGCAGGACTGTCGACTTTGAACTGGAAACGGATATCCCGGGGTTCGGTACGCTGGATAACTTGTGACGCTCAGCCTTTTGTTCGACTTTATTCGGTGTATAGCGTACAGGCGATTCATAACCGCACCAAGAAACCAGGAGCGTAAGCCGATCTGCAGTATCCCTATCGGATTCGTATTACGCCGAGGGTAAAGATAAAATTGGCTGTTTCCATTGGTTGAATAAAAAGGGTAACAGCCATTATATCCTTGCATGTCGATTGATGTCGGAGCGGAAAATGATATAGGCGGCTTATGAAAAGTCTACAAGCCGCCTTATATAGTTTACCAACTTGGAAAACATGATGGATATGGTATAAATATAAAGGGTGTATAGTGTAGATTTACGTAGGAAGGTCATAGAGAAGCCGGAAGAGGACAGGACGCAGCAGCAGGTCCCTAGTAGCCGCCACTGGGTTGCGGGAATGTGGGCAACAGTTCGTCTATCCTCCATGCGTCCTTCATGTCTCAACAATTTTATGCTAACGCCGAGGTTGAATTTACCGCCCTGGCACATGATCAAAGAGCTTGGAATACGGTGGTCATCGGTATGGACGTGCCGAATGGAGAATTGAGGCGGCAAATCGGGAACAGCTACGACCTGGTTAAGCCGAAAGTGGGGGTAAGGAAATGAGATTCTGGGATTTTGCGCGCCGTTTTACGACCGTGCGGAACACGCGAATACCGCCTACGATAAAATGCTACGCCTGACGCGTGACCTGATGCTAGATGGCGCAAGTATATTTGAAACCGCCGCCGGAACCGGCTCCATCAGCTTGGCGATTGCTGACAAGGCAAAATTCGTATTGTGTACTGACCTATCTGAGCGAATGCTGACAGTCGCAAGTTAAAAGGCGTCAAAGAAAGGCACAAGCAGCATCGCGTTCAGCAAGAGAAGCCTATTCAATTCAATACGGGTGAGCAGGAGGGTGCGTTTGATGTGGTCATCGCTTCTCAGGTTCTCCACTTGATAGACGAGCCTGAAAAGGTCGCTGAAGAACTCAAGCGAATCTCCGACGAGATTGTCATATTAGCCGTTCCACTGTTGAAAGGTCTGTGTGGTTTATTTCCCCGTCCGTCAGTAGGGATATGGAAACTGCTCAGATTTGCACCAAAGCGGGAATTCGATGCAGACGGATTTCGTGAATTCTTAATTGTAATCGGTCAACCGCCCTGCGAGTACAAAGTAGTAGCGGGCAATATGCCTATAGCGGTTGCAATTTGGAAGAAAGAGACATGACAGACTTGACGAGAATCCCCGGCATCGGCAAGAACATGGCGCGGCACCTGATTGCCGCAGGATACCCGGATATAGACTCCCTCAGAGGACAAAACATCAACGAGGTTTACGCCAAGTGAATCCGAACGATGACAGCGCAATACGCCAATTCGACTTTGCGTGGCTGCTTCATATTATCAAGTCCCTGAATCACAATGGCAAGGCAGCGATTATCCTGCCCCAGCGCGATCTTCAAGATGTCGGCGGCGGTGCCTGGACGGGCGTGTTCATCGCACAACGTTAGGCGAAGGGGCGTTTGCCCCAGTCGTCGGAGGAGATATCGTGGAGGTGACGTCGTCGTCCGAGGAACGTCTCTGCGTATAGATGACCTCGCGCTTGTTCTTTAGCGCTCTCTTGCCATTTTGCAAGTCGTGGGTAACCATATCGCAAATTTGCGATGATGGTCGCGCACTCTGCCAGCGTGGTGTTCAGCCCCGCCTTGAACTTCAGCGTCCGGTGCAGTCCTACGGATAGAGGCCGTAGACCACGTCGAAGTTGCGGTTCTTTGATATAGTGCGTCTCGTTTTGTATGGCGGTTTATTTTTACTCACCGCCTCCTCAATAGGGATGTGATAGATTACACACGTGATCGATGCGTATATATCTACATCAAACCTGTAGGTATCGAACATGAACTCGTCGCGGCAGTAGAACGCGGCGACACGTAGCTCAATTTGTGAGAGGTCAAGCGAGAGCAGCGTCCAGCCGTCCGGCACGACGAAGAAGTTACAATCGCCAGTATCGTCCCCATCAGTGTGCGGTTGGTTCTGCAGGATCAGACAGCGCAAAAAGTATAGCCATTTGGGGGAAATTGTGATATAATGGCAATGAGAGAATTTATGGCGAGGCGCAGCGATATGCATACAGTGCGGCGATAAAAACCAACTGATGCTGCCGATGTGTCTGGATAATTATATCGAAACGGACAGCATTTGTCGCGTGATTGCGGCTTATGTCGGGCGGCTTGACATAGCGGCGCTTGCATTCAAGTACTCAGAAACGAAAGATACGGCCAGATCCGCCTATAACCCTGCGGATATTCTTTCGCTGTATGCTTACGGTTATATCAACCGCATTCGCTCATCGTGGCGGTTAGAGCGTGAACCGCATCGTAATATTGAGGTTATGTGGCTGCTTAGCAAACTCACGCCGGACGACAAGACAATATGTAACTTTTGTAAGGATAACTCCGGCTCGCTGAAAAAAGCGTTCCGTGATTTCAGTTTGTTGTGTAAAAATCTGAGTTTGTACGGCAAAGAACTCATAGCGATAGATGGTACAAAACCGCGCAAACGCTGACCGCCACAATATACACACAAAAAAGGGTGCAGAGAAAGAACTCGCGGCTATCGAGAAGAAAATTGCCGACTATATGAATGAACTCGCGGCAAACGACGAATCGGAGGGACACGAGGCAAAGCTTGATGAGACCACCGTCGCCGATGCGCTCAAACGCCTTAACGACAAGAAAGGCATATTAAATGATTGACTCAAACAAATCAAGGCAAACAGCGGCAAAGAAATCCCGGCAGTCGACCCTGACACGCGCGTTATGCGCTCCGGCGGAGATCCCGCCCGCTTGACGCGTGTCACAATGTTCAAACAGCCGCCAAGGGTTATTACGATGGTAAAGATATTGTGGATTGTGAGCAAAGCGGTACGACGCGCTTCATTCCAAGAACCGTCGATCGTGCTCACGCGCCGGATGGATGCTGACTATTACCGCAAGCGTTTTACATACGAGGTGGAAAACGATTGCTATCATTGCCCGAAGAATGCCTCTCATACCTGAGCAAAAACCTGGAAAAGCGGCGGACGCGACTATGCGAACAGACGCGTCCACAAAAACTGTCCGAACCGTGAGAAACGCGCAAGTGCCAAGTTTCGCGCAATATCACGTGTCGCAAACCAAGATATTCTTGACAAACTGAACGCCCGAATGAAAACTGATGAGGGCAAAGAGGTTTTTCGACAGCGCAAGAAGATCATTGAACATCCTCTTGGCACTACAAAAGCGGTTTGGGGATATAGGCAGTTCCTTTGCCGAACACAGGAGCGAGTAACCGGGGAGGAATCGCTGGAATTACTGGCGTACAATCAAAAGTGTGATGACAACATATTCAAGGGAAATCACGAGGAAATAGTGGCGACAATGGTGTAATACAGCGCCTGCCTTGAGTCTTTCTGAAATCTTAATTCGCTTTTCACTCCATTTGATAATACTCTCCATCTTCTGCTATGACTTTTTGCGCAGTCTGATATTGGGCTGCTCTGTCCAGCCGGTAGTTGTGCTTTTCAAACGGTTTGAATAATAAGAAATCTGCGCCAAGCCTCATTCGAGTATAAAACATCCACAATATTGCCAAGCGTTAGGTTGTCAATAAGCGTGCTTGACGCATTTGGATCGTCATATGCAGGCGCAGAACGATGATTGTTTTCATACCCAGTACCGGACGTCAATGGCACCTACGCCAGCGCCTTGCCGCCTAAGACTAACAGCACAAAAACGAGCAGTGGTGGCAAAACACGCTTCATGGCGTATCCTCACCTATCATATGGTTTGACAACTATGCCTTCGCTAAGATGACGATTGCGTTCCTGCTTTTCATCCTAATTAACAGAAGAGAAGCTTTATAGATTTGTACGGACAACCAGAATTATTATGCGGCCAACCTAAAAAAGTGGAAGTGGTGACGATTGCGCAGCGACTGTTACATTGAATTTACAGTGTATGATACTAGGGTTGCCGCTGATATACCATTCATCGATCGTTATATATATATGATTATCTAAAAAATACACTAAACACGCAAAATATTAGTTGTGTAAGCTTTCTATAGTTTTGTTCATGCTACACTAAATACAAAACAAGCGCATACACAGGTTTGCGCCTACATGTATGCATTATTGTTATGTTGTAAATTCATTACTTGTTGCGTTCATCGAAAAGATCGCGCACGCACATACTCGCATCATTTGATGCAATCAAACAAATGGGCGAGATATTAATAACAATGTGTTTACTCTTTTTTGTAGGCCAGTAAACTTCTTAAAGATTTCTGCAATAGTGTCAAGAATCTGTGGCTCCACCCAACCTCTTATGCCTGCTGTGACATAGGCAATATTTGAATCGAGTTCCATCGATTCCGCCAAGAAATAGACCATGGTACCTGTAAATGCAACAATAAAGCATCCACTGACAAACTGGATCAATCGTACAGATGTTCCGGCTTTAATCTGCAGTTGGTGAGCCAAAGCTCCGAGTATCACAAGCAGTGCTTGAGAGAGAATCTTTAGTATGTTTTCTTTCATGTTATCTCGCCCCTTAATTATATTTAATAATATTGCATTCGCCGTAGTTGCGGATAGATATCATCTAATCGGCACAGCGATGCAATAAGCGCTCCATTGATTACGCGCCATAGAGCGCTTTCCTTGCAACTGGTTCTGCTAGTCGCCAGCGTAGGCAGTTTGCCTTCCTACCCATTGGTCTGCTCATCTGTGTCTTCCAACAGCGCTTCATCATATGAGACCATCTCTTCAGAGACGTCTGCTAAGAACACGATATCGTTTTCCGAGATCTCTAACTCGCTTTCTTCTACCGTGAAGAAGTTCGCGTCATCCATAACACATTTTCCTTCCGTTGTTTCTACTTGCAACAATCATGTCGGCAGCAATTCCTTTGCATATCTGATTATACACAATATGCGCTACAGTGCAAGTGAAAATAACTACATATAAAGTGAAGGCATTAAGAGCTTATTATACAATACACCTAGATAGGCAACTTGCGTCTTGTACCAGATGATGTTGGTTTAGTCAAAACAAACCAGCATATGGCAACTGCATATCTTTTTATACCGCCCCAACAACTGCAAAGCTTATTTTAACCATGAGTGCTATATCTGTATTATCCATAACTTGGTTTATACATCGGATTGCGCTTGATTTCTGTCTTCTATCTCTTTTGTAGTATATATGAGGTACATGACTTGATACTTTCCAATATTGACTACCTTTCTCAACAGCAGTTGAACGTTTACTTCCCAATACACTAAATTTGACTAATCAAGGTTAAACAATATATTATAATGGATAACCTTCATGTGTATAGTCGTTTTGATAAGCAGTCTGTTTCACTAAATATGTAGATCTTTTCACTCCCATTTATACGTGGTCTTCTGAAACGCTCAAATCGCAGGTTATAGCGGCGCGTACTTACGCGGTGTACAAAGCGCGGAGTCGTACTGCTTATTCATTCGATGTTGACGATACAACCGCGAATCAGGCGTTCATAATGACCAACATTGATAGCCGGACCGATGCGGCTGTCAATGCGACCAATGATTATATCATTACATATAATTGAATTGCCGCGCAGACTGTGTACAGCGCTTCTAATGGCGGGGCAACCATAAGCGCACAAGCTAAGTGGGGATACGCTTTTGCCTATCTGATCGCGCAGAGCGATCCGTGGGATCAAGCGTGTGGTTACGCGAAAAACGGCCATGGCGTTGGCATAAGCCAGCTCGAGGCGCAGTATGCCGCTGGCAGTCTGGGAAAACCTGCAACCATATACTAGCTTTCTACTATCCTAACACAACGCTAACCCGCAATTACGGAAGTGGCGGCAGTGTTCAACCTCCTGCTCCCACTGGCGATACGCGGTGCTTAAACATCCCGGTCGCTCAAACCCTGAACGTCCGCTAAGGAACTAAAACAAGCTTCAGCGTCTTGTATACATAGGCGCATGGAACTAGGCACTATGCGGAAACACCAAACAACACCTGGTCCGTTGTCACGCGGGATGACGGGTAGAGCGGATTCGTCATGACGACATACCTTTACGCGAGCAATCCAAATAGCAGCGGCAACGGCTATGCCGATTGGCAATCCAAGTATGGTAACGACACATTCGCGCAGTCTGGCACATTCAGCGGAAATGTCCGGCGGTTCCAGAACGACTTGAGCCTATGGTTGGCCGCGTGTGGATATTCCGCTATTACAGCCGATGGGTTATACGGGTCTGCTATAATAACGGATCTTTGTGGAAACACAGTGTTTCCATACCGCGTCTGCCCATACTCTCCCGAAATGATAGATCCATCGTATGACCAGCGTCTTGGTCTCAATTCATTGCTATCACATAAAGAACCGCGCCCACCGCCAACCTCACTCCGCCGCCCGAGACTCATACCGTCCATATTCTTTTCCATCTACATCCGGCAGTTTGCCCTTGGCCAACCAGTCCTTAGCATCCTCATCCGAAAGGATCATCGGCATTCGATCGTGTATGTGGGCCAGTTCCGACGCAACCGGACGGGTTAGAATGGTGAATACTGGTAATTCGAATCCGGCTTCATATCGTAATAAGCCCGCCATGTAGAAGGTTTGTTTACCTTTTGGATGGATCGCCCGTTTCTCTTTCCTTGACTTTACGCTCTTCGATTTCCCGTCATATTCGAATAAACTCATCTGTTCTGGCTCTGGATATGCCACATTTTCCCACTCAAAGTAGCCGCTTGCCGGAATCAGGCAGGGAGCGGCCTCCCGAAACATCGGCCTCTCCCTAAACGTTTCCGAACGCGCGTTGATAATCAAACGGGACGAGCCGGGCAGCGTGAACCCCCACTTCGCCGCAACCGCGGTCTGCGCGTCACAAACCGGAACCACATCGGACGGGTGTATCTCCCCACGCTCCTTCAGAGGAACATCACGGTTCAGCCCGCGCTGAACCGCCTCAATGATCTGCCGCAGTTCCTCGGAACGATCCTCTTCAGCGATGAAATATCGCCCGCACATACCAATCCTCCAATTATTTCCTTTTCCCGCCCAACCTCACCTTGCTCCGCACGACGCCTTCTTCAGAAAATCCGCCCGCGCGTTCATCGGCAGATCCACCGGATACCCCGCCTTCTTCAGAAGCCGCAGCTTGAACGTCAGCAGTTCCGGCGGCACGGCCAACGCGCTCGCCGCGTCGAAGAACGATACCTCCGCGTCCGCCAACTCATCCAACACTAACTTATCATCCAATAGATATTCCGCCGCGAACACGTTCGCCTCATGTTCCAGCGTCGAGGCTTCCACAAACAATCCGAAGTCGTGATACGCCGCGACTCCGGCTGCCGGACTGTGCAGCACGGCGTGTCCAAGCTCGTGTGTGAGGATTACGCGTTGATAGTTCTCATCCATCTGATCGTTTACCACGATCGTCTTGCATCGCGATTGGTATAGGAAGAATCCTTTACACGACTTCTCTCCGTTTCCCATCGCCGCGTACATCAAATGGATCCCCATCGCGGCGCAAAGCCGGATCGGGTTATGCTCGCCGTACTTCGCCTTGACGCGCTTCGCCTCCGAAGCAGCACGTTGAAGCGCCATACTACCTCCCGTTCAGTCACTGAACCGCCGCTTGTACCCTACCGTAGCGCGTCCGAGCCGCTTCCTTACACGCAAGGTATGCCGACATAACCGCCTCGAAGAACGCGTCCTTATCCTCCAGCGGCATCTCGCCGCCAGCGAAAAACGCCGCGTTCTGATCCAACAGCCGCTGCGCCTCGCGTGCCCCGCGCGTGCCAAGCTGGTCGCGGACCGCGTTCATCTGCGCCTCGCGCTGTTTTCCATGGTTCGGGTCGCCGATCCCATCATTCTTAAGATACTCTACGGAAACGCCCAGTTCCTGCGCCAACGCGCGGAGTACATTCGCGCGTGGAACGATTCCCGCGTTTTCATACGCGTTTATGGACCTGCGGGATACGCCCGCTCGCTCGCCCAGCGTCTCCTGTTTCAACCCCGCGCTCTCACGCGCCAGCCGTAGCTTCTCCGAAAACGTCACCCGCAGCGCCTCCCATCATAATAAGTAATATTTTCCAACTTCTCATTTCTATTGACACCAGTTTCGTTCGTCTGCTATCATGCGTTCGAACGAGAATGTATCTGTATTATACTTCTCTTTTGTGCCGTTGTCAACATAGAATATTCAAGGATGGGGATGCTAGTGAGCGGAGCTATTTTGGCCGGAGGCGTCTATATGAAACGCGTTGTGGCGCACAGCGATCTGGACTCGTTCTACTGTTCGGTGGAGCAGGCGCTCAACCCGTCGCTGCGCGGGAAGGCGATCGCGGTATGCGGTTCCGTGGAGAACCGGCATGGAATAATCCTGGCCAAGAGCCAGCCGGCAAAGAAGGCGGGCGTAAAGACTGGCCAAGCGGCGTGGGAAGCGAAGGCTGCCTGCCCTGGCTTGATTCTCATACCGCCGCAGTACGACCAATATATAAAATATTCACAATCAGTCCACGAAATATACAAGCGGTTTACCGACGACATTGAGCCTTACGGCATGGATGAGTGCTGGCTGGATCTCACGGCCTCTCGCGCTCTGTTCGGAGACGGCGAGACTATCGCGCGTACCATACAACGAATGGTTTCAGACGAGCTTAGCTTGAGCGTAAGTATAGGGGTCGCTCCAGATAAGGTTATAGCAAAACTTGCCAGCGATATGAACAAACCATCCGGAATTACTGTAATCACGCCTGAAAACTGGCGCGAACTGGTATGGCCGCTGCCCATCTCCGACCTGCTGTTCATCGGAAACGCGACGGCGGCGAAACTGATTGAGTTCGGCATCCTTACGATCGGTGATTTAGCGGTAGTTCCGATCAAGCTGTTGATCTCATGGTTCGGCAAAAACGGCGGCACGCTATGGCTTTTCGCGAACGGCAGGGATGTGTCGCGGGTGATGCCGGGCGGGTACGAGGCGAGTGTGAAGAGCGTCGGGCACGGTATCACATGCTCCGCTGACCTGATCAACAGTGCCGCAGTCTGGCCTGTGCTGCTCGATCTCGCGCAGGATGTTGGCAAACGGCTGCGCCTACACAGGTTGAACGCGCGCGGCGTGCAGGTTTGTGCGCGCGGTAACGACCTGGGGCACGGGCTGTTTCAGGGGCGGCTGGAGTTTCCGACACAAAGTCCGCATATAATAGCGGATATGGCGATGCAACTAATCGAGTCCGAATACAAGTGGAAGCGGCCCGTGCGCATGCTAACAGTCCGCGCTATCTCGCTGGAGGCGCACAAGGGCTCGCGTCAGCTCGACGTTTGGGGTAAAGTGGCCGGGCAGTGGCGGCGCGAGCGGTTGGAGGACGCGGTCTACAACATAAGGGCGCGGTTTGGCGATGGGGCAATGATGCCGTGTTCGCTGCTGCAGGACCTGCCGATGCCGGAGGGCGGGCGGGAGTTGGTACGCATGCCGGGGTTGTATTACCAGTGAAGCGCAAGAGCGCACAGCGGTTTACGGCGCACGCTCAAAAGATATTACATCACCCATTTTGAATAGCTATTGTATCATAGCCTCCAACGCCCGCTCGATCGAGGCGACCTGCTCGCCAATCTGATCCTGAACCTCCTCAACCGCCGCTTCCGGATCATCGTCCTGCAGATCGGAGTCGCCCAGCTCGTACAGCAGGTCAGTTATCTTCTCGAAATACTTCGCCTGCTGCGGCAGTGGGTTGAACAGCGACGCCAGCCGTTTCCCAGCCATGCCCTCGCCAGCGATCGCGAACAATTGGAATTACCACGGCTGCGGGTATCGAGGATTAAGCTGTCGGGTTGTGAATAGCGCGAAAGTGTCGGAGTATGTTTTATCGACCAGCCCAGTGTTGAACGCCGCGTCCATTCTGGTTACGCAAAAAAAGTATACTCTAATCACCACCTAGAACCTTCCATGTTGAAAATTCCCATCCTTGTTAAGTACTGGATGTTATTCCAGCCCCTAACAAAAGATTTCCAGCGGCCTCCTTACCACTGTATAAGCATCGATCTTTCAATCGACAAAGTCAACAAAACAACCCTCAGCCTTTCGAGCAGATCATACACCCCGACTTCACGATCAACTCTGCGTCTATTCTACATCATGCTCCCAGTTTTGTCAAGCGCTTCCGGAAA
>JAISWI010000078.1 GCA_031270865.1 Oscillospiraceae bacterium
CTCGGCGGGGGGGTGCGCGGGGGGGGGGGGGGCGGGGGGGCGGGGGGCGGGGCCCCCGCCCGCCCGCCCCCCCCCCCCCCCCCCCCCCCCCGTCCCCCGGTCGAAACCAACAAACCCCAGCCCCGCAGGGCGGAAACTAACTTAATGGGCTTCGCCCTTTACGCTGAGTTAGGAGCGCTGGGGCGCTGCCCCAGACCCCGCAAGGGGGTTTCACCCCCCTTGACCCCCTGACCAGCGTGACGCTGGACCCTCGTGGCCAGGGTAGTGGCGCGCCACCCGCCACAAAAAACGGCTTGACCGTCAGGCCGTTTTGCTGTATAATGGTAGAAGATACTGCGTATATTCCACTAAAATGGGAGGTATTCAATGGAACGCTTATTGAAACGGTCGGCCGTCCTCGCCCTCGCTCTCGCGGTCCTGCTCACCGGCGTTACCGCTTTCGCGGCGGGAACCCGCGACGCTCAACCTATCCCGCAGGGCGATTGGCTCACCCCTTACGACCCGCCCGTCAACATCACCACGGTCAAGGGCACGGGCCACGACCTCGTCTACGAAGACGGCGACACGGCTTACGCAAACCCGTGGACCCGCGCCTGGCTGTCCGACCTGGGCGTCGAGGTCACCTACGACTGGATCGACGAAGGCAACACCCAATACGATACCAAGCTTAACATGACCATCGCCTCCGGCAAACTCCCCGACGCGTTCAAGTGCAACTATGTCCAATTCCGGCAGCTCACGCAGGCTGGTCTCCTCCTTGACATCACGGACGTCTACAACGACAGCGCGGCTACCAGCCAGCGTATCCGCGACTACGAGCTTACGGACCCGGACTCCATCAAGATCACCACCATAGACGGCAGGATATACGCCGTTCCTGGCTACTACTATGGCATCATCGACAACCCGCGCGACCTATGGGTCCGCAAGGATTGGTATGAAGCCGCCGGATCGCCGGAACTCAAAACTGTCGAAGACTTCGAGAACCTTGCCAAGCAGCTCATCGCCGAGCATGGCGGCTATGGCCTTGCCATCAGCAACACATTGCAGGAGCTGTTCATGACAGGCCCGATGTTCGACGTATACCTGGGCGATCCTAGCAACGCGGGCAACCCTTACTTCTGGTATAAGGACGACGCGGGCCGCGTCAAGCCCGGCATCGCGCATCCCGAGATGAAGACCGCGCTCACCTACTGGGCCAAGTGGTACCAGGACGGCATCATCAGCCCGGACTTCGCCAACTTCGACACTAACAAGATGAATGAGGACGTCGTAACCGGGCGCGCCGCGTTCCAACCATATTGGCAGTGGCAGGGCTGGCTGAACGGGCCGAACCTCGTGGTGGCGCAGGGCAGCGAAGACGCTTACATGATCCCGCTGCCGTTCCCGACCATCGACGGCTCACAGGTGTTAGGGCAGGTTGACTTCCCGAACAGCAGCAACATCGTCGTCGCGGCGACATGCGAGAACCCGGCGGCGGTGATGAAGCTGCTCAGCTACACGGACTACATCATGTTTGATGGCGACACTGTCCTGACCGAGGAGCAGTTCAGGGGCTTCACCGACGGGCAGCGCGAGCATGTCCCCGGCGCGTTCAACATCATTGACCCGCAGGCCGACATGCTCCAGTTCGAGCACGTGCTGGCCGCGCTGCAGACCGGCGACACCAGCCAGCTGTTCACGGCGGGCATGAAGAAGAAATACGGCGACTCCGTCAACTGGATTGACAATAAGGATACCGGCGGGCTGGGCGCGTACCTGCAGCAGGGATTCGAGGGCTGCGCGTACTACAACAGCAAGTTCCTTATCGACAACAACTTCCTCAAGCGGACCAACATGTGGGGCCCGCCGCCGGAGGCGTTTGACAACACGGTGAACACGGTTGATATCGCGCTCAACGGCTTCTCCGAGATAATCATGGGCATCCAGCCTGTGGATTACTATGACCAGGTGATAGCGGACTGGTACGCTGGCGGCGGCACGATCCTGGAGGACGCCGTCAACGCCGAGTACGGCTCGTAACTAGCGGGCGCTTCGCCGGATAACCGGCGACAAATGTCGCTTGGAACGGGCGGCGGCCATGCTGCCGCCCGTTCCGGCATGATTGGAGGTAGCGCATGGTCAACCGGCTGCGCAAGGACTGGCCGTTCCACCTGTTATTGCTGCCCGGCGTGATACTGACGTTTATATTCTCATATCTGCCGCTGTACGGGATCATTATGGCGTTTGAGAACTACAACCCGGGACTGGGGTTCTTCCGCTCGCCGTGGGTGGGCATGGCGAACTTCAGGCTGGTATTCTCACAGCCGCAGTTCCGCAACACGATCTGGAACACGTTCTATATTTCCATATTCAAGATCGTTATAGGCACGCTCTCCTCCGTTATATTCTCGCTGCTGCTCAACGAGGTCCGGCGCGTCGCCGCCAAGCGCGTGTTCCAGACCATCGTGTATATCCCCAACTTCATCTCATGGGTCATCATGGCGGGGATACTGCTGAACATACTGGCCACGGACGGCATGGTCAACACGGCGCTGGGCTTCCTCAACATCCCGCGCGTCCAGTTTATCTCCAACCGGGGCGTATTCCCGTGGACGATCATCGTGACGGACGTGTGGAAAACGTTCGGGTTTGGCACGGTGGTATACCTGGCCGCCATCACGTCCATCGAGCCGGAGCTGTACGAGTCGGCGGTGATCGACGGCGCGGGGCGCTGGCGGCAGACGCTGCATGTCACGATACCGATGCTCTATTCCATCATCGCGCTGATGACCGTGCTCGCGCTGGGCAACGTGCTTAACGCCGGGTTCGACCAGGTATACAACCTGTACTCGCCCGTCGTGTATCCCACGGGTGATATAATAGATACGTACGTATATCGGCTGGGCCTCCAGAACGGCAAGTACGCGATCGGCACGGCTGTCGGGCTGTTCAAGTCGGTGATATCGTGCGTGTTGATATCCTCCAGCCTGTATGTGGCGTACAGGTTCGCGAACTACCGTGTATTCTGATGGGGGAGGCGGCGTGGCGTGACTAAGCTTGTGACCAGGGGCCAGCGGGTCTTCAGCGTGTTTAACTATATATTCATAGTCGGGGTCTGCCTGACGTGCTTCCTGCCGCTGCTGAACACGCTTGCCGTATCGTTCAGCTCGCCGGCGTATGTCGCCTCGGGCACGGTGTATTTCATCCCCAAGGGGTTCACCACGATGGCCTACGAGTTCGCCATCAGCAACGGGAAGTTTCTCCAGGCGTTCAAGGTCTCGGTGATACGGTGCGCGCTGGGCGTGTCCATCAACCTGTTCATGATGGTGACGACCGCGTATCCGCTGTCCAAGACGCGCGAGCGGTTCGGGGCGCGAAACATCTACATGACGTTCTACATCATAACGATGCTGTTTGGCGGCGGGCTTATCCCCTATTACATACTGGTAAACCGGCTGGGGCTGCTCAACTCGATATGGGCGCTGGTGCTGCCGCTCTCGTGTCCCGTATACTCGATGGTCATACTGATGAACTTCATCCGCAACCTGCCCTCCGAGCTGGAGGAGGCGGCGATGATCGACGGCGCGGGACATCTGCGCGTCCTGGTTGATATACTGCTGCCCGTCGTCAAGCCGTCGCTGGCTACGGTGGGGCTGTTCGCGTTCGTCAACCATTGGAACGACTGGTTCACTGGGGCGCTGTTCATGCACAACCCGGAGAATTACCCGCTGCAGACCTACCTGCAAACGCTGCTGACCAACTTCCGGGACATGATCCGCCAGTCCGGATCCGACTACTACCTGCTGCTCGCCCGGATGAACGAGCAGACCGGACGCGCGGCTCAACTGTTCCTGGGGCTTGTGCCGATGCTGGTGATATATCCATTCGTGCAGCGGTATTTCACTACCGGGCTGGTGATGGGCAGCGTGAAGGGTTAACATGATTAGCGCGGCATAAATACTATGAAGGAGTGATGGGGATTGCCGATCAAGATCGCGTTCATTGGCGCGGGATCCATCGGGTTCACGCGTGGGCTGCTCACGGATATACTCTCCGTCCCGGAACTGCGCGACATCGAGATCGCGTTCACCGACATCAACGAGCATAACCTGTCCATGGTAACGCGGCTATGCCAGCGGGACATCGACTCCAACGGGCTTGGGATCAAGATACGCGCGACGCTGGACCGCCGCGAGGCGTTCACGGGAGCGAAGTACGTCATAAACTGCGTTCGGATCGGGATGCTGGAGGCGTTCGCGAAGGATGTGGAGATCCCGCTGCGGTACGGCGTGGATCAATGCGTGGGCGACACGCTGTGCGCCGGCGGGATATTCTACGCGCAGAGGGACATCGCCGCGCTGGAGGGGTTCTGCCGGGACATCCGCGAGGTCGCGCTGCCCGGCTGCGTGATGCTCAATTACTCCAACCCGAACGCTATGGCGACGTGGTACTGCAACAAGTATGGCGGCGTGCCGACCGTCGGGCTGTGCCACGGCGTGCAGGGCGGGCATGAGCTGATCGCCAAGGCGCTGGGCTACTCGGTCAAGGAGATAGACATCATCTGCGCCGGGATCAACCACATGACGTGGTATATCTCCATAAAGCATAACGGCGAGGAGCTTAACGGCAAGCTGCTGGCCGCGCTGGAGGCCGACCCGGAGATCAGCAGGACCGAGAAGGTCCGCATCGACATGATGAAATGCTTCGGATACTTCTCCACCGAGTCGAACGGCCACCTAAGCGAATACGTGCCGTGGTACCGCAAGCGCGTGGGCGAGATCAACGATTGGATAGACCTAGGCTCGTGGATCAACGGCGAGACGGGCGGATACCTGCGCGTGTGTTCCGAGGGGCGGCTGTGGTTCGAAACCGATTTCCCGAACTGGATGAAGGAGCCGCCGAAGGAATATGCCTACGAGAAGCGGGGGCGTGAGCACGGCAGCTACATCATCGAGAGCATGGAGACGGGCAGGGTGTACCGCGGTCACTTCAACGTGGTCAACAATGGATGTATAACTAACCTGCCGGACGACGCGGTGGTTGAGGTACCGGGGTTCGTTGACACGTTCGGCATAAACATCCCGAGGCTGGGCGAGCTGCCTCTGGGATGCGCGGCGGCGTGCTTGAGCAACATCACGACGCAGCGGCTGGCGGTCGAGGCGGCGGTACGCGCCGATATCAGCCTGCTGCGCCAGGCGATGATGATGGACCCGCTGGTAGGCGCGGTATGCAATACGCGCGAGATATTCCAGATGGTCGACGAGATGCTGATCGAGGAGGCGGAGTGGCTGCCCCAGTACGCCGGGGAGATCGAGAAGGCGAAGACGCGCTGGGCTAAAGCCAAGGCCGCCGGGACGCTGATCCCGCCGATCGTGACAGAGGGCGCGGCCCGGCTGCGGGTCAAGACCGTGGAGGAGATGGCGCTGGATAAGGAGGCCGCGCGTAAGAACGCGGCGCAGGCAGATAAAGCGACGGAGAGGTCGGCGAGTAAGTAGGGGGCGAATTCTGTCACTGCTGAGTTGGGGGCGCCGCGCCGTTCCAAACCCTTGCCGCCCCTTTAGCGGAGACGCCGCCCTCAAGCGGCAGAAGGGGCGGGGCGAATCCCCCGACACAGCGGCCAAGCGCCAAACGCGAACCCCTCACCCCATCCCGTTGAACAGCCTCAACGCCTGGAGAGCGTCCACGCGCATCGCCTCCTGCGCGGCCATCGCCACGTCGTGGTAGAACGTCACCTCGCCAGAGTCCAGCAGCCGCTTGGCCGCGCGTACGCCCTCGCGCGCCATGTACGTGTAGTAATTGACCTTGCGGATGCCGTTGCGGATGGCCGTCCGGTAGTCCTCGCGCGAGACCCCGCTCCCGCCGTGCATGACCAGCGGCAGCCCGACCAACTCCCCGACGCGCTTGACCAGCTCAAGGTTGAGCACGGGCGCGGACTTGTATATCCCGTGCGCCGTGCCGAAACTGGGCGCGAGGCAGTCTATGCCCGTCGCGCTGGCGAACCGCGCCGCCAGGTCCGGATCGGTGTAGACGGGCCCGCCGGTATCCTCGCCGCCCTCGCGGTGGGCGAGTTGGCCCAGCTCCGCCTCGACGCCCGCGCCGTACCCGCGCGACAGCCTGACCGCCTCGATCGTGTTGGTCACGTTATCCTCATAAGATAACGCGCTGCCGTCATACATGATCCCGGTAAAGCCGATCTCCAACGCGCGTCGCAGGTAACTGAGCGTCTCGCAGTGGTCCAGGTGAACGCATACGGGGACCTTCGCGCGTTTCGCCGCGAGGACCATCACCGGGCCGATCACCTCCAGCGGCGCGACGGGCTCATGAACCTGCGCGTGGAGCAGGATCACGGGCACGTTGAGTTCTTCAGCGGCGCCGATCACCGCGCAGACGCATTCCAGGTTGGGCGTGTTGAACGAGCCGACCGCGCGTTGCCGGTCCCGCGCGTATGCCAGCGTCTCGTTGAGCGTTGCGATCAAGTGATGATTCCCCTTTCGTTTGGTTACGGAGGCGGCTTGGGCTTTTCGCGCTCGCGCTCATACCAGAACATAAACAGCTGCAGTATCCCCGCGCTGTCCGGATACCGCTCGACGGGGAACGCGCCGCCGTAGTGCCGCGCCTCGACGCGCTTGACCCAAACATCGCGCGGGAACGCCCCGACCAGCCCTAGCCCGTACAGGCAGACGCAGTCCGCTACCTTCGGGCCGATCCCGTGGTATGTCAGCAGGTACTGCCGCGCCTGCTCATAGCCGTACGTATGGAGGAACGTATCCGGTTTATCCGATATGAATTGCTCGGCGGCGCGGGCCAGGTACTCCATGCGGTAACCCAGGCCGCAGGCGGACAACGCGCCGCGCCCAACCTCGCGCAGCCTCTCCGCGCATGGAAACCCGCCGCACGCCTCGCACAATCGGTTCAGCATGCCCGTGATGCGCGGGATGTTGTTGTTTTGGCTGCAGATGAATGAGACCAGCGTCTCCCACAGTTCCTGCCGGAGCATGCGCAGGCCGCGCGAGGCCGCGCTAGCCGCGCGGAGGTACGCGTCGTCTGGGTCGACAGAGTCCGCTATCGATTCATAATCGGTATTGAGGTCGAAGTACCGCGCCCATACCCGCGCCCATTCGTCGTCGCGGCACGCGAACTCCACGCGGTCAGGGCTTAGCTGACGCGCGTGGAGCTCGCGGTCCAGGGCTGGTATGATGTATGATGAGCCGCCGATCCAGCGCCAGCGGAATGTTTGTCCGCTTCGCGCGATCTTCGTCAAGTCCAGCCAGGGCGATTGGATTACCATATATCCGGCAGGGAACGTCGGTTATTTGGCGGGTTTGGCGATAACGAACGGCTGGGTATCCTCGCCGTACCCGGCCCGCCACATGTAGAAGAAGCGTTCCGCGCCGTAGATCATGTACCCGTCCTGGTAATGGTCGCTGGTGTCGTACGGGTCGGCCACTATCAGAACGTCGTCGCCGAATTGGTCCGTGCCCATCGTGTCGTAGCCGATGACGACCTGCCAGTGGCCGCCCCAGTCGATCCAGTCAACCATGATGGGGTAGCCGTCGTTCAGGTTATCCAACACCCACTGGGTAAACTCCGCGTCGTGTTGGAATGCCGGCTCGTCGGGCAGGCCGTTGCCGGAAGGACTGGTCTCGTAGGGAATGCCGACCGCTTTCAGGAACCGGACCATCTGCTCGGGGTTGTTGCCGGACTGGAGACCCGCCGCCATCTCGGCGATCTCGTATTCATTGTAATCGTCTATGCCCAGATAATGGAGGGCCATCAGCATCGCCACAGGCCCGCATGACCATTCGGTGGTCTGCTGGTATGTGTCGAATCGCGTTAGCATCGTCAGTGTGTCGGTGGACTCCATGTTATAGAAGTCCGGGTGTGTGAAGTAGGGCGAGTCGAAGTGATCGCCCGCGTTTGCGTACGAGGACGCGCCGTCTTCCAGGGGCTCGTAATCATTGGGGAAGGGGATGGTGTGGATCCTGTTGGCGGCCAGCGCCGCCGCGGGCAGAAGCATGGCGAGCGCCAACGCCAGGGCTAGGGTTTTGCGGGTACCTGTCATCTAGTTGCCTCCAGTGATTTAATCAATGGAGAGTATACAACAAACGGGGGTTCGCGTCAATACGTGAAAAGCGGGGACGGGACGCTCTGTCGCCCCAAAGCTTTGCCGCGACGTTCTAAGCCTCTTGTCGCGCCGTTACAAGTCTCTTGTCACCCCTTTAGGGGAGATGTCACCCTCAGGCGGCAGAGGGGGCGGGGCTTACCACCCGCGTTTAAACCTCCTCGCAGCCCATTGGATAGTTGAGGCGCGGCAAGGGGTTTGTGACGCGACAAGCGGCTTGAGGCTCGACAAGCGGCTTGAGACGTGACAAGGGGCTTGAGGCTCGACAAGGGCTTGGGACGCGACAAGGGTTTGGAAGGCGACAAGCGGCTCGGCGCGGCGCGGCAAGGTATAGGCGCGGTGGGCGGGCGTTACCCCGCCCCGCCGCTCATTCCCCCATATATATCCGCCGGAACTCCCGCAAACTCTCCTCCGGCGGCATCGTGGGCCGGTATTCCAGCCCGCACGCGCCCTTGTATCCCGCCTTATCAACCGCCGCGAACACGTTCCGGTAGTCCGTCTCGCCGAACTGAAGCTCTATCCGCCCGGGATGCCCCGCGCTGTGCAGGTGCGCGATCAACTCCAGGTTACCCGTGATGTTCGGGATGATGTTCCCCTCGACAACCTGCTGGTGGTATATGTCGTAGACCTCCTTCACCAGCGGATGCCCGCATTCCCTGACCAGGTCGAACCCCTCCACCGCCGACCACAGGTAGTATCCCTTGTGATCCACCAGCGTGTTCAGCGGCTCGATCATCAGGATGATCCCGCTGTCCTCCAGTATCGGGATGGAGGCCTTCAGCCCGGCCAGTATACTCTCGTGCTGAGCCGCCCTGGGCGCTCCCGTGTCCTGCCCGACCTGCGTGATCAGGCGCGACGCGCCGACCCTCCTCGCGGCGGCGCAGCTATCCTTAAGGCCCGCCAGGAACGCGGGCCTGGCCTCGGGCGTGGTAAGCCTGAAGTCCGTCGTACACATGCTAAGCAGCTCGACGCCCGAATCCTCGCATGCCGCGCGGACCGCGCCGAAGTCCATGCCCGCCCAGCCGTACGTCTCCGCGCAGTCAAACCCCAGCGAACCGATCTTCCGGATCGCGTCCGGGAATGGGATCTTTGGAAAGAAACAGGGAACCGGCACACAAAACCGCATACTACAACCTCACGACCTTCCCGGTCTCCATCGACTCGTTCGCCGCCAGCCCCAGCCGCAGCGACTTGATCCCGTCGCTGTACGGCGACTTGATACCGCTGCCGTCGCCCGACTTGATGGCGTTGATGAACGCGCGGTCCGCCGCGATGCCGTGCTCGATGGGCGACTTGCGCACTTCGCGCGTCTCGCGCTTGGTGGTAAACGTGACGCGGTCGCGCAGCCTGTACTCGATGGTCATGTCGCTCAAGGTAACCCTGATGCCGCTGAACGCGCCGCCGGACGCGTCGGTCAGGTAGCATCCGCTGACCAATGTGGCCGTGACCGCGTTCGGGAAGCGGATAACGGCCGTGGAGTGGTCGTCGGTGTCATAGCTCACGCCGCTGTGGGCGGTATCAGCGTCGACGATCCCGCGCGACGCCGTCGCGTATACGTCGATGGCCTCGCCGAACAGATAGCGCAGCCCGTCCAGGATGTGGATGGTCTGCTCGTAGAGCTGGCCACCGCAGGTGGATCTCTTCTGCCACCACCACACGCCCGGTACCCCGCCGACCCACGCGCCGTATACCAGTCCGCCCGGCTTGTGGCGCGGCAATTCCTCCTTGACCAGGTTCATTACGTCAAGATAACGGTCCTGGAACCCGCAGGATGTGATCAGGTTCTTCTCGGCCACGCCCTTTACTATCCGCTCGGCCAGGCCGATGTCCAGCGTCATGGGCTTCTCGACCATGAACGGCAGCCCCAGGTCGATCGCGCGAAGCTCGGTGTCCGTGTGCGCGGTCGGCTCGACCATGATGTATACCGCGTCGACGGTTGACTTATCCTCGCGGTCGTACAGCTCCGTATGGTTCTTGTACAGCCGCTTCGTCCCGAACATGGCGGCGATCTGCTCGCGCCGCTCCTCTACAGGATCGGCTACGGCCACGACCTCCACGTCCTCGAAGTCCTTCAGGTTCCTCGCGTGGAATCCCTTGCAGATTCCCCCGCAGCCGATGAACGCAAGGCGAACCTTGTCCATATGGTTTATCCTCCTACTTCGCGAACTGCGGCAGGTACTCCGCGTTCTGCTTGAACATCTCCTCGGTCATCGCGCGAATCTCCTTGAGCGAGAGCACAGCGGCGCTGAGCGGGTCGTAGTACAGCGCTCGGGTGATCAGCTCGCGGTCTCCGGAGAGGCTGCCCTCTACGACCATCTCCTCGATCTGCGCGGACAGGCCGGACAGCGCGGCGCACTGCGGCGGCATCGGGTCTACATGGATAGGCTCGAAGCCGTGCTTCGAGGCGAGCACGGGCACCTCCACGCACGCGCCCTGCGGCAGGTTGTCGACCAGGCCGAAGTTGCGCACGTTCCCGTTGAACTTGAACATGTCCCCGTCGCCCACGATCGCGTTGAATATGTAGGCGGCGTACTCGTGCCCGCGCTCCAGCTTGAGCGGCTCGTCGAACCATTCCTTAATCTTGGCTTCCCAGTTGGCGTCGCGCGCGGTGTACTCGTCCAGTATGTAGCCGTACGCGCCGGGGTTCCAGCCCGTGCCCTTGCTGATCTCCTCGATTAGCTCGGGGCGTTTGCGGAACCACCAGTTGTATTCGCTGTTGTGGCCGGAGGATTCCGTCACGTAGTATCCCAGCGCGAGGAACATATCGTTACGGACGATCTCCTCGTTGTAGATGGCCTCGTTTTCGGTGACGGCCCTGCGGATCAGCGGGTAAGCGTCCTCGCCCTTCCACAGGAATTTGGTGTAAAACGCCTGGTGGTTGATGCCCACGCACGTGTATGTGATCTCGTCGATGGGCTTGTCTATCCACTTGGCGAGCATCTCCGCCGTGCCCTGCACGCTGTGGCACAGCCCGGTCGTCTTCATGTGCGGGTACACGCCCTGCACCGCGCGGCAGAGCATGGCCATCGGGTTGGTATAGTTAAGGAAGACCGCGCCCGGGCAGTAGCGGTCTATGTCGCGGGCGATGTCCAGGAAGATAGGTATGGCCCGCAGATAGCGGAACACGCCGCTGGGTCCGCGCGTGTCGCCGACGTTGGTATCCACGCCGTACTTCTTGGGGATCTCGACGTCATGTTTCCAGACGGGGGTCTTGTGGGTGAGGATCGTGCAGACCACGCCGTCCGCGCCTTCCAGGGCCTCGCGGCGGTCCAGGGTGGCGATCAGCTTGGCGGGGTACTGGCCCTCGTCGATGATCCGCTGGCACGCGCGGCGGATGTGGCCCAGAGGGACTGGGTCGATGTCCATGAGCGCGATGGTCGCGTCGCGCATGGCGGGGAACGTCAGCAGGTCGCGCACCAGGCTGCGCGTGAATCCGAAGCTCCCCGCGCCGATGAACGCGATCTTCAGCGGGGTATGTGCCTGTGGCATGGTGGATCCCTCGCTTCCATATGGATTAGGTTCGTATCTGGCGTATTGGTAAGCCATTCGACGCTGCGGCGCGGATTCCTGCATGGCGAGGCAATAACGCGGGGGATTCGCTTTGTCTCCTCTTATTGTCGCGTTAGGTGATTCGCTTCGCCCCCTCTGTCGCTACGTCGGGTGATTCGCTTCCTTTATTACTGCGTTGGGGGATTCGCTTCGCCCTCTCTGTCACTGCGACGATAGAGGAGCGGAGTTAACCAAATAGCGGCATTGCGGCTGCGGACGCCAACCACGTTATAATACTATACCCGCCCCCGCGTACATACCCTTTACATAATTGGGGGGATGAATGTGCGCAAACGCCTGGCCGCGCTGGTCTGCATGCTGCTGACCGGCCTGCTTATATGGAGGATGCCCGAGGCCCTCTCCCAATACCCCGTCAACCGCGACGGCACGATCCGTCAGCGCGGATGGCAGGGTGTGCTGAGGGTATGGGTGTGCCAGGACTGGAGTTCCAGCGCGATGGGCTGGATCACGAAACAGGCCGCCGCGTTCGAGAAGTCACACAAGGGCGTTCGCGTGAGCGTCCGGCGCGTGCCCAAGGGCGCGTGGCTGGCTGAGGACGCCGTGCTGCCCGACGTGATAATATTCTCGCCCGGCATGGTCGACGAGCCGCGCGGCCTGCTGGCGCGGTTCGGCCAGCCGGAGGGATTCATCCGCGAGGCCGCGCGTTCGGGCGAGTGGGCGGGCGAACAGTACGCGCTGCCGCTTGCGCTGGGCGGTTACGTCGCGCTAGCCAACAACGCGCTGTGGCCGGAAGGCTCGCCGCTGGCCGAGCCCGCGCCAGCCGGGAAGCGGACGCGCTACGCCATCCACGCTCCAGGCGGCGGCGCGTTGGCCGCGCTGACGGGCTGGGAGGCCGGGCTCATCGCCGCGCGGTCGCTGGAGAGGCCGGAGGGATTCGGCGAGGCTTCGCCGGACGCGGCGTACAGCGCGTTCGTCGGCGGAAACGTGGCCGCGCTGGTGTGCTCACTCGACCAGGCGCGGCGGTTCGGCGCGTTGGTATCGGCGGGGCGAGGGTTCGATTACCGGATAGAGACGCCGATGTCCGGGTTCTGCGACCAGGTATTGCTCATCGGCAAGGCGGAGGGCGGCGACGACCGCAAGCGCGGCGATATGGCGGTCGCGTTCATCCACGCGGTAACGGGCAAGGACGCGCAGGATACGCTGCTGGACGCCGGGCTGATACCCGCGCTTGCGGGCGCGGACAAGGCAGGGAGCGCGACGCCCGCGCTTCAGGCCCTGCAGGAACGTTACCAGGAGGGGCTGGCCGCGCCGAACGCGTTCGGCTGGTCCGCCGTGAAGTCGGATTTCTTCGGGCGGGCGTTGTACGCCGCGCTGAACGACGCGAGCGGGTTCCGGGACGCGATTGAACAGGTGAGGTGATGGTGGTATAATATCGTAAGTTCGACGGCATACGCGCCATTTGTCACTTGGGGCGGGGCGGCGGAGGCCCCGCCGCCACGGTATCCCACGCTAAGGTGGGCGGCAAGGGGGTGGGGCGTTCGTTCCAACCCCCTTTCCACGCGTCTAATGGGAAGACGCGCGCCGGACGCGAGTCGTTCGTTCCAACCCTCTTGCCGCCCTCTTAGGGTAAGACGCCACAGCGCGGCAGAGGGGGCCATTCCCAATTTAGGAGGAATAACATGACGCGGACCCGCCGCCTGATACTGGCCTCGTCCTCGCCGCGTCGGCTGGAATTATTACGCGCGATGGGCTTGGACGTGGAACAAATTACCTCTAGCGCCGTCGAAATAAGCGAAGGCGAGCCCGCGCCGCTGGCGATGGAGAACGCTCGCCGTAAGGCTGTCTCCGTAAGCGCCGCTGTCCCCGGCGCGTTGGCGCTGGGCGCGGACACGGTCGTCATACTGGATGGGACCATCTTCGGCAAGCCGCGCGACGAGGCCGACGCCGCGCGGATGCTGGGCATACTGCAGGGACGCGGCCACGACGTTGTCACGGGCGTATGCCTGGCGCGAGGACAGGCCGCCGACACGCGTTATGAGCGCACAGCCGTGAGATTCGCCAGCATGTCCGAACGCGAGATCCTCGCCTACATCGCCACGGGCGACCCGATGGACAAGGCCGGCGCGTACGGCATACAGGGCATGACGCGGATGTACGTCGAGGGGATACGCGGCAGTTATGATAACGTCATGGGTCTACCGACCGCGCTTGTCCGGCGGATGCTGCTGGACGCGGGGTATGAATGGATATGAAGAATTGGTGAATAATCGACAGGAACTGTTATGTTTCAGCGCGCGGCGGGATGAGCCGCGCGTCTTTTCACGTTATTTGTTTGGGTGAGCTGTGATGGGTATACTCTCGCCGGATATCGGCGTGGACCTGGGTTCTTCCAGCGTTGTGCTGTATGTGACGGGCAGGGGGATCGTCCTGCGCGAGCCGTCGCTGATCGTCGCGCGGAACGACGTAAGCCGCGAGGCTCTGGCCATCGGCGAGGAGGCCCGCGCGATGCTGGGCCGCATGCCCGGAGACCTGACCGCCGTGCATCCGATACTGCAGGGCGTGATCGCGGACTTCGAGCTGACCGTGCTCATGCTCAAGTATTTCCTTCGCCTGGCCATCGGGATTAACAGGCTGGGCAAGCCCCGCGCGGTCGTGGCGATCCCCGGCGAGATCACCGAGATGGAACGCCGCGCCGTTGAGGAGGCGTTCCGGATGTCGGGCTTCCGCTCTGTGAGGATGGTCGAGGCGGCGGTCGCGGCGGCGCACGGCAGCGGGCTCCCGGTGTATGACCCGCAGGGTTCGCTGGTCGTGGATATCGGCGGGGGCACGGCGGAATGCGCCGTGCTTTCGATGGGCGACATCGTGGTCGGGCGGTCCGACCGGCAGGCTGGGATGGCGTGGGACGAGGCCGTCGCCGCGTACGTCAAGAAGACGGACAACCTCCTGATCGGCGACCGCACCGCCGAGGAGGTCAAGATCGACCTGGGCGGCGCGGTCCTGGTCAAGGAGCCGCGCCGCGCGATGGTGCGCGGCCGCGACCTGGTCACCGGATTACCCCAGACCATCGAGATGACCAGCGAACAGGTCTTCGAGGCGCTGAGGGAACCCATGCGCCAGCTGCTAGGCCTGCTCACCTGGACGCTGGAGCGCACGCCGCCCGAGCTTGCCAGCGACATCGTCCGTTCCGGCGCTCACCTGACCGGGGGCGGCGCGATGCTGCCCGGCCTGGACCAGATGCTCGCCAACGAGCTGGGTATCCCGGCGCGGGTGGCCCGCAACCCGATGGACTGCGTCGCGCTGGGCACGGGCTACTTGGCCACAAACCTGGAGCTGCTATCGCGGATCGGCAAGAACCATCCGCTGACGGAGTGATATAGAATGGCGCAGGCGTACCGCAGGAAGCGCGTCCGGTGGCCCATATTGCTGGCCGCCGCCGTTGTGTTTCTCGCGCTCGCCTCCATGCTTACCCTGGTCCTGATCGAGGAATACCTGCCCGATCAGGAGTTGATCCCCGCCCAGATAGTCGCCTGGCCGCGCGAGACGATATCCAACGCGCTCAAACCCGTCGAGGCCGGGGCCGCGTGGCTGGCCAGCCGCGCCGCGACTGCCATCGAGAACTGGCGTTACCGGCGCATGCTGGAGGCCGAGTATACCCGCGTCGTCAACGAGAACGAGCAGCTGGTATACGCCTCGCTGTTCAACGCGTACCTGGAGGCCGAGAACCAGCGGCTCAACATGATGCTGGGCGAGTACGAGGCGCGGCAGTCCCAGCGGATGAACCCCGTGCTCGCGCGGGTTATCACCAAGGAATCGGGCAACTGGTTCAGCCAGTTTACCCTGGATAAGGGATCGGCGGACGGGCTGGCGGAGGGCATGGCCGTCATCAACACCGACGGCTTGATCGGCGTTGTGTACGAGCTGACACAGAGCACCGCCAACGTCGTGTCGATCATCGACTCGCGCTCCAGCATCGGCGGCATGATCGCCTCAACGCGCGACCAAGGGATCATCAAGGGCACGCTGGGCGTTGAGGAGACGGCTGGCTGCCGCATGTACTACCTGCCCGTTGGGATCATACCGCGCCCCGGCGACGAGGTCCAGACCTCCGGCGTTATGACCACGGGCGTCGAGCAGTCGTCCGTGGCGGAACACCTGCCCAAGGGTCTAAAGATCGGCGTGGTCCGCGAGAGCACGCGCCACATGGACGAGAACAAGAACTATATCGTGGTGGAACCGTACGTGGACTTCATGCACCTTGAGGAGGTCTTCGTGCTGGTGTACCAGGCCGACCCGGAGACGATGCCCGTCGCCGACGACGGCCAGCTGGGTTACACCCCCGTCACGCTGGATACCCCGCGCCCCGACCCTGTCATCGGCCAGGAGGAGATCATCAACGCGCATACCACGGCGACGCCGGTGCCGCGCCCTGAGCGCGTGATGGAGACGCCCAGCCCCGGCTCGCCCAACGGCGTGACCGATCCGGACGACCTGAACTACTTCGACCCCGACGAGTCGTGGCCCGACGCGGCGCCCACCCCGACAAGCGTTCCAGCGTACATCGACGACCCGACAAACCTGGGCGAGGGCTACGAGCCGGGCAGCAACGAACTGGGCTACGGTGAAGGGCAATGATATCGCTGCTGCCGCTGTGGTTCTGGCGAACGGGGCGCAAGGCGTTCGCGATAGTCGCGGCGTACCTGATTCAGGTTACCGTGCTGCCATATTTCAAGGTTGGCGGGGTGTCGCCGGACCTGGTGCTGTGCGCGTTGGTCGCTCTCGCGGCGTCGATGGGCGGGCAGGGCTACCGCGCCCCGTGGCGGGCGCTGGTCGGAGGGACGGTGGGATTGGGCGCGGCGCTGCTGATGGAGGTCACGCGCAAGGAGCCGTCTGGCTTTACAACGGTGGTATGCGCTCTGGCCGGAGCGGGGGCTTGCCTTGTGCCCGCGGCGGTCGAGCGCAGGCTGCCGCCGGGACGGTTTACCAGGCGGAGGCGCGAGCGGATCATGCGCTTCCTGCCATGCGTGATGATCGGCGCGGCGGCGTTGACGAAGGAGTCGCTGATGGTGGTATACTTCTATTTGAGGGGGGTAAGCATCTCCTTTACGCATATATGGCGGGCGCTGCTGGCCGCGCTGCTTAACCTGGGGATGGGCTTCGCCGGGTATCACTTGCTTATCCGGTGGGTGTACTGCATGCCCGGCGAGACGTGGGTGGCTAAGGCGGCGCGCCGCCGCCAGACCGCCAAGCGCAGGCGGGCGCTGCGCGGCATACGCAAGGAAGCCGCTCGCCGCCCGGCCGCGCAGCCCGGCATGGAGGGCGGAAACGCGCCGCTGACGACCGCGCCGCCGCTGCCCAACATGCGGATCAAGGCGAAACCAATACGCGATGAGGATGAGAACGCTGTCTGAGAGGAGGCGGTAAGGGTGTCCAGCCCCAACATGAGGATAAGGTTCGCGCTGCTGTTCGTCGCGCTGGCGGTCGGGTTTATCGCAACGGTGCTGAAGCTGACCGACCTGCAGCTGCGCAACTATGAAACCTACGGCGCGAAGGCGGAGTCCAGCCGTACCAAGACGCTCACGATAAAGGGCGCGAGAGGCCAGATACAGGACGCTAACGGCGTCGTGCTGGCTTACGATAAGAAGATATACAACGTCCAATTCTACGCGGAGCCGAAGGCGGCGGGCGACGAGCGATCCGATGAGGAACGCCGCGCGACGTACACCCGCGCGATATGGGACGCTATCCAGATAATCGAGCGCGCGGGCAAGCAGACCATCTCCGCGTTCTGGCTGCGCCAGACGGACGACGGGACATGGGTATTCGACGTGGGCAACGGCCTGCGCCTCCAGCCGGACGGCGCGTGGGCGTTCAACACACCGCCGGAGGATCCCAAGGCCGCGCCCAGCGAGAACGCGATATATGTCGCCAACGAGCGCGTAAGGATGTGGCGCGACAACTTCGGCTACAACAAGAAGGAGGGCGGCGAGTACGCCACGCCCACATCCGACCTGTTCGCGAAGCTGTGCGCGTCGTTTGGCATAGACGCGCTGGACGAGTCGCTGCCGGAAGGAAAGAAGCTTACCGGCGAGGACAGGCGCAAGATACTGGCTGTGTGGCAGGAGATGCGCATGAACGCTTTCGCGTCCAAGCCCATCACGATGGCGTCCGACGTGCCGTGGTCGACGGTCATTGAGCTTGAGATGCGCTCGATACTGATGGACGGCATATCCATCGCGATCGGGAACCAGCGCGTCTACCCGCAGGGCGCGACCGCGTGCCACGTGATAGGCTACGTCGGCTCGATCCCCGAGGGCTGGTGGAGCGTGAACCGCTCATCCTACCTTGATAAAGGTTATGGCATAGCGGATAAGATCGGCCTGGACGGAATTGAGAAGACGATGGAGGACTACCTGACCGGCAGCACGAAGGACCACGCGGGCAGCCGAACCATCGAGGTAAACTACTCCGGCCGCATCATGCGCGAACTATCCCAGACCGATCCGACCGACGGGAACACGGTCCGCCTGACGCTTCGCGCGGACCTTCAGCGCGTCGCCGAGACCGCGCTGGCAAGCGTGGTCAGCGACATCCGCGACAAACAGGAGGCGACGATCCGCGACCCGAAATGGCTGGAGAAATACCAGCAGGAGCTGATGGACCGCGACTTCGAGGCCCAGCCGCTGAAACTGGCCGCCAACGGCGCGATCGTCGTGCTGGACATGCGGGCGCGGGTGCTGGCCATGGCCAGCTGGCCGGACTATGACCCCAACCTGTTCGTGCTGGGCATGGACGAATCCCAGCGCGAGCGTATGCTGGAAGACCCGCGCCACCCGCTGTTCAACAACGCGATCGGCTCGCGGGATACGCCGGGATCCATATTCAAGATGACCACGGCGCTGGCCGCGCTGACCGAAGGCGCGATCACGCCCGAGACGCTCATCAGCGACGAGAGTCCTTTCGACAAGATCATAGATAAATCGATCCAGGAGCAGAACCCGAACCAGCACGGCCCCAGCTGCTGGGCAAGCCGCGTAGTCCAGCGCTCATCGCACGTTAACCAGACGATCGTCGAGGGACTGCAGCACAGCTGCAACTACTTCTTCTTCGAGTCGGCCTACCGGCTGGGCACGGACGGCGAGGCGCTGTACCGCTACGCGTCCAAGCTGGGATTGACCAGCAAGACAAACATCGACCTGCCGGGCGAACTGCGCTCAATCGTCGGGAACCAGCAGACGCTGTACGACCCGTCGCGGGCGATAGACGAGGGCAGCCAGGACACGGCGGTCCCGATGCTGGTGCGCAACCAATTGAAAGCGCACCTGCGCAGGATCGGCGAGAAGTATAACACCACATACAGCGAGGAGCGGCTCAACAAGGCGGTCAAGGCGCTGATGGACGTGGCGGAGGCCACGCCCCAGAGCGACTGGATCAGCAACTTCCGCGTAACGCTGATGACCGAGCTGGGCATGCGCCGCGAAATCGTTATACTAAGCGACACGATGAGCGACATCTACCGGATACTCAACGACGTCAAGTGGGGCGCTAACCTGACCATCATGACCGCGATAGGCCAGTCCATCACGATGGTCACGCCGATAGCTGTGGCGCGTTACGTGGTGGCTATCGCCAACGGCGGGCTGGTGTACGACGTCTCGCTGATCGACTCTGTGATATCCCCGACCGGGGAATCGGTCTACCCGCTGGATGGGCCGGTTGTCGTCAACGACCTGCGCGAGGAGGTCGCGCCCTACATCGAATACATCTGGAAGGGCATGCAGGGCGTAGTCGACGAGGGCGGCACCGCGAACTCTTACTTCTCCGACGACTGGCTGGCCAAATACCCGATGGCCGGCAAGACGGGCACGGCGCAAAAGAGCAAGCTGGACGTTGAGAACAACGCGTGGTTCGTGGCGTACGCGCCGTTCGATAAGCCGGAGATCGCCGTGGTGGTCTACGTCCCCAACGGCATGAGCGCGGGCTGGGTAACCCCGGCGGCCAAGTCCGTTATACAGGCGTATATGGATAGCCGCGTCCCGCAGGAGCTGCCTATCATCCCAGGCCCGGACGAGCTGGCCAGGTGACGGGCATGGCTTACACGCTGGCGTTCCTCTCCGGCGATGGCGGCGTCGGCAAGACGACGCTCTGCGCCGCGCTGGGCGCGAGGCTGGCCGCCGCCGGGCGCAAGGCCTTGGTGATAGACTGCTGCGCGGGATTCCGCCGGCTGGATATGGCGCTCGGCATGGAGAGCCGCGTGTTGTTCGACGCCGCGGACGCCGCGTCCGGCGTATGCGGGTCCGCGCGGGCGGTCGCGCGGGATTCGACGCGGACGCTGCCCGACCTGCTGGCCGCGCCGTTCGACGCTGACGTCCACCCTGACGAGGACCTGTGGGCGCGGATGCTGTCCGAGCTTAAGGCGCGGTACGATTGGATAGCGTTCGACGCCCCGGCGGGCACGGGCGTATGGCCGATGCTGCCCGCGAGGTTGGCCGACCGCGCCTATATCGTGTTAACGCCGGACGACGGCTCGATGCGTTGCGCCGGGCGCGTGCTTGATAAACTCCGCGCCGAGGGCCACGACCGCGCCCAGCCGCCGTCGCTGGTCGTCAACAAGTCGGACCTCGCGCTCATTGAGGAAAACCTGCAGTACCCGCCGGACGTCGTCGCGCGGACGCTGGACGCGCGGGTGGCCGGAGTCGTCCCGGAGGATGGATCGCTACGCCTGGCCTACGCGCGGGCGTCACTGGACGGGCTTGACCCACGCTCGACCACCGTGATGGAGCTGGACGCGCTGGCCCGCCGCACGATGGGCGCGCCCGTCCCGAAGGGCTGGGAGTTGGCGCGGCCCGGCTCAACGCGATCCAGGTTGAGGCTGCCATGGGCTGGGAAGCCGTCGCTGAAGGAGGTTTGGACATGAACGCCCGCGCCTCGTCGCTGTTTGGCGGTAAGGCCGTGTCCCATACGTCCAACCGTTTGGCCAAGCAGCACTTTGACATACAGCTATGCGTTCTGACGTACACGCTGGCGATATTCGGCGTGATAGCCGTGACCGCCGCGACCTACGTCACGCAGTCGTCAACGCCCGAGGTTACGACGCTGTTCGCGCGGATCACGCAGTCGTATTACGGGCGGTGGCAGGGGATATTCCTGCTGATAAGCCCGCTGGTCATGGCGGGCGTGCTCGCGATAGACTATCGGTTCCTGGGTACGGGATTGTTCGCGAACGCGCTGTTCATCGGCGCGTGCGCGCTGTTGCTGCTGGCGTACACGTCCGAGGCGTTCCGGGGCGTGCAGGGCTGGATCTCGCTGATATGGGAACGGACCGTCCAGCCGGCGGAGTTGGCCAAGCTAGCCATCATCATCCGCCTGGCGCAGCGGTTGAGCAAGAAGGATAAGCCGCTGTCGGGCGTGTGGGATTTCATCCGGATGGGCATGATCGTGGCGATCCCAGTCGGGATAATCCTGCTGCAGGGCGAGATGGGCTCGGCCGTAGTCATTCTGTTCTTCGTGATGGCGATGATTATCATCGCCGGCGTGGACGCGCGGGTGATACTGGGCATACTGCTGGCCGCGGGCGCGATGACGCCGCTCTTGGTCATGTATATGCAGCGAAGCGGATCGTATAGGTTCGAGCGGCTGCTGGCGTTCATCGACCCAGCCTCCGCGTCCAGCGACGTAACGTACCAGCAGCGCAACGCGCAGATAGCGGTAGGCTCGGGCGGCGCGATGGGACAGGGACTGTTCCAGGATGGATCGCTAAGCTCGCTTAACTTCGTGCCGGAGGACTACACCGACTTCATTTTCTCCTCGATCGGGGAGACGATGGGGTTTGCCGGGTGCGCCGCGCTGCTGACGCTGTACCTGCTGCTGGTCGTCAGGATGATCATACTGGCCATCAATACCCACGACAAGTTTGGGCAGCTGATCATCGTGGGAGTGGCGACGATGCTAATGTTTCATATATACCAAGGCGTTGGGATGTGCGTAGGGCTGATGCCCGTGATGGGGATTCCACTGCCGTTCGTCAGCTACGGAGGCTCGAACCTGACGGTTAACATGGCCGGGATCGCGCTCGTGCTGAACGTGACGTTAAGAAAACCACAGCCTACCCACGCCGAGGCCCCGGCGGCGACGCGCCCGCGCAGGATTAAGCCGCCGCGCGGGAATCGGGGCGCTGAGCGAGCGGCCAAGCGGGTAGCCGCGCCTGTGCTGCCCGCGCAAGCGCGGACAGCGGACGCGCGGGCGCCAAGGGTGAGGCAGGAGGCCGGACCTATGAGGCTGGATAGGTATTAGTCGCGTTTCTTACCGGAAATGCTGGTGACCCTAAGCGCAAGGACAGTGGTCCTGTCCAGCATGGCGTCGTCGAATGTCCAGTTGCCCGGACGCGCCTGGTGGTCCATCAGCAGCGATAACGCGCCGCGCTTTTCATCATGGGAGGTTAGGAAACGTACTACAGCCTCGCCCATTATGCTGGAATAATTAAGACCGTACTCGCATGCCGTGTCGCCTTCGCGTAAGGAGGGGTTAGCGTCAAGCTCGAACGCGACGATGGGATTCTTGCGCATGAGGGTGAGTTTACGGCCTTCGGCAGCGCAGTGGACGTAGAGGCGCCAGGTTTCGGGTTGGACGTCGGGTGAAGCGTCGTAGCCGAAGCTCATCGGTACTATGTAAGCGCGGCCTTGGTCGACAAGGCCCAGGCGTAAGGTTTTTGCGCTGGTGAGTATCTCGAAGAGGCCTGCGGGATCGGTCACGGCGCGGTCGGAACGGCGCGTTGGACGCGCGGCGGGGTTGGCTGGCATGGTATCCCCCATTTCACAATTATTATGATACCGGATATAAGCGGGCGCGCAACCTGGAGGAACAATCTACCCTGGCCACGAGGGTCCAGCGTCACGCTGGTCAGGGGGTCAAGGGGGGTGAAACCCCCTTGCGGGGTCTGGGGCAGCGC
>JAISWI010000055.1 GCA_031270865.1 Oscillospiraceae bacterium
CGGCCGGGGGACGTGGGGCTCCGCCCCACACCCCGCAAGGGGGTTTCACCCCCCTTGACCCCCTGACCAGCGTGACGCTGGACCCTCGTGGCCAGGGTAGTTTGTTCCTCCAGTGTTTGCCCTGTGTTGGAGTTACCGCGCGCGCCGCGAGGCGCGGGCGTTGTCCACGAAGCTCACCTGTCCCAGCAGCATCTCATCCGGCACCAGCCCGCGCAGCGACGCCAACGCCGCAGCCTCCTCCGCTAGGTTCACAGGCAAACTCCTCCCAAACTCGATCTGCGCCCGCTCCGGATCAAACCCAGGCCCACCCTCCAGCGCCAACACCCCTGCCGCTAGACGCATCCTTTGGCGCAGCCCTTCCCGGAACCACCGCTCCTTTACCCTTGTCAGCTGTTCCAGCCCCATTAGCTTATACTTCATCGCTACTCCGGACACATTCCCCGCGAAGCTCTCATCCGACATATCGGGCACCATCGCCAGCCTGTGCAAATCCTTCCTTACCGAATCCGCTAAAACCTGCGAATCCGCCTCATTCAGCCTCTTTGTCAGCCATTCTACCCTCGCGTCCCTATCCGGCAGCGCGATTGCCTGATCCTCTCTTAGCCGCCTCCCAATCGATCTTGTATCCCCCGCCTCGTCGCTGGGCGCGAACCCCGTCACCCCGGTAAAGACCAGCAAACTCTCGGCGAACTGCTGCTTATCGTTAATCCTGTCGCTTTGAAGCGCGTCATACGCGTCTATCAAGCTCACTACAGGCTCCACATCGCCTTTTTCCCTCGCGTTATTCCAGTACTCCACTATTGGAACGCCCGCGAAGTAATGCGGCCTTCCCTCGCCTGCCCGCCTTAACTCCTCTATTGACGGCCCTACCATCTCGAACTCCTCCGACGCGGTCCTCACAGTGGCCTGATACCCGCCCCCATACCCATAACCAAGCCTATCCGCGCGCCGCAGTTGAACCCCCATAACAGGCCGATGCTCCGCCGAGTCGTCGTACACAACGAATGCCGAACCCGGATCCAGCGCGGCCATCCTTACCCTTGCCCGCTCGTCCAGATAGAGCAGCTCCACGCCGACCCCATAGAGGCTGGCCTGTTCCGCCAGCTCATTATCCACCGCGTCGGCGTTCGCGGCCCTATACGCGTCTACCAGCGCGCTCAATCCAACCGCCTGCCCGTCCTGCCCGCCGTCGTAGTACCTCACGGGCGAACCCAGCAGGTACCCGGCCGCCATAGTCACGATATACCTCGCGAACGGGTGCGCCAGCCTGTTGTTGGGCGCGCCATATGGTTTCCTTCTGAACGTCACCGCGGACCGCCCGTCGTAGTAGGCGTCCATGCGCCTGGCCAGCGGCATTCTGCCGTCCATGAACTGTTCCGCCGCGCGTCTTACCGTCTCCGTGTCAACCCGCGTTCCCCGGGGCGTTGTTATCATCGCCGGTGTTCCTTTCTATCTCAATAACGGTCACGCCCCCTTCGACATGCGCCTTGCCGTTGACCCCGGCCATCTTCCTAACGAAATCCGTGACGGTATCCAGCGCCTGCGGCCCTATCCACCCGCTTATACCCGCGGCCGCGTAAGCTATGTTGTCGTCCAGGTTCATCGACTGCGCGAGGAAGAAGACCATGATCCCCGTGAACGCGGCGATAAAGCAGCCGCTGACAAACTGGATCATCTTGATCGACACGGTGCTTTTAAGGTTCAGCTGCCTGGCCAGCGCCCCTAGCGTGGCCAGCAGCGAGTGGGTGAGGATCTTCATGATATCGTCGTCATTCATCGGCCGATTCCCCCGTTCCTTGCGCAAGCGCGACATGCCTTCCCTCCGCGATTATATTGGACATCTTCCCCAGCAGCACGACTATCGCGCAGTTAAGCAGGGTCGTGACTATGATCAGCGCGGTTATGCCCATCACCAGCCGCATGGATTCCTTTGTCTGCACGCTCAGGTGGGACGCGCCGCTCACCAGCAGGAACCGCTCCTGTATCCGCGGGTCCGACGGCACCCACCGGAAATACAGGTGCATCGCGCGGACTGGCAAGCCCTCCGGCTCATACATCGCGGTGAACTCGCCGGACATATTCGCGTGTACCGCCCTGACGAATTCAGGGTACTCGTTCGGGTTGAACGGCGCGTCGTACTCTGTCACGCGCGTTGAGATCGATATCAGGTTTTCGTCGTACACGCCCGCGTATGTCTCGTACAGCGAGTCTATCGTCTCTATGCCGGAGATGATGCAGCTCTCAAAGAAGTTGTAGTACAGCGCCCAGTTGTGGCCGCGCTCGAGCATTCGGTCGATCTGGTCGGCGACCAGGTCCACGTCCACCCTTTTTTCTATGACCTTCTCCTTGAGGATTGCCGCGTCCAGCCCCTCTATCAGGTTGACCAGCATGTTGGTGAACAGTATCATTGTCACGATCGGCAGCAGGAGCAGGTATCTATGCGTCCCGCTCTTAGTAAACCTTTCCATGTTATCCTCCTAACCTTCGTATATCAGGTTAATCCTTCCTGAAAACCCGCCCGGCGCGTTCGGACATAACCTCCTCCAGCGCGTACCTGCACGCGTCGATGGCATGGCAGCCGCCGCTGGATGGTTCCGCGCCGATGTTCCCGAACCTGTCCTTACCGTACTGGTAGGTGGTGAACTCGCGCGCCGCGTTCGGGCATCTTGCCGGGTCGATCACGATGCTGAGCCTGTCCGCCAGCCAGCGCGTTCCATGCGTCACGCTGCCGGGGCCTTTCCTCGCGGGCATGGCGTTCACGCCGCGCGATCTTAAGGTATCGATCATGCGCGGTTCCGCGTTGTCGCAGGTGATGGCGGCCCTGCCGCAGCGTTCCCGAACCGCCTCGGCCAGCGAGTCCGATGGGACGCGTATTCCCCAGAACTCCTCGAACACCGTCACGGTCCGGCGTTTCGCGTCGTAGCCCACGCGGACCAGCGCGTCGGGCGACGCGCCGAACCCGAAGTCCAGCCCGTTCCATATCCTGTCCATTGAGGCTATCTCGGCCTGGCTTACCGCGCGGAGGGTCACGTTTGGGAACACCGCGCCGTCGTCGCCGCCGGTCTCGCCCAGGTACATCCGGCGCCATACCGCCTCGTCGCGCTCGCGGATGGCCTCGGCCTGCGCGATGAACGCCGTGCCCAGCCATTCCGGGGGCATATCCCGGTAGTCGCTGCGGTGGATGAATCTGTCGGGCGATGGCCGCGCGGCCTCGCGGTTGAGCCAGTGTCCCGGCGATCCCGGCGGGTTGAACGTGGCGAAGCATACCGGTCTGTCGCAGCCCCTGATGACGCTGGCGGTCGCGGTGAGGATCTCGTCCATGCCCCGGAACTCCGCCAGCTCCTCGAACCAGAGGATCTCGAACGCTCCCGACCTAGGCTTTAACCCCTTGGTGCGGACGGGCTTATCCAGCCCGCGCGTGAGGATGAGCCGCCCGGTGGCCCGCTCCTCGAACGCGCCGCGGCTGGAGATATAGTCCCAATGCTCTTCCATGCCCATCTGCTCAAGCGCCCACATGGTCTGCGCCGCCACGCTGTCGCGAAGCGTGGCCTCCGTCTTGCGGAATATCACCGCGTTGGCCATGGGTCTCCTGGACAGCATCTCCGTCATCGCCAGCGAGACGAACGAGGATTTCCCGCTGCCCCTGCCGCCCAGCAGCCAGTAATGCCTGTGCGCCCCGGACAATATGTCCCCGAGCACCGCGTTGAACGGCGGCGCGATGAGCTTCCTTAGCCGCGCCTGCTTGTCAACGCCCCTCCTGCGAAAATTCGCCTCCCTCGGCCCCACCGCCAGCCTCCTTTACGTGCCGCCGCCCGGCTTGGGACGCGGCGTCTTAGCGAGATTATCCGCGCTGTCAAGCCGGGTTCCCGCGCAAACAAAAACCGGCGGCCCATAGCCGCCGGATACACCTGTTTCACAATACCATACTACCACGACAACGCGACGTTGTCAATACCAATCCATAAAGTTTTTTTCGAACCCATTTCAATCCTCACTCAATCCTTACCGGCGAACGCGCGGACATACCGACGATACGCTGAAACGGGATCAACCGCCCTGTTTATGGGACGGCCCACCACAATATAGTTACAACCGAACCTCCGCGCGTCGTCCGGACCCACAACGCGATGTTGGTCGTCGATGGCCTCGTCAGGGAACCGGACCCCCGGCGTGATCGTCACAAAATCCGAGCCGCAAGTTTGGTGAATCAGCATAGACTCGCCCGGGGCGCATACCACTCCATCCAGCCCGGCCTCCTTAGCCAATCCCGCAAGCTTGACCACCGCCGCGCCAACCCCGCCGCCGATGCCCAGCTCGTTGTTCAGCCGGGCGTTATCGATGGAGGTCAATATGGTCACGCCTAGCAGAAGCGGACGCCTCCCGCCGCGCGAATCCAGCCCCTCACGCGCCCGGCGCATCATATCAAGGCCGCCCAGCGCGTGGCAGTTCACCATGTCTATGGGCAATCCGGCGAGTGAAGCCATCGCGCCCCTGGCTGTGTTGGGGATATCGCACACCTTAAGGTCGAGGAATACGCGCAGTCCGCGCGAGGCGGCCTCGTTTACGATCGAGGGGCCTTCCGCGTAGAACAGCTCCATACCGATCTTCACGAACGGACGCTCGCCAGCGTCGGCGAACAGGTCGAGGAACCGCAGCGCGTCAGGCTTTGCGGGGAAGTCCAGCGGGACGATGACTTCGCGCGGGGGATTGGGCATGGGGGGTCCTCCTTGTCGGTGGTTATTGCGGTGTCGGCGTGTTGGGGGAGTTGCGTCGCCCCTTCTGATGGCTGTTGGGGGATTCGCGTCGCCCCACGGCAACGGAGGGCGCGAGGCGAATCCCCCATCACAACGCAAGTATCACCGTCATTATAACTATAAATTCCCCGCATGGATGAAAATTCCTCCCGCTTCCGATAAAATTCCATCGATCTGGCGATACTGAAGGTTGTTGGGGTATGCTTTTAACGTCGGAGGTGCGCTAATGAGGTCGTCGAAGCCGGATTCCACTAAACCGGATACGAAATCCAACGCCGTCGCGGATTTCCTTGAATGGGCGGGCGGCTGCGCCAAAACCGTCCGGTCGCGCGCGCCGAAGTGGACGCGCTGGGCGGCGTTGGGGCTGGCCGCGCTGGTGGCGGTGGCCGAGCTGGTGTTCGGCTGGGGCATGCCCGCGCCCGAACCTAGCCTGCCCGCGCTGGTTGTCGCCGCCCAAACCCTTCGCTTGACCGTCGGCGGGTCGGGCATAGTCGAGCCATACGAGAAGGGGATCATCACCGCCGAGGCCGCTGGCAGCGTGAAGGCCGTCTTTCACGCCGCTGGCGACGTCGTCAGGCAGGGCGATCTGGTCGCGCTGCTGGAGAGCGGCGACGCGTATCTGGCGTTGGATCGGGCGGCGTCCGCGCTGGAGGCGGCTAAGGCGGCCGTCGCGCCCGCGCTGTCAACCGCCGCTCCCGCCGTGATCGTCTCGCCCGTTTCCGGGCTGGTCGTTGAGATGCGCGGCGGGCCGGGCGAGGCCATCACCGCCGGGGCTTGCGCCCGGATCGCGGTCGGCGGCGCGATGTCGGTCACGCTGCCCGATACGATGCTGGCCGTCGCTGTCGGCGAGTTCACGCGCGTCGAGGTCGCCACCGCGTCGGGCGTGATCGAGGTTGACGGCGAGGTCGTCGAGCGCGAGTTGGGCAGCGCCGTCACGCGGCTCACGGATTACCGCCTCGCCGAAGGCCAGACAGCCTCCGTCTACGACCGCGACGGGAACTTCGCCGGTTCCGGTTTGCTGGAAATCGACCAGGCAGCGCTGGTCTGGGGCGTAAGCGGGGTTATACGTTCGTCGAGCGTGGCGGCGGGGGATTGGGTGGAGGCCGGGCAGCCGCTGTTCACGCTGGAAGGCCCGCTGACCGTCCCCGGCTACGAAAACCAGATGCTGACGCTGGAAACAGCCGCGCGCGACGCCGCGCAGGCCCAGCAAACCGTCGATAGCCTATCGATCCACTCGCCGACCGACGGGGTGTTGTCCGATATGCCGCTGAAAGTCGGTGATACGGTTCGGGAGGGAGAGGCGCTGGGCATGCTGATCGACGCTCAATACCGCGCCGTCGAATTCAACGTTTCGCCGGAATGGTTTGGTATAATCAACACAAACCAACCGGCGATTGTCACAACCGGAGGCAAGGAATATGTTGGTTTTGTGGCGTCGGTCGAGTTGCCGCTGGTTACGGTCGCGCTGGATATCGACGCGCCGCTGGACACGGCTGCGGAGGCCGCCATCGATACGGGCGTTGACCGCGAGGGGATCTGGGTTGCGGAATCGGCGGTCGGCGTTATTAACGGAACGCCGTACGCGACGCGGTATCCGGCGGCGGGAGAGATGCCATACTCGTGGCTGCGCGGGCCGCTGGGACGGCTGTTACGGCCGGACGATGATTATATTTTGGAATCAATCGCGCCGTCGCTGCGTATCCCAGTGACGCTGGGCGGCAGGTCCGGCGGCATGGTCGAGGTGGTGTCGGGGCTATACGCGGGCGATACCATACTGGAATAGTATGGATTAATCCGCCGCGGCCCGGTTCACCGCGTTGACATACGCCAGTATCGACGCCTCGATAATATCGGTCGACGCGCCCTTGCCCAACGCTCGTCGAGGCGGCTTGCCATCGCCGGTGTCAACGGTAATCCGGACGGTGACCTCGCCCAGCGCGTCCTGTCCTTCGGTGACGGCGCGGATGCCATATGTTTCCAATTTTGTATCGCGTTTGGTGATCCGATCGACGGCGCGATAGGCCGCGTCGATGGGACCATCGCCGACGGCCGCCTCGGTTATTACATCATCACCATACTTAATCTTAACGGTTGCGGTGGGGGTGAGGGTGTTCCCGGCGAACAACTGGTAGGATTCAAGGTGATACAACTCCGGAGCGTCGACCCACTGGCCGCTGAGCAATGCGACGAGGTCGCGCTCGGTGACGTCCTTCTTGCGGTCGGCCAGTTCCTTGAAGCGCTTGAACGCGGCGCCAAGGTCGTTGCGCGACAGCGTGAAGCCCAGGCGCGAGGCGGTCTCCTCGAACGCGTGACTGCCGGAGAGCTTGCCCAGCGGAGCGTTGCCAGCCGGGACGCCGATATCTTCTGAACGCATAACTTCATAGGTCGAGCGGTCACACGCGACTCCGTGCTGGTGTATTCCGCTCTGGTGGAGGAACGCGTTCGCCCCGACGACGGGTTTATTGGGCGGAATCTCCAATCCGGTCAATGTCGAAACCAGTCGGCTTGTCACATAAAGTCGTTTCGTGTCGATATTGCACGAGGCTCCGTAGTAGTCGGCGCGGGTGCGCAGGCCCATCACGATTTCCTCGAGCGCGGCGTTGCCCGCCCGCTCGCCGACGCCGTTCATCGTGCACTCGACCTGCCTCGCGCCGTGGCGGACCGCCACCAGCGAGTTGGCGACCGCCAGCCCCAGGTCGTTATGGCAATGTACAGATACCCTCGCCCTATCGACGCCCCGGATATTCTTGAGCAGCTCCTGCACGAGCCGCGAGAACTCGTTGGCCGTGGCGTAACCCACCGTATCGGTTATGTTTATCGTTGAAGCTCCCTGCGCGATGGCCTCGCCGAACAGCTGGGCCAGGAACGCGGGATCGCTGCGCGAGGCGTCCTCCGCCGAGAATTGCACATCATCGCATAACGATTTCGCCAATCGCACGCCGCTGGCCGCGCGTTCAAGCGCCTGATCCGGCGTCATCCTTAGCTTTTTTTCCAGATGAAGGGCGGAGGAAGCCAGGAATACATGGATTCTTGGCCTCGCCGCGCCCGACAGCGCTTGAGCCGCCCGCTCGATATCGACGGGCGCGCACCGCGCCAGCGAGCACACCACGGACGAGCGCGTCTCGCGCGAGACCGCCTCGACCGCCTCGAAGTCGCCGCGCGAAGCCCCGGCGAACCCCGCCTCGATCACGTCCACGCGCAGGCGTTCCAGATGGCGGGCGATCTCCAGTTTTTCGGTCAGGTTGAGGTTGACGCCGGGGGTTTGCTCCCCGTCGCGCAGAGTTGTGTCAAATATTAACACACGATCATCCATATGGTGTCGCACCTCTTACAATATTTGGGGTTGGTGGGGTTCCGTCTGGTACTTTGGGGTGACGCGAATCGCCCAACAAGCAGTAGATGGGATGAGGCGAATCCTCCAACACGCAGTATAGAAAACGAGGCGAATCGCCCAACAAGCAGTACACGAGCCTCGCCGATCCCCACTTACGAAACATTCCCCTTACGCCTTACAATACTAATCATATAGGATAATTCCCGCGTACGCAGAAGCGCCAGCGTTGCCGCGTACGCCGCCAATCCCGCCGCCGCCGTTCCAAGCAGCGGTACCGCAAGCCCCATCCCATACGCCTCGCCCAATGGGAAGATATGAGAACCCGCGAGTATCACACTGCACATCGCGCCAGTCGCGAGCAAAACCTTACCCGTACATAACAATATCGCTCCGCCGCCGACATGCCCCGTCTTCGCCCGCAGCAATACCATCAGCGCCAGCGCGGACACGCTCGCCGCTATCGCCGACGCCAGCGCGACCCCGCTCACCCCAATCAGCGGATACAACAAATAATCTAGCGCGATATTCAGCATTACGCCTAGAATACCCACAACAATCGGCGGGCGAGTGGACTGCCGCGCGTAGAATGCCCGGCCGCACAGCTCCTTTATGCCCAGACCCAGCATCCCAAGCGCGTAACAGGCCATCGTACCGGCGGTCACGGCGGCGTCGGACGCGTCGAACGCGCCGCGCTCGAACACCAGCCGCGTCACCGGAACGCGCAGCATCAGCAGCGCGGCGGCCGCCGGAAGCCCGATCAGCACGTTAAGGCTGACGCCCAATGAGAAGTGTCCGGCGAACCGCTTCTCGTCCCGCGCGGACTCGGTCAGGCTGGGGTAGAGCACCGTGGATATCGTAGTCAGGAACGCCGCGCTTACCATCGTCGTTACGCGGTTGCCGTAATCCAACGCGCTGATGTCGCCGGCAGTCGCGGCGGTCACCACCCGGTCGAACACAATGTACAGCTGGTCGAACACGCCCCCCACCAGCAGCGGCAGCGTCAGGAACGCCAGCCGCCTCAGCCCGGGATCGTTAAGATCCAATAACGGGCGCGGCTCAAGCCCACGCCTCCGGGCGGCGGGCAGCTGGGTAAGGAACTCGACGACCATCCCGGCCAGCGTAGCGACGGCGACCAACGCGATGTTCCCGCCCGAGAATACTATGCCCAGTATAATAACTATTGCCCCGGCGCATGTCGCGACCGCCGGCATGGTGAAACTGAACCGCGCTTGAAGGTACGCGCCCAGCATTCTGTACAAAAATACGAATAGCGCCATAGGGATCATTATCCGCGTCAGGCTTATCGTGAGGCTTACCATATCCTCGCCCGCGCCGGGGAGCATCACGCCCGCAAGCCAAGGCAGCGCGATATACGTGCCAAGCGCGATCAGCGCGGACACGATAAGCCCCGCCGTGAGCGTGACCCGCGTGAACCGCGACGCGGCCTGGGCGCCCTCGCGCCGACGCTCGTTATATATCGGAACGAATATAGTCGCCATCGCCGCGATCAGCGCGGAGAGCAGCAGGCAGGGTATGTTGAACGCGGTCTTATACGCGTCGGTGACGTAGGTCATGCCAAACCTGGAGGACAGCGCGACCTCGCGGACGAATCCCAGCGCCTTGGACAGCGTCATCAGCCCCATAACCATAGCCATGGAGCGGCCCGCGCCTGAACTATCCGCGCCCGGGCGGGGCGGGGACGGTTCGGCCGGCGCGGCCTGCCGCCGCGCGTGAAGCCGCGTCAATACGGGAGTATCGGGCTGGTGATCGATGGTTTGCGCAATACCCTGCGGTAATATTCGATAAAGTCGAACTGCCCGTACGCGGCCTGGTTCATGTACGGCTCATACTTTACGGGAATATAGCGCGCTTCCATCAATTCAGCCGGGTTAAGTATTGTGATATATGGATATTCCGTCGGATTCGAGCGGAAATACTGGCCAAAATCCATAACGGCGCGTATATCCTTGATATATATGAAGCCCAGCATCGCGAGTATCGCGGCGAACGCGGGGACGATCTTGATATTCAGATCGCGGTTGCGGTAGAGCAGCGCGGGCAGCAGCGCGAACTCCACGATCCTGAAGTAAACGTTCGTGCGCGAGGCAATCAGGTCCACCGACATAAACGTCAGGTAGACCAGGAAGCCGACGGCGTAAAACTTCACAAGGAACCACTCGCGGGCGGTCAGGCGGTCCCGGGCGCGGAAGGTCAGCCAGGCGATAATCAGGAGGAATATCAGGCGGTTAGCCAGCGCCAGCAGGCTGAAGCTCCGCGCGGTCCGCAGGTAATAGATCAAAACGGAGCCGTAAGGCTCGGGGAAGCGTTCCAGAACGGGCGTCAGGTTCACGAAGTTGACCACCAGCATGGCGGCCAGCACCAGCCCGGAGCACACCGCCACCCACTTGGGCTTCCAATCCCAGGCCGCCCGCTGTTCGCCATGGAAGAACACCAGCAGGACTGCCAGCGCGAGCAAAGCGGAGGCGTGCATGGTCGCGGCGACGCAGAACATCAGCGCGCTGCGCAGCCGCTTCTCCGACAGCCAGTCCGGAAGCGCCCAGCCCAGCATCAGGCACAGCGCCAGAAGCTGGCGAAGTCCGCTTTCCATATAGGTTAACGAGTAAACCGCGAAGAAGCAGGTAAGCGAGAGCAGCGGCAGCGGGCTGAACTTGCGGATAAACCGGTCGATCAACAGCAGGCTTCCGGCCGACAACAGCGCCACAAACACCGAAAAATGGATGTGGCACATGCGCATAAAGCTGATCAGATAGAAGAAGCCGATCTCGATCTTGTTAAATGTATACAGGAAATAGTTGGGGAGCATGTTCAGCGGCTTGACAGTCGCGTAGATGCTCAGGTAGTTGAGGTAGTCCTGGCCCTGGCCGTAGCGCAGCGAGAAGAACGCGAACAGCCCGGCCAGCGCGATCCAGTACAGCGCCTTAGACGGGCCGCGCGTCCATTCGTAGACGGACATCGCGAGCAGTACTCCCAGAATGATTATGCGAACCATAGCTTCACCTTCCAAACATGAAGGATTATACCTGAAAACACTCTATTGAGCAAGACGGATGAGGGATAGGATTCCTTGCAGGGTTCCAGAAATTTGGCGCGGCGGGGGGGGGGGGCAAGCCCCCAAACAAACCTCTTACATGGAATTTACATTCCGTTCACACCCGATTCAAAAGTATGGTTTATCATAACAATGCCAGAGCGGATGATCCGCGTGAGCAGGGCATGGGGCGGCCGCCCCATGCCAGTGAGGTACGAAATGAAATTCACCGATAAACGCGGATTCACGATAACAGTCGCGCTGATCGCCGCCATACTTGTAGGAACCGCCGTATTCCCGGCGGCGGGTTTTGGCGAATCCGACGGCATAGAGGCCGTCGCCGCCGAACCGGTCGATTACGCCGCGCCGCTGTACGCGTTTCTGGCCGAGGACGCGGACGCTTCCATTCCGGCAAACGCCACGCGGATCGAAATGACCGCCGCCGCCGTCAAGGTCGCCGGACCCGGAGCGGCCGCCGACGATTCAACCATATTGATCCAATCCCCGGGAACATATGTGTTAACCGGGGAATCCACGGGCAGACAGATCCTCATCGACGCGTCGAAGACCGACCTGGTGCGCGTCGCGCTGGACGACGCCTCCATATATAATGAAGGCGCGGCGGCGGTCTACGTCAAACAGGCGGGCAAGGCGGTAATCATCCTGCCGGAGGGCACTTCTAACATTATCGCGGGCGGCGTCGCGGAATCCGTGGATTCCGACGACGACGACGATAAATCCGCCCAAGCCGCCATTTTTGTGAAGAATGACCTGGTGATAACGGGCGGCGGCGCGTTGACCATCGAAGGCCCGGGGCGCGGCGCGTGGGCCAAGGATATGTTGATTATGACCGGGGGAACGCTGGATATCACGACCGGAGGCTTCGCGCTGCGCGGCAGCGACGGCGTGGCGATGCGCGGCGTAACCGCCGCGATCAACGCGGGCGGCGACGGGATCAAGTCCACCAAGGCCGACGACCCGGAGAAAGGCTTCATCCAACTGGAAGAATGCGCGTTGGACATCACCGCCCTCAACGACGCCGCGCAAGCGGAATCAACCTTGCTGGTCATGGGCGGGACGTACGCTATCCGAACGGGCGGCGGCGCGGACGCGGTCGCGCTGTCGTCCGGGAAGGCTGGCGGAGGCCGCGCGGGATTCTTCCAGCCCGTGGCCGATACCGAGGAGGACGCCGGGAGCATGAAGGGCCTCAAGGCAGGCGTGGCGCTAAGCGTCCAGGGCGGGACGTTCGAGCTGGATACCCAGGACGACGCGGCGCATTCGAATGGTGATGTTTGGATAACCAGCGGCTCGTTCAGCATCCGCACAGGCGACGACGCCATCCACGCGGAGGCGATGCTCAGGATAGACGGCGGCGCGGTCAACATCGCCCGCTGCTTCGAGGGACTGGAAGGCTCGGCGATCGAGATAAACGGCGGCGAACATAACATCACAGCCTCCGACGACGCGGTAAACCTGGCCGACGGCTCAGCCAGCAAAGGCGGCTGGAACATGATGGGCAGGGGCGGTTCCGGCGTGGCGGCCATGACGCTGTACATAAACGGCGGATCGCTCCGCGCGTCGGGCGGCGCGGATACCATCGACGCGAACGGCAATATCGTTATGAATGGTGGAGAATTATATCTGAGCGGCATGTCGCAGGGCATGGAGGGCGCGATCGACTTCGACGGGTCGTTCACGATAAACGGCGGCAGGCTTATCACGGCGGGATCGGTGCTGTCCGTGTCGGCGCAATCAACACAGCCCGCGCTGCTGCTCAGGTATACCCGGAACGTCGAAGCGGGCAGCGTGATCGAGCTTCGCGGCGAGTCCGGCGAGGCGATACTCTCTTTGGAAAGCGAGACCACGTGCTCGGTGTCCGGTTTCTCCGCGCCGGAGTTGTCGCCGGGGCGGACGGTGTCGGTATGGGTCAACGGCGAGAAACGCGCCGAGGTAACGCTGGGCGCGGACGCTCCGGTAACGTCGGTATCCGAGGATGGCGGCGCGTATGGCTCACAATTCGGCAACCGGGGCGCTTTCGGCGGGTTCAGCATGCCAAACCAAGATACAAACCGGATATCAGGACAAACGCCAGCCATGCCTGACGGGGAGATACCGGTCGCAGGGCAAACCCCGCCGGACGGACAGATCCCGCAGGGCGGGCAGCGACAGCAGGGCGGCCAGCGCGGAGGATGGCCAGTCCAATCCCCGGAACCGAGTGTCGAGCCGACTGTTGAACCAATCGTCGATCCAACCGTCGAGCAGACCGTTGAGCCAATCGTTGAGCCGACCGTCGAGCCAACCATTTAGCCAATCGTTGAGCCGACCGCTGAGCCGACTCCTAAGCCCGCGCCGTGACCGCGCCGACCCCCGCGGCATACCTTATACCACTATAAAACGTGTGGGGACTTGTTGCGGCGTTACCGGATCAACGTTGACGTAAGCAGGCGCGGCGTGGCGCGGGTGACCCCCCATCAATCAGCTCGGCGGGATAAATAATCATCCGTTCGGGCTGTAATCACAACGCGCTATTGCATTTTCCCGCGACAGTGGGTATAATGCGAAGTGATTACAACGCGCGGCGGTTCGCCCGTAACGCGCGGAAAGGTGCGGTTATGAGCGATCGTTTCAACGACGCGGAGAACAACGGGCTGGTCGGCGACGACGAGCATGATATCGTTGAGTTCTCGGACGACGATGGCAATACGCTGATGCTTGAGGTCATGGATTACTTCTTCTACAACGGCGAGGAGTACGCCGTGCTGATGGACGCCGGGGAAGCGAGTGAGCGCGATCACGGCCACGGCCATGGGCATGAGCACGGTCCCGGCTGCGATCACTGCGAGGGCGAGGAAGAAAGCATGTACATCATGCGCGTGCTCAGCTCCATCAACGAGGACGGCGAGGAGATGGAGGAGTTTGTCCCCGTGGACGACGATCTGCTCGATAAGCTGGTCGAGGTGGTCCAGGCCCGCTTCGCCGACGACGATATCGTCATGGACGACGAGGACGAGGACGACGACGATGACGAAGAAGACGACGACTACGAGTATGACGGCGATGACGACTTCGAGGACGGCGGCGAGGACGGGGAGGATTAATCCCCGCCCGCGCCGCTAGGCCTATATAGATGAACGACACCCTCGCGCTAAAGCTGCGGACACTGCCCGAATCCCCCGGCTGCTACCTGATGCGCGAGGGGAATGATGTGCTGTACGTAGGCAAGGCCAAGAACCTGAAGAACCGCGTGCGCCAGTACTTCCAGGCCGGACACGGGCATACCCCGAAGGTACGCGCGATGGTCTCGCGCGTCGAGGACTTCGATGTATTGCTGTGCGGCTCCAACCTGGAGGCGCTGATACTGGAATGCAACCTGATCAAGCTGCACAAGCCGTTTTACAACATACTGCTGCGCGACGACAAGCAATACCCGTTCATCCGTGTGGATACCTCACAGGATTTCCCCCGCCTCGAGTTCGTGAGGCGGACCCAGCGCGACGGCGCGAAGTACTTCGGGCCGTATCTGGGCGCGACCAGCGTCCGCGAGGCGCTGGACCTGCTGAGGCAGGTATACCCGCTGCGGACATGCTCGCTCTCGCTGCCCGACGGTAAGGAGCGCCGCCCGTGCGTCCAGCACGAGATAGGCAACTGCCTCGCCCCGTGCGCGGGGAAGGTGGGGCGCGGCGAGTACCATGAGATACTGGGCCAGGCGCTGCGCTTCCTCGCCGGGCGCGACGACGAGGCGGTCCGGCGGCTTCGCGGCCAGATGGATCAGGCCGCGCGGTCGTTCGAGTATGAGCGGGCCGCGATACTGCGCGATCGGATCAAGGCGGTCGAGCGGCTGTTCGAGAAACAGCGGGCCACCCGGCCCGGCGGCGGCGACTGCGACGCGCTGGCCGTCGCGCAGGATGGATTGGACGCGATTGTCCAAGTGACGCACGTGCGCGGCGGGCAGATGCTGGGCGGCGACTCGTTCACGCTGGAACGCGCGGGCGACGACGATCCCGGCGAGGCGCTGGGCAGCTTCATATTGCAATTCTACACCGAGGCCGCGCTGATCCCGCCCGTCATACTCACCCAAACGCCGTTAGACGAGCCGGATACGCTGTCCGATCTGCTCACCGGGATACTGGGCCAGCGGGTGGAGATATCAACGCCCCAGCGCGGCGAGAAGCGCGATCTGGTCAATCTCGCGCGGAAGAACGCCGACGACGCGCTGGCCAAGCGCAACCAGAACACTAAGGCGCAGTATGAGCGCACTCTGGGCGCGGCGGTCAGCCTGGCCAAGGCCATCGGCCTGCCTGGGCGAATCCGACGGATGGAATGTTATGACATCAGCAACACGCAGGGCGCGTTGTCCGTCGCGTCGATGGTCGTGTTTATCGATGGGAAACCGGCCAGGCGGCAGTACCGCCATTTCCGGATCAAGACGGTGGAGGGCGCGAACGACTTCGCCTCGATGGAGGAGGCGTTAGGCCGGCGGTTCCGGCACGGTCTGCGGGAGAAGGCGGAGCGGCTGGCGCAGGGGTTGGATCCGGAGGGCGGGGCGTTCTCTGATCTGCCCGACCTGGTCGTGATAGACGGCGGGCCGGAGCAGCTGGCCTTCGCCAGACGCGCGATGCTGGGCGCCGGGGCGGATACGCCTATATGCTCGCTAGCGAAACGGCTGGAAGAGATATTCCTGCCGGACCGCGAGGGGAGCATCCTGTTGGATAAACGCAGTCCCGCGCTTCATCTGATGCAGCATATAAGGGATGAGGCGCACAGGTTCGCGATCACCCACCACCGCAAGCTGCGCGGCAAGCAGCAGACCAAGTCGCCGCTGGAAGCGATACCAGGGATAGGCCCGGCCCGGCGGCGGGCGCTGCTGACCAGTTTCCGCACGATGAACGCGCTTCGGGCGGCCACGGCGGACGAGTTGGCCGCTGTCCCCGGCATGAGCGGGAAGGCTGCCGAGGCGGTCTATAACGCGCTGCGCGGGCAGGGTTGATTCGTTATTTAAATGTAATAATATTCCCGTGAGGAGGTTTGCGTATGCCCGCGCAGATCTGGGCCCATCGCGGCGATTCGTATAACGCGCCGGAGAACACCCTGCCCGCGTTCCAACTGGCCATCAACGCGGGAGCCGACGGCATAGAGCTTGACGCGCAGCGAACAGCGGACGGCGTGGTAGTGATCTGCCACGACGACACGATCGACCGCTGCAGCAACGGTTCCGGCGAGGTCGCGCTAATGACGCTGGAAGAACTGCGCCAGTATGACTTCTCGCGAGGAGGGAAGGCCGCGGGGGGCGCGGTTATCCCGACGCTTGAAGAGACGCTGGCGCTGGCCGCGCCATCTGGGTTGCAGGTAAATGTAGAGTTGAAGCGGGCGCGAAGGGATGATCCAGGGTTGGCTGAGGCGGCGCTGGAGGTGGTACGCGCGTCCGGAATGATGGAGCGGGTAGTGTTCTCCTCGTTCGAGATGGTTTACCTGGAGCGGATGAGGAGAATCGCGCCGGACGCGAGGCTGGGCATACTGTTCGATCAGCGGCAGCGGGCGCCGTGGGATTTCGCGAAAGCGATAGGAGCGGAGGCGATGCACGCGCCGTTGACGCGGGCGCGGCTGATGGAGTTTGCCAAGCGGTGCCACGACGCGGGGCTTCAGGTGAGGTTGTGGACCGTGGACGCGCCCTCGGCGATCGAGCGGGCGATACGCTGCGGAGTGGATGGCGTGATAACGAACAGGCCTGGGTTGGCGATAAAGGTGCGCGGCGCGATCGGCGAGTGAGCCATGGAGGAACAACCCACCCTGGCCACGAGGGTCCAGCGTCACGCTGGTCTGGGGGTAAAGGGGGGTGAACCCCCCTTGCGGGGTCTGGG
>JAISWI010000086.1 GCA_031270865.1 Oscillospiraceae bacterium
CCTGCGGGGCTGGGGTTTCGGCGACGACGACCGGGGGACGTGGGGCTCCGCCCCACACCCCGCAAGGGGGTTTCACCCCCCTTGACCCCCTGACCAGCGTGACGCTGGACCCTCGTGGCCAGGGTGGGTTGTTCCTCCATGCGTTAGACCATCTCTGAATCCGTCATATCCGGCGTTTTCTCCCGGATTACTACCTCAAGCATAACCTCCTGGCCCTGCCTCCTTACCTCCACTCGCACGGTTTCCCCTATCCCTACCCCCGCTACTGCCGCCTGTATGTCCTCCGCGCTGCCTATCGGCTGCCCGTTAACTGTCAAAATCTGGTCCCATAACATCACAGGACTATCCCTGAACGCGTTCATCACGTAAACCCCAGCCCGTTCCAACTGATACCTTATCAAATCATACCTTGAGTTAATCACCTTCGCCACTACCCCCAGCGCCGGCCTCCCAGTCACATACCCATGCTCTACCAGCTCCGCCGCTACCCTCCTTACTATATTCGACGGTATCGCGTACCCAATCCCCTCTACATTCGCCCCGTTGCTCTCATTTGCCCTCGCCACTACTATCCCAATCAGCCTCGCCACGTTATCGAACAGCCCGCCCCCGGAATTCCCCGGATTAATGGCGGCTGACGTCTGCAGCAGCGTCATTGTCTGCCCATCTATCATAATCGCCCTGTCCTTCGCGCTTAACACCCCTTCAGTCACAGTCCCCCCCAATGTCCCCAGCGGATTCCCTATCGCGACAGTCAACTCCCCCACCCTCGCCTCATCGGAATCCGCAAACACCACCGGTACCAACCCCCGCGCGTCGATCTTCAACACCGCTATATCTGTCTGCGCGTCCCCGCCAACCACCGTCGCGACAAACTCATCCCCGGTATTCGTCCTTGCCTGAATCGTCGTCGCGTCCTTAATCACATGGTTATTGGTAATTAAATAACCATCCTCTGTCAGCGCGACCGCGCTGCCCGCCCCGCTTATAACATAACTCCCATAAAACGGATGCACGGCCTTACTATTGGTAGTAATCTCCAAAACGCTCGGCGACACGGCCAGCGCTACCTTCTCCACGCCGCAGCCATGTTCCAGCATATCCTCCGCGTCGGCCATACCCACCTCAACGGGCGGCGCAACCTGAATCGTCACAACGCCCCGACCGCCCCCGCCCGTATCCTTCGCCATCGCCGACGATATCGCGAACGCGACCCCGCCGCCCGCCAACGCCCCGCACAGCATGGCCAGGACAACCGCGCCCGCTAACCTCGGCGAACGCTGCTTGCCGTAACCCCCGCCGCTGTAATCGTCCCGCCAATCCTGCATTCCGTGTACCTCCGGTATCATCCGTTACCGAAATATACCCCTCGCTGTTCCCATATTACCCTAAAATTGGACAACCTATGCGTCCAACCCCAGCCTGGCGAAAATATTGTCAACGAATCGCTGATGATACGCTGGATTGAAGCATTCGTCAAGCTCCTCTCCTGTTAACATTTTATGAACAGTCCCTTCCTCGTCCAACACCTCCCGGAAACGCTTCCCCTCCGACCATGAGCGCATCGCCAGCCTTTGAACCGTATCATACGCTTCTTCCCTCAGCATCCCCTTCCCTACAAGCGCGAGCAGCACATGCTGGCTGAACGGCAACCCCAGGCTGCTCTCCATACTCCGCAGCATATTCTCCGGATACACATGCAAACCATCCAATATACCATCCAATTTATTCAGCATATAATCCAACAACTGTGTTGCGTCAGGCAGTATCACCCGCTCGACGGACGAATGCGAGATATCCCGCTCATGCCACAGCGCGATATCCTCCAGCGCGGGCGTCACATACGAGCGCATCAGCCTTGACAGGCCGACGATCTGCTCACAGTTGACCGGGTTGCGCTTATGCGGCATTGCCGACGAGCCTTTCTGCCCGGCTCGGAAGGGTTCCTCAACCTCGCGCAGCTCGGTCTGCTGCAGCAGCCTTACCTCCGTAGCGTACTTTTCCAGGCATGACGCTATGATCGCCAGCGTCGACACAAGCTCCGCGTGCCGGTCTCTCTGCAGCGTCTGCGTGCTGATCTGCGACGCCGCCAGCCCCATCGCCCGGCACACCCGCTCCTCTACCCGCGGGTCGACGTTCGCGTAAGTCCCCACCGCGCCGGAGATCTTACCGACTGCTATCGCCTCCCGAGCCCGTTCCAGCCTGACCAGGTTCCGCTGTGATTCCGCGTGCCACAGCGCGAACTTCAACCCCATCGTGGTAGGTTCGGCGTGAACGCCGTGAGTGCGCCCCATTATTGGAGTATATTTCCAACGCATCGCCTGTTTCTTAAGCGTTCCGATCAGTTGTTTGACATCATCTAACAGTATCCCGCACGCTTCATTCAGCACACTTGACAGGGCGGTATCCACCACGTCGGTCGACGTCAGCCCGTAGTGCATCCACTTCGACTCTGAGCCCAAGCCCTCCGCTACGCAGCGAGTAAACGCTACCACGTCATGCCGCGTGGACTGTTCCACCTCCTCGATCCTCCCAACGGAGAACCGCGCGTTTCGGCGCATGGCCAGCGCGTCGTCGCGCGGGACCACGCCCAGTTCAGCCCACGCGTCCGTTGCGGCCAACTCAACCTCCAGCCAGGATTGGAACCGCCGCTCCTTCGACCACAGCGCGGCCATCCCCGGCCTGGTATACCGATCTATCAAAACAATCCACCCTTTCTTATCAAATCCGCACGGGAACTCCCTTCTCCCGCAGGTACGCCTTGACCTCGCCCACCGTCATGACCTGGTCATGGAACAGCGTCGCCGCGAGAGCCGCGTCCGCTCTCCCCTCGACCAGCGCCGCCCTAAAGTGATCCAACGTGCCCGCGCCGCCCGAGGCAATCACCGGGATAGCCACAGCCTCCGCGACCGCGCGTGTCGCCGGAATATCGTAGCCCGTCCGCGCGCCGTCCGTATCCATGCTGGTGAGCAGGATCTCGCCAGCGCCACGCCGCGCCGCCTCGACCGCCCACTCCAGCGCGTCGCGCCCGGTATCCACCCGCCCGCCATCCACATAGACCGTCCAACCGCCGCCGCGCCGCTTCACGTCCATCGCCACAACGACACACTGGCTGCCGAACTTCAGCGCGGCCTCCTCGATCAGGTCAGGATTCCTCACCGCCGGCGAGTTGACCGATATCTTGTCCGCTCCCAGCCGCAGGAGTTCTTTCATTAGATCCAGCGAGCCAATGCCCCCGCCGACCGTGAACGGTATGAACACCTGCTCCGCCACCCGCGAGACGACGTCCCTCAACGTCCCGCGCCGCTCGTGGGACGCGTTGATGTCCAGCAGGACCAGCTCATCCGCGCCCGCCGCGTCGTAAGCCCGCGCCGCCTCGACCGGATCCCCGGCGTCGCGGATGTTCACGAAGTTCACGCCCTTAACCACGCGCCCGCCGCGGATATCCAGGCATGGTATGATACGCTTGGTCAGCATCCCCCGTCCCCCATTCCGGCGAAATTCCGCAGCACGCGCAGACCCGCCGCGCCGCTCTTCTCCGGGTGGAACTGCGCTCCGCACAGGTTCCCGCGCTGGACCGCCGCGGTGAACTCCCCGCCGTAACCGCACGACGCCGCCGTCCACGCGTGTATACCCTCTATCCTGTACGAGTGCACAAAGTACACGAACGAGCGTTCCACACCCTCGAACAGCGTTCCGCCACGCGAGTCGATCTGGTTCCAACCCATGTGCGGCACCTTGCCCGCTTCCTTCGGGAACCGCGTCACCGGCGCGTCGAACAGTCCCAGCCCATCATGCCAGCCGTCCTCATCGCTGCCGAGCGCCATCAGCTGCATTCCCAGGCATATCCCCAGCACGGGCTTACCGCGCCGGACCGCGTCACGCAGCGCGGGTTCCAACCGCCCATTGTCGGATTGCCTGAACAACCGAATGGCGTCGGCAAACGCGCCAACCCCCGGCAATATGACATGGGAGGCGCGCGCAACGTCCGCCGCCTCCCCCGTCACGATAGCCTCCCGGCCCAGATACTCCAGCGCCTTGGATACGCTGCGCAGGTTCCCGCACCCATAATCAAGGACCGCGATCATCCTTACTCCCTCTTACCGGAACAGACCGTACGCGTTCTCGAAGCTTACGCGCCGGACAATATCGCCAAGCGTCTCCATATCCGCCGGGTACTCGCCGTTCTCTACCCAGCCGCCCAGCAGGTTGCACAATATCCTCCGGAAGTATTCATGCCGGGTATACGACAGCAACGAGCGCGAGTCGGTCGTCATGCCCACGAACTCGCTGAGCAGCGACACATTCGCCAAGTGGCGCAGGTGCTTTACCATGCCGTCGCGCTGGTCGTGGTACCACCACGCCGGGCCGACCCCTACATGCGACGCGCGGCCTTCGCTCTGCAGCGCTCCAGCAATAACGCCTAAGGTGTAGTTGTCCTTGTCGTGCAAACTGAATAACAATGTGCGCGGCAGCGGTACATCCTCGCTCATAACGCCCAGCAGTCCGGCCATTGGTATGGCGATCGGGAGGTCGTTCATAGCGTCGCAGCCGATGTCCGGACCAAGCGCGGCGAACAGCGGAGCGTTGATACTGCGCAGCGCCCCGGTGTGAAGCTGCATCGTCCAACCATGCTTTGAGTATTCTTCCGCAAGGAATTTTAGCAATTCCGTACGGAACTGGGCGAGCGATTCCAGCGAAATGGGCTTGCCTGCCCACGCGTCATCCAGTATCGCGTCCAACTTGGCGGCGTCCGCCCTAGCGCATGGCACTACATCCAACCCGTGGTCGCTCAACCGGCAGCCATGCCGGTGGAAGTAGTCTATACGCCTCGATAGGACGTGCTTCAAGTCCTCGAACGAGTCAATGGAATCCCCGCCTATTTCCTCTAATCTCTCCAGATATTGCGGGTAATCCGCCGACGCTGGGCTTAACGCCTTGTCAGGCCTGAACGCGGGGAGTATAGTCGCGCCGCTGTCGTTCTTGTCCGATAACTGTTCGTGGTATTCCAGACCGTCGACCGGGTCGTCAGTCGTGCATAGCAGCCGGACGTTGCTCCGCGCGATCAACTCCTGAGGGCGCATGCCGTCCTCCAGCAACCCGTTGCACCGCTCGAATATCCCGAGCGCGTTCCGCGCGGTCAGCGGTTCCTCAACGCCGAAATACCGTTGAAGCTCCAGGTGCGTCCAGTGGTAGAGCGGGTTGCCGACCGCCTTCTCGACGACGGCGGCGTATGCCTCGAACTTCTCCAGGTCGGGCGCGTCCCCGGTGATCTGGCGCTCGGGCACTCCGGCTATGCGCATCGCCCGCCATTTGTAGTGGTCGCCGCCTAGCCACGCCTCGGTGATCGACCGGAACGGCTTGTTCTCGGCGATCTGCCTGGGCGGGATGTGGCAGTGGAAGTCGCATATCGGCGCGTTCGCCGCGATATCGTGGTAAAGCGTCCGCGCGGTCTGTGTCTCAAGCAGAAAATTCTGGTCCATGAACGTTTTCACAGCTGAACCCCTCTTACTTCTGTAACAGATGGACGGCGAAGCCGCCGATCTCTTCCTCTATATACGCGGCCTTGGAGCCTGGGATCGGCGGAACGAACACAACGCCCTTCGCTTCCAGGTACGCCTTAGCGCGGGCAAGGTTGTTAACGCCAACGGAGATGTGGCCGTTCGCTCCGCGCCCGCCGCCCTTCATGACCTCAACGCCCGAACCGCTGAACGCGCTGGCGTTCCCATCCTTCAACGGCCAGCCAAACAACGCGCTGAACCGCCGCGCGATGGCCAGTCCATCCTCGCCGCCAGACGCGTTCACGCCGACATGCGTCACCTCGAAGCCCAGCGTTATCCCGACAGCCGTACGCGCGGCCGCCTCCACCTTATCCCACGCCTTCGCCGCGACGTGCTCCTCTTTGGTGAACCAGCTGCCGCCGCACGCCATCACCTTCGGGAAGGCCAGGTAATCCGCGAGGTTCTTTTCGCTCACGCCGCCCGTCGGCACGAACTTCATCTCGAAGTACGGGCCGCTCAGCGCCTTGATTGCCGCCAGCCCGCCCAACTGCTCCGCCGGGAAGAACTTCACCGCCTTGATCCCAAGCCCCATCGCGGCCTCGATCTCCGACCCAGACGCCACGCCCGGCAGCACCGTTATTCCGTTATCAACGCACCAGCCCACAACCTTCGGGTTGAATCCCGGCGCGACGATGTACTTCGCCCCGGCCTTGACCGCGCGTTCCGCCTGGTCGACGGTAAGCACCGTGCCCGCGCCCAACGCCAGCTCCGGCAGCGCGTCGGCGGTACGTTTTATCGCGTCTTCGGCGGCTGGCGTGCGGAACGTGAACTCGGCGACGGGCAGCCCGCCGCGAACCAGCGCCTCACAGATCGGCACGGCGTCCGCCGCGTCGCTGACCTTGACGGCGGGTATCAACCCATACCGTTCCAATACCGGCAGCATGTCCATGATGTTATGTCCTCCCAATAACTATATTTAAGCGCGAATCCTTCGCGCGTCCGCGCCCCTGAATGATAACACACGCGTCAAGCGTTTGTCGAACAGCCGGGAATACAACCGTTCGGTATACCGTGATAACAGTTCGGTCGGCAGCAGATTCGTGCTGACGATGGTATGCGCCCGTCGCGCGTTGCGCTCGTTCAGCAGCGTGAATATCTGGGTGATGGTAAGGTTTTCCTGCATAGGCTCGGTGCCCAGATCGTCGATCATGAGAAGCGGCGACTCGCGCAGCAGCCGCGCCCGTTCCGGGTCGCCGCGCTCGAAGTACGCGTCGCGCAGTATCGCCATCATCCGCGACGCGGTCAGCTTCCACGGCGTGAACCCGCGCTCCAGCGCGCGCTGCGCCATGCAGTTGAGCATAAACGTCTTGCCCACGCCGGATGGCCCGCAGAACAGCATGCACGGCTTCTCGTTATTGGGGAATGTTTCCGCGTATTCCACGCAAATATTGCGCAGTTTTATCATCTCGGCCCGCTGTCCCTGCGGCATCTTGTCCGTTGGCGAATCGTCATAGACGCGCTCGTCCCACGCCGCGAAGTTTTCATCCGCGCGTATGCCCAGCGCCTCATCCCGGCACAACCGCTGGAATACGCGCTGCCTCATGCATTCGCACATCTCGCGGATCGGCTCTCCGACATATCCCTGGTCCCGGCAAGCCGCGCACCGATACACGGGCTGCAGCCAATCCCCCGGCAGCCCAGCCGCGATTAGCCGCTCCCGAAGCTCCGAGGCGATCCGCGTAAACTCGCCCGACAGTTCTTTGGATATATCCATCGCGCGTTCCGGCGAGTCGAACGCCGCGCGTACCCGCTGGCGGAACAGCTCCGCCCGCCGAGCGATCAACTCCCCTATCACGGGATCAAGCGCGGCGGCCTCGCCAAGCCTCCGGCGTTCCTCAACGCGGTTCGCCGCGCGTTGACTCTCATACTCCACGGCAAGCTCACGCAGGACCTGTTCCTTCATCTAACCCGCGTCCTCCGAATCCGTCCAGTTCAACACTAGCGCGTTTAGCTCGTCGTCGGAATACTCGCGCTGGCTGTAGCGGTGTTCCGCGACCTCCTTCGACGGGCGCCGCGCGATCGGTGAGGAGGGTGTCTGGCCCTGTGAAGCCCGCTGCGCCGCCTGCGTGTTCGCCAGATGGATCTTTGCCAAGTACTCCTCAACGCCGTCCTCGCCCGTTATCCCCTGCTTCAACAATAGCTCCAGCATACTGGAGAACGCGTCCAGCTTGCCGCCGAACCGCGAGGTATGCGCCGCCACCATCAGCTGCGAACCCGATGTGAACCCGCGATCCCGCCACTTCTCAACGGCCATGATCCATTCCCGCGTTGGCGCGGTGCCGCGCACGCCCATCGCCTCCATTATGGGGCGAACGGTCTCCGCGTCTACGCGCTCACGCGACAGCTGCGCCTGGATAGCCGGCGCGTCATGCTTGCCCAGTTTGTGCTGGCGCTCCAGAATACCGTTGAGATATGCCATGGAGGGCGCGCCCTTCGTGGTTTCGGCGCACGCGGCCAGCACAGCGTCAACGGTAAACCCCCAATCCTTTATCCATTTGAAATATAGGTTAATATCATCCTCGCTGGGCCTGCCCTTGCGCCCCAAACGGCGCAGCACCTGGCCCAGCCCCTGCTCTATCGCCTGCTCGCGGGCGATCTGCGCCAGCGCGTCGGCCTCGGTCCTAACGCCAGCCTCCGCCCACTCGGCCGCGATCTTTTCCAATCGCTTGAATGAGAATCGCTTTGTCCCAAACTTCACAATGCCATACTCGGCAAGCCGCAGCGCGGCGGCCTCATCCAGCCTGACCGACTCGATCCAGTCAATGGCCGCGTGGTAATCCTCCGGCCTGAGCAGCCGGTCCGCGCCGAACAGCGCCGCCAACCTTTGGTTGAAGTCCGCGTACTTATACAACCCGTCGTCGTTCGCGCCACGCGCTCGCAGGGTGTGGCTCAGGTTGCAGCACACATAACGGGGCGGGTTGTCCGACACGCGGCGCATCAGCCCCAGCCGCTCCCAGTACGTCAGCGCGGTTAGTAGGCGATCCTCCTCCAGCCCCAGGTCACGCGCGAAGGATCCCAGCGACGACCCGGCCATCGGGCGGTAACACTGCATCAGCGCGTACAGGTATGCCTTGACGAAGTCGCCGTCCGCGCGGAGCATGTATTCCTGTATGAACAGGTTCTCGACGGGCGTCACGTCGTACAGCGTGGACCCCGCGTCGAAGCCGAAAACCCCGCGCTGCTCCATCATTTGATCAGCCATACGTTCCCCTGTCAGCCAGCGTTGAGCACAATCCCAACAGGGCAGTGGTCGCTGCCCGTTATATCTTTATATATATATGTTTCCGCAACACGTTCCCACAACCGCTCGGATACCAGGAAGTAGTCCAGCCGCCACCCTATGTTCCTCGCGCGGGCGTTGGCCATGTGGCTCCACCAGGTATACGCGCCCTTCTCGTCCGGATGCGCCCGGCGGTACGTATCCGCGAAGCCGGAGGACAGCAGTTCGGTCAGCTTGCCGCGCTCCTCATCCGAGAAACCCTTGTTGCCGCGGTTCGCCGACGGGCGGGCCAGGTCTATCTCGTTGTGCGCGACGTTGAGATCGCCGCATATCGCGACAGGTTTCGACTGATCCAGCCGCTTAACATACGCGCGTAGACCATCCTCCCACGCCATGCGGTAGTCGATCCGCCTTAGGCCGTCCTGCGCGTTTGGGGAGTAGACGTTCACCAAATAGAACGACGGGTATTCGAACGTGAGCGCGCGCCCTTCCGTGTCGGGCAGCGCGTCGGACAGACCGCCGCCGAAACCTCGCGACACGGAGAGAGGCTCGACGTTTGAGAATACCGCCGTGCCCGAGTAACCCTTACGCGCGGTCGACGGATGCCACGCGCGGTGCGGCGGCAGGTCTACACAGCGCAGCGCGTCCTCTATCGCGGGGATCTCGCTTAAGCGAATCTCCTGAAGGCAGAGCGCGTCCGGCTTGATCGACTCGAACCCGGCGGCGAAACCTGACTTCAGGCATGAGCGCAGTCCATTGACATTCCATGACGCCAGCAGCACGGCAGCCTCCTATACTTTGATTCCAAACCATTTCCCGCTGGCGAAGCGGCGGTATACCAGAGTCATGCGAACAGCCATGTCGACCAGCGTGGCCAGCCACGCGCCGATAAGACCGGCATGCAGCAGGTAAACGGCGGTAAAGCTAAGCAGCGGGCGGATACCCATTACACATATATACATAACTACGGCCACGTATTTTGTATCGCCCGCGCCGCGCAGACAGCCCGATATCACAACCGACGTGGTCTGGAACGGCTGGATCAACGCGCAGACGATCATTACATTAGCCGCAAGCCCGAGCACCACGGGGTCAGCGCTGAACAGGCCAACCAGCGGCCTCCTGAACCCGATGAGGAACCCGAACAAAGTAAGTGAAACACACATCGCTATGCGCTGGCTGATCTTTCCATACATCTGGGAAAGGTCGGGACGGCCAGCGCCCAGCATCTGGCCGACAAGCGCGGTCCCGGCTACGCCGATACCATCGCCGAATGTGAAGGTTAGGTTCAGGAACTTCATGCAGGCCTGGTGCGCCGCGAATTCAAGCGTGCCAAGTCGGGCTACGATCACGGCGTACATCATGAATCCGACACGAAGCGCGACCTGCTCCAGCATGGAGTTGCCGCCAATCTTGGTTAGAGAACGCACAGTGGAACGATTCAGCCGCCAGTCGTCGCGCGGGTGGACGGTGAGGAAGCCGTCACGCTTGCGGCGGGGCGCGATTGAGTAAATGGCCAGCAAAAGCCCGACGACGAACCCGATATCAGTAGCGATCGCCGCGCCGGTTACGCCTAGCTTGGGAAAGCCGAACTTGCCGTATATTAGTATGTAGTTTAGTATGATATTCACAATGTTCGCTGTTAGGTTGACCGCGAGGGTAACGCGGGTGTTGCCTGTGCCGCGCTGCGCCGCGCTGATGCACATGGTTAAGGCGTTGACAGGCACAGCAGCAGCGACAATCCTGAAGTAGTCAGTAGCAAGGTCGATAGTGTCAGGCATCGCGCCAGCAAGCCTCATGAACTGGCGGGCAAAGAGCGAGCCGATTACGCCCATGATGACGCCGAGAACGGTTAGGATAACGAGAGCGTTGCGAAGGGTACGGTTAGCGTCGGCGCGGTCGCCTTCGCCTTTACGACGGGCGACGATGGCGGTTACGCCAATGTTAAGGGCAAAGAATACGCTCATGAGGAGCATGCGTGGTTGATCGGTCAGGCCGACTGCGGCCAGGGACTCTGGGCCAAGGGAGCCGACCATAATGCTGTCAGCGCTGCCAATCAGCGAGATGAGGACCATTTCCATAACCGATGGTAGAGCGATACGAACTAAGGAGCCATACGCTTCTTTAGAAGTTGGGAACGCGCCGAGTTTTGCGTCGTTCCTGACCAAGTGTTTCGCGCTGAAAACCCGTTCCAAGAATGAGATCACTGCCCCGCCTCCCTTGATTGGGTTTATTCTACCATGAATGGCGGCAAGTGGCAAGGCTGGGCGGGCATACAGTTAGATATAGGACCTGGAGGAACAACTTACCCTGGCCACGAGGGACCAGCGTGACGCTGGACCCTCGTGGCCAGGGTAGGTTGTTCCTCCATGACGAACAAGGGCGGCATCGCTGCCGCCCTTCGATACCTGACAAAACCTTACCAGCCGTACTCCCGCGCGTACTCCTTGACGATCTCAATCCCTTCCGCGTAGCCGCTTTCCAACGCTCTCGCCTTCATCGCGGCGAACATATCGGCCACGGGCTCACTGCCGATGATGATCTGCCAATACTCTGACGAGAAGTTGAACGCGGTCAAGTCGGTCACAGCCGTATCGTCGATCAGCATTGGCCCGATCTGCTGGTATACCGGATTCTGGTTACGTATCGCGCAAACCTCAGCGTTGAGCGCCTTGGTCTCGTCGTTATACAGATCGAAGTATTCAACGTCCTCATACGCTGCCAGCTCAAACCCCCAGCTGGTCCAATGCGTAGCCGGGATACATGATGGGTTAGCTGAAACCTGTACGGCAAAACTGGGACTGCCGACCAGCGGCAGCCCCAGTCATAAAACCTGTGAGACATACGAAATGCCTCCATTTGTGGAAGGTATTCAGTTATTAGGTTTTTTCTACGCAGAAACAGAAGTTATCATACGCACTAGTGCTTAAATCCCATGCTTCAAAGCAGAAACTTGTAGTCTCGCCTGATTGCAAACCGCTCATTATAAGGTATACAAATTGATTCCAACTTTCGGTTTCAAATAGCGGTATAGCCCAATCATCATACGTTTTACCAGCTGTAACTATCTCCTGTTCCCATGCTTCCGATTTATAAGGCGCAGCAGTGTTTACAATTCTGAACTTTAACCAGTGCCTTGGTAAATTGTCATTGTTCACATACTTACCACTAATATTTACCGATTTATCAGCGCCGATATTAAAGTCCTCATCACTAAAGCAAACCTTGCCTTCAGGTAGTTCCGGATCTATAATGTGGAATATCTTGATTGCGGGATCATAATTTGAGCAGTACGTTTTACGGCTTTCTTCCGTCTTTGTTGTATCTGTGATAGTAATGCTCGCATAAGCGGTCTCATTAGCACCGATACCATCAGAATGAGTCACTTTGACAGAATGCTCGCCTTTCTTCAGTATTGGCAAAAATTCTTTTTCGAAGCACCACCGACCATCCGGATTTACAACCGTGCGTCCTACTCTACCGCTGTCAATCCTTAAAGTGATCTCCGCACCCGGCAGACCCATTCCGCACACCCGACACAGATAGTCCATGGTTCCACTTCGCGGGAATGTGATATACAATATCGCTGGCCAATCTTTAATCCGCTGGTACGACGGCCTTAAATCAATACAATTTCGAAGATCCATAAAAATTACACCTCATCAATTTAATTTAGAGGTTATCTGGATATTAAATTGTGTGAAGTTATCTGGATACTAAGTTATAGAAAGTTATCTTGTTACCAAATTATGGTTTGAAGTGAGCGGGGCGTCAGCCCGTGATATACTATGCGGCTGGATACGCATGTGTGACAGGCCGCGCGGTTTCAATCGCCCGCGCCTTGCAAATCCTCCACAGGTGGATTATAATATAAGCGATGGGAAATAATAGGACTGATTAAGCAAGGAGGCCCCAATATGGCGACGCGCAAGATCCTGCTGGCGTACTCGGGCGGGCTGGATACCTCCATCATCATCCCGTGGCTGAAGGAACGCTACGACTGCGAGGTCGTGTGCATGGCCGCGGACGTCGGCCAGGGCGACGAGCTGGAACCCCTGCGCGAAAAGGCCAGACGCACCGGGGCCAGCCAACTGTTCATAGAGGACCTGCGCGAAGAGTTCGTCACGGACTTCATCTACCCAACCCTCAAAGCCGGGGCGGTCTACGAGGGCAAGTACCTGCTGGGCACCAGCTTCGCAAGGCCGCTGATAGCCAAGCGGCTGGTCGAGATCGCGCTGCGCGAAGGCTGCGGCGCCATCTGCCACGGCGCGACGGGCAAGGGCAACGACCAGGTGCGCTTCGAGCTGACCATCAAGGCGTTCGCGCCGTCCATGGAGATCATCGCGCCATGGCGGATATGGGACATTAAGACCCGCGAGGAGGAAATCGACTACGCCAACGCGCGGGGCATCGACGTGCCCGTCAAGAAGGATCGCCCCTACTCGATGGACCGCAACCTCTGGCACCTTAGTCACGAAGGCGCGGACCTTGAAGATCCATGGAACGCCCCGCCCAAAGACCTGCTGCAAATCGTTAATCAATTGGAAGAAACCCCCAATGAGCCTGAGCTTGTTACGCTATCCTTCGATAAGGGCAGCCCGGTATCGGTCAACGGCGAGGCGCTGGCCCCGGTCGCGCTCATCGAGAAACTTAACGCCATCGGCGCGAGGCATGGCGTGGGCGTGGCCGATCTGGTCGAGAACCGCTTGGTGGGGATGAAGAGCCGCGGCGTATACGAGACCCCCGGCGGCGCGTTGCTGTATGAGGCTCACCGCGAGTTGGAATCCATCACGCTGGACCGCGCGACATCCCACTACAAGGAGCAGTTGGCGTTGCGTTACGCCGAGCTGGTGTACGACGGATGCTGGTACACGCCGCTTCGCGAGGCGATGGACGCTTTCGTCGAGGTCACCCAGCGTAATGTGACCGGGGATGTGAGGCTGAAACTGTACAAAGGGAACATAATCCCGGCAGGTGTACGCTCGCCGCACACGCTGTACAGCGAGGCGATAGCCACATTCGGCGACAGCAAGGAATTATACAATCATAAGGACAGTGAAGGGTTTATAAACCTGTTCGGCCTGCCGCTGAAGGTCGCGGCGATGGCTAGGTTAAGGGGATAACCTCATCTGTCGCATGTGTAAGGGTTCGCCTCGCCCCTCTGTCGCTGAGACGGCAGAGGGGGCGAGACCAAACATCTGACAACAGAGGCGGCCTTCCATCCCATCAAGCCGCAGATGAAAACTCCCGAAATCCGGAGGTCAGGCAATGCCCAACGAACACCACACCAACGCGAAGCTCTGGGGCGGCGGGTTCGACCACGGGACCGACACGTGGATGGACGACTTCCACGCGTCGATACGGTTCGACCGACGTCTCTACAGGCAGGATATCCTGGGCTCGATAGCCCACGCCACGATGCTCGGCGAGCAGGGGATCATCCCCATCATCGACGCGGACGCGATCGTCAGCGGACTGCGCGGCATCCTTGCCGACGCGGACGCCGGGAAGATCGCCTGGCGCGTCGACGCGGAGGATATCCACATGAACGTCGAATCGCTCCTGACCGAGCGGATCGGCGAGGCGGGCCAGCGTCTCCACACCGGGCGCAGCCGCAACGACCAGGTTGCGCTGGATACGCGCATGTTCGTCAAGGACGCGTGCGCGGCGGCCATCGCGCGGTTAAAGTCGCTGGCGGAAACCATGCTGGCCATCGCGGATAAGCACACCGACTCGATCATGCCCGGCTACACGCACCTTCAGCGGGCACAGCCGGTCACGCTGGCGCATCATATGATGGCGTATGTAGAAATGTTATTACGCGATATCGAGCGGTTCGCCCACGCCCGCGAGTCGGCGGACGTGATGCCGCTGGGCAGCGGCGCGTTGGCCGGAACGACTTACCCGATCGATCGCCAGCGCGTCGCGGAGCTGCTCGGGTTCAAGCGCATAAGCGCGAACAGCCTCGACGCTGTCTCGGACAGGGACTTCGCGCTCGACGCGATGTACGCCTGTTCGGTGTGCATGGCGCACCTCTCGCGGCTAAGCGAGGAGATCGCGCTATGGTCGTCGCTGGAGTTCCGCTTCATAACGATATCGGACGCGTACGCCACAGGCTCCAGCATGATGCCACAGAAGAAAAACCCCGACGCCGCCGAGCTGGTTCGCGGAAAGACGGGCCGGGTTTACGGCGACCTGCTGGCCTTGCTCGTAGCGATGAAAGGCCTTCCTCTGGCTTACAACAAGGATATGCAGGAGGATAAGGAGCCTCTCTTCGACGCGCTTGACACGCTGGACGGCTGCCTCAACGCGCTTGATCGCATGCTGGCGACGGCAGCGTTCCACACTCAGCGGATGTCGCGCCGCGCGTCCGAGGGATTCACCAACGCCACCGACGCGGCGGACTACCTCACGGGCAAGGGCATGCCCTTCCGCCAAGCGCATGAGACCGTCGGCGGGATCGTCCGCGCGTGCGCAAGGCGCGAGTGCGGCATAACCGACATGACGCTGGACGAGTTGCGCGAGTTCTCGCCGCTGTTCGATGAGGACGTATACGACGAGCTGTCAATGAAGGCATGCGTCGCGCGGCGGAACCTGCCCGGCGGCCCGGCGGCGGAGGCGGTCGAGGCGGCAATCGCTAAGGCGCGTCAGCGCCTGGAGGCGTATTAAGCCCGGCGGATACCCTCCAAAGACATTTTACTGGTAAATTTCTCTATCGTGTTGACACAAGCCCGGCGATGTGATAATATACCATTATTGCAAGTCGTGTCCGGAATTGACAAAAGATGGGGAATCCCAATTTTACCTCCATGCCGGACGGGCTGGCAGGCTCCCGATTGCGCAACAGTCCGTGTGTAACGGGCCGCGCCGCCGGGAGACTAAGTCAAGCGCATTTGCCAGGTGACGGGCGCGTTATGGCGTGGCATTTTCATCCTCGAGGGCGCCAGACGCGGCTGTTGTGATAATCCTGGAATATGAGCTGTTCGACGTGAGCCGGGCGGCAGGGAGGTGGAGTTTGCACAGCCCTAGATGGCTGCTTGCGGTATCCATGGACATGTACCAACAGACAATGGCGGGACCGGGCGTGGACGCGCCCAATGAACAAAGCAGAAGAGTTAGGCATCGATATGCCAATTGGAGGAGGAACCATGAAGAAGAACATTAAGGTTGCGGCGCTGCTGATGGCGTTGATGCTGTTAGTAAGCACGGCTGCGTTTGCATCCAGCCCTTCGACTGAAACCATTACCAAACCCGTCACAGGCTATACCGACGCTGGCACCACCGCTGGCGAAGGCACAGCCGAAGACGCGAAGGTAGCGGAAAAGGTGCTGGCTGAAATCACTGTAGCCGCGACGAAGACCGGCGGTGGCGGCGCTACTGGCGGAGCCGCGCTTACCTATTTCACCCCCACAGTACGCGCCCAGATTGCGGCAATCGCCCCGACAGTCAAGACCGTTGCCCAGGTCGTTCCCGTTAAGTTCGGCGGCACGTTCAGCAGCGGCAACTTCGTCTGGAATTTCGGCAACGTCGCGCTCAAAGTGGGCATGCCTGTTGTGGTCGTCGCTGGCGTCCAGGAAGGCGGCCTCATTGTATGGTATCCTTTGAGCTCGTCGGTTGTGCAGGTTAGCTACCAGACATTCGTCAAGTTCTACATTCCGAAGGAAATCTACGTGAAGGGCCCGACGCTCCTGAGCATCTTGGTCTGATCGGAAGGTTAAGGGACGGAGAACCGAATACACAGTCGCGGCGGCTCATTGGCCGCCGCGGCGTCTGGACAGTTTATGAATATGAAACGTTTTGACCGGAAGTCGCTCATCCTTACCATCGCTGGAATCGTGGTAGCCGCAGTCGCGCTGGCGCTGGCTTATGGCTACGCGCGTAACCTGGAGATATCATCATACCCCGCGACGGAGATGAAAGGTTACACATCCCCCGCAAACGCATTCGCGCGGCGTGTGGCTTATAAGGACAAGGAATATATCTATAAGAGCGACATAACCACGATACTGTTTATGGGTATCGACAAGACTGGAGCGCCAGTCGAGGAAAACCTCCTTTATAAATACATCAGCGGCGGCCAGGCCGACTTCCTGATGCTCTTCGTTATAGACCATGACGAGAGGAAGATCTCCCGGCTGATGATCGACCGCGACACGATAGTGGATATCACCATCGTGGGCATGCTGGGTAACATAATGGGTACGCGCCTTGACCGAATCGCCCTCTCCCACGGCTATGGCGTGGGCGGCCAGCAGAGCGCGGAATTTACCGTCGAGGCCGTCAGCAAGTGGCTGATGGGCATCGGCGTTGACTACTACGTCGCAATGAACCTGGATGGCATACCGTTGCTGAACGATTCGGTCGGCGGCGTTACGGTCACGCTCAACGAGGATCTGACCCAGTTCGAGCCGACATTCGAGAAGGGCGCGACGGTCACGCTCCACGGCGAGCAAACCGTATGGTTCGTCCGCTCGCGCATGACGATCGGAGAAGGAACGAACGAGGCGCGTATGGTCCGCCAGCGCATCTACCTGAACGCGCTGGCCGACAACATCGGCGACAAGATACACGCCGACGTCAACTGGATAGACAAGCTGTTCGACGCCCTGAAGGACGCGCTGGTATCTAACATGTCGCGCGGGCGCATGGTCAACGAGGCGTATAAGGCGATGACATACGAGGCGGGGCCGCTGTATACCCTGCCCGGCGAGCACACCCTGGAGGCCGATGGGTTCGTAGCGTTCTGGCCTGACGAAGAGGCGTTGACCCAATGGGTGCTGGATACGTTTACCGAGGAAGCGCAGGTTAGCGCAAAATAAAAGTATAGGTTGGGGTAGTTATATGCGAGAGAACGTTGTTGGTCTTACGGACACCGAGGCGCAGCAAGCGGCGGCGATGCATGAGGCCGTCAACCAGGAAACCGAGTCGGAGATAGACCTGCTGGAGCTGTTCTATCGCATGCTGGAGAACATCTGGTACATAGTCGGCGCGGCGGTCGCGGCGGCGGTGCTGGTTGGCGCGTACAGCTTCTTTATCGCGCAGCCGATATATGAATCGACGGCGAAGATATACGTCATGACCAAGGACTCGGCGCTGAACCTGCAGGACCTGCAGATCGGCTCCCAGCTGACGAACGACTACCAAGAGTTGTTCAAGGTCCGTGAGGTCAACGAGGAAGTCATAATCCGGCTGGACCTGCCCTACACGGTGGACGAGCTGGGCAAGATGATCACCCTGACGAACCCAGCGAACACGCGCATACTCTACATAGCGGCGAAGTCAGGGGACGCCGCGGAGGCGCGCAACATCGCCAACACGTTCTCCGATATCGTGCGCCAGACGGTCAAGGAACGGTTCAAGATGGAAGAGCCGACCGTGCTGTCAGAGGCGCAGGAGTCGCTGATACCCGTCAGCCCGAATAAGACGCGCAACACCCTGATAGGCGGGGTGGTCGGAGCGTTCCTGGCCATAGGCGTGATATTCCTGATGTTCGTAATGGACGACAAGATCAAGTCCTCCGACGACCTGGCCAAGTATGTCGGGCTACCCACACTCGCGGTAATGCCCATGCTCGGCGCGACGCGCGCGCACCACGGGTATTACACGTCGCGCAAGGCGAAGACGGTCAAAATCAACAGGCCCAAGGACGGAAAGGAAGGCGTCGCGTGAAGCAGGCTGATATAACCGAACTCCCGGAACTGGATTACCCATGCACCGAAGCGCTAAACACGTTGTGCACCAACCTGTCGTTCTCAGGCTCGAACGTCAAGAGCGTGTTAATGACCAGCTCCCGCTCCGGCGAGGGCAAGTCGTTCCTGGGCCTGACACTAATGCGGGCAATGGCCGGGTTAGGCAAGTCGGTAGTGCTGATCGACGCGGATATGCGCCGCTCAATGCTGATCAGCCGCTACGGTATCCGCACCGCGCATAGACCGCAGGGACTGGCGCAGTACCTGGCCAGCCAGTGCGAGTGCGCAGACATATTATACCAGACCAACATACCCAACGCCTACATGATATTCCACGGCCACGAGGTCGCCAACTCGCTCGCGCTGCTGAACACGCCGCGCCTGCCGCAGTTGGTCCAGTACCTGGAGGCTAACTTCGACCTGGTGCTGTTCGACACGCCGCCTATTGGCTTGATTATAGACGCGGCGGAGATCGCGAAGCACGTCGACGGCACGGTGTTCGCCGTCACCAACAACACGATCGGCCGCCGTGAGCTGCTTGACGCAAAGATGCAGATCGCCAAGACGGGCTGCCCGATCCTTGGCGCGGTGCTGAATAAGGTGCTGTTCGACACGCACAGCGCGAAGAAGCACTACTACCGGACGTACTACAGCCACTACAGCAGCGGCTACTACGAGAAGAAACAGGCAGCCAATGAGTGAAGCCAATGCCGCTGGCTGACATCCACTGCCACCTGCTGCCCGGGTTGGACGACGGGGCAAGGGATTGGGGAACCACGGAGGCGATGCTTCGTCGCGACTACGAGAACGGGATAGCGAAGGTCATTGCCACGACGCACGCCGATCCCACTGTGAAGCCGTTTCCATTATCCAAGTATATGGAAGCTTTGGAGAAGGCAAACGAGCTTTGCGGGGAGTTGGGACTGGGCGTGACGGTCTATCCAGGATGCGAGGTCATGTACGGCGAGGGCGTGACCGAACGTATGCTGGAAGATGGGCGGTTACCGGGGCTGGCCGGGACAAGAAAGGCGTTGGTCGAGTTCTACCCGGATGTTAAGTATGACGCAGTGTTGGCCGCGCTGCGTCGACTGGCGTATATCGGGTATACGGCTGTGTTGGCGCATATCGAGCGGTATGAGTGCCTATATAAACGGTATGATCGTATACGGGAGTTAAGGGAAGCTGGCGCTAAGACGCAGGTCAACTGCAGTACGGTAATTAAACCGCCGGGATTCTTCGCGAAACGCTATATCGACACGTTGTTGAGCGACGGCTTGGTTGATTACCTGGCGACAGACGCGCATAGCGACAATACCCGTCGCGTCAACATGAAGGAAGCGTACGATACGGTTATCGCGCGTTATCCCGATCGTGGACATCTGTTTGAGGGGAAGGAGCTTTTGTCGTAGACGAACCCTTACCCTGGCCACATGGGTCCAGCGTCACGCTGGTCAGGGGATCAAAGGGGGTGAAACCCCCTTGACCCCCTGACCAGCGTGACGCTGGACCCATGTGGCCAGGGTAGGTTGTTCCTCAATGCTTGCCGCCCATCTCCGATGCCCGTAGCAACTGAACCGTGATG
>JAISWI010000037.1 GCA_031270865.1 Oscillospiraceae bacterium
GCTTCGCCCTTTACGCTGAGTTAGGGTACGCTGGGGCGCTGCCCCAGACCCCGCAAGGGGGTTTCACCCCCCTTGACCCCCTGACCAGCGTGACGCTGGACCCTCGTGGCCAGGGTAGGTTGTTCCTCTATGTCTCGTTATGTCCCCGTGTTAGCCGCTTGACTGTTCCACATCCCGGCGTAGACCCCGCCCGCCGCTACTAGCTGCCCATGCGCGCCCTGCTCTACGATCCTGCCTTTATCCAGCACCAGTATCCGATTCGCGTCGCGTATAGTCGACAGCCTGTGCGCTATCAAGAACGTCGTCCTCCCCCGCGTCAACTCCAGCATCGCGCGTTGGATACGCTGCTCGGTCCTCGTATCCACACTGCTTGTCGCCTCATCCAGTATCAATATCGGGCAATCCGCTAGTATCGCCCTCGCTATCGCTAGCAGCTGCCTCTGCCCCGCCGAAAGGTTCCCCCCGCTCTCGGTCAGCATCGTGTCATAACCATCCGGCAGCCGCCTTATGAACGGATCGGCCTCCGCCCGCTTCGCCGCCTCCACGCATTCCGCCTCGCTCGCGTCCGGGTTCCCGTACCTAATATTATCCAACACTGTCCCCTCGAACAGCACGGTATCCTGCAGCACAATCCCGAACGCCCGCCTCAGGCTCGCGCGTGTATACCCTCTCACGTCCACCCCGTCTATCGTGATCGACCCGCCTGTCAGCTCATAAAACCTTGCCAGCAGGTTAACCAGCGTGGTCTTGCCCGCGCCTGTTCTCCCTACCAGCGCAACCGACGACCCCGCCGGCACATCGAACGACACATCCTGTATTACCGGCGAGGCCGGATCATACCCGAACACCACATTCCGGAACGAAACCTCCCCGGCCGCGTGATCCAACTCCACCGCTCCCGGCTCGTCGGGCGTCTCCTCCGCCTCGTCGAACATCTCGAAGACGCGCTCCGCTCCGGCTACCGCTGTCTGCAGCGTGTTGTATATGTTCGCGACATCATTCAGCGGGCGTATGAACTGGCGCGAGTACGTCACAAACGAGGCGATCACCCCGATCGATATCGCCCCGCCCAGCGCCAGCGCGCTCCCCACGTACGCTATGAAGGTCAGGCTCAGGTTGTTGATCACGTTTATCAGCGGCACCATCAGCCCGGACCAGACCATCGCGGACAGCGACGCGCGGAAATACGAGAAGTTGCGCCTGTCGAAGTCCGCAACCGACTCCGCCTCGCGGTTGAACGCGCGTACCACCGCCAGCCCGGAGACGCTCTCCTCCAGCTGGCCCATCATATCGCCCAGCGCGGCCTGCTGCTTGCTGAACAGCGGGCGCGTGCGCTTGGTGATCGCGCGGGTCAGCAGCAGCGCCAGCCCGGACGGGATCAGCAGCGCCAGCGTCATCAATGGCGATATGCGCAGCATCATGAACAGCGAACCCACCAGCGAGAGCAGCAATCCCATCAGCTGGCTTGTGGATGTGGATATCGTGGAGCTTACGTTGTCTATGTCGTTGGTTACCCGTGACATGATATCGCCATGCGCGTGGGTGTCGAAGTACGCTACGGGCAGCCGCTGCATGTGGTCGAACAGCCCGGAGCGCAGCAGCTTGACCGTGCGCTGGGAGACCGCCGCCATGAAGAAGCTGGTGAGCGTCTGGCTGACGTTGCCCACCACGTACGCTATGACCAGCAATCCAGTAACGACCAGCACGGGGCGCATGCCGTCGATATCGATTAGCCCGACGGCGTCGATGCCCCTGCCAATCCAGTACGGGGCCAGCAGCATCGTTACGGCGCGGAGCGTCTCCAGCGCGAACACGGCGGCCAGCCACAGCCGCTCGGTCCTGAAGTAATCCCACAGCCGCAGGAGTGTCCGCTTCATGTTCTTGGGCTTTACCCCGGGGACGCGCCCTATACCGGGCATGCGGCCCTGCCGGTTAGGTCCCATCGCCGGGGGCGGCACGAAGTCGGACGGGGCGCGATTCTGCTGGGCCATCTATAGTGATCCTCCTAAATAGCCGACCTACCTGAAAACGCGGCGTCTTCAAGTTGGGCGGCTATACGCTACGCGGACAAACCAATCTGCGAGTTGACGATATCCCGGTAAACCTCGCAGCCGCGCAGCAGTTCCTCATGCGCGCCCTGGCCCGCAATCTCGCCCTGGTCCATTACGAGAATACGGTCGCAGGAGCGGACCGTGCCGACGCGCTGGGAGATCATTATACAGATAGCGTCTTTGATATGCGGAGCAAGCGCGGCGCGGAGCGCGGATTCCGTATTGACGTCCAACGCGCTGGCGCTGTCGTCCAATATTAGAATGTCCGGCTTGCGAACCAGCGCCCGGGCGATCGCGACGCGCTGTTTCTGGCCGCCGGAGAGGTTCATGCCGCCGCGCCCGAGCCTCGCGTCCAGGCCGCCGGGCAGGGCGCGGACGAATTCGCCGGCTTGCGCGTCGGTGAGCGCGGCCCAAACCTCGTCGTCGGAGGCGTCCGTACGCCCGTAACGCACGTTCTCGCCGATCGTCCCTGTGAACAGCTGTGTTACCTGCGGGACAATCCCAACGCGCGAGCGCAGCGCGGGCAGGTCGAACCCGCGGATATCCCTGCCGTCCAGCAATACCGCGCCTTCGGTCACGTCGTAGAACCGCAGGATAAGGCTGGCCAGCGTGGTCTTACCGGATCCGGTCATGCCTATCACGCCCAGCGTCTGGCCGCGCCCAATCGTGAAGCTGACGCCGCGCAGAGCCGGGGCGTTCGCCCTGGGATACTGGAACGTCACGCCGTCAAAGCGCAATCCTTCCCTGACCGGGGGCGGCTTATCCGTCCCGGAGGTATCCATCCCTTCAGGTGTATCGAGCACGGCCTCTATGCGCCGGCCCGACACCAACGCGCGGACCAGTTGGTTGAATATGTTGGAAAACATGGATATGGAGATCAGAATCTGGTTCATATAATTGATGAGCGCGACCATTTTTCCCAGATCCTCGCGGTACAGCCCGCCCACCCAGATTACCCCGGCCACGCCCAGGTTCAGCGTGAGCGACACCGCCGGGCCGAAGAACGCCAGCACCTGCGCCGCCGAGCGCGACGCGTCGGTCAACGCCGTGTTGCCCGCCTCGAAGCGGTCCTTCTCCAGCGTGAAGCGGTTGAACGCCTTGACCACGCGCGAGCCCGCGAGGTATCCGCGCGTGTTGGAATTAAGGCGGTCGAGCGCCTCCTGCACCTTGTAGAAGAACGGGTAGCCGATCTTAGTGCTGGCCGCGACGATCGCGATGGCGACTGGCAGCAGCGCCCACAGCACGACCGACATGCGCGGCGAGCTCATCACCGACATCACGACGCCGCCTACGCACAGTATGGGCGCCCTCATGAAGAAACGCATCATCCCGTTGAGGAAGCCCTGAACCTGCGCCACGTCGTTGGTCAGGCGCGTTACCAGCGACGCCCGCTCAAACCTGTCCACGCCCTCCAGCGAGAGCGACTGTACCTTCTTATACAGGCCAAGCCTCAGGTCGCGCCCGTAACGCTGCGAGGCGTGGCTGGACAGCGTCGACCTCGCGACCGCCATGACCATCCCAGCCAGCGTGACCAGCAGCATCCGCAGAGCGAGCGCGGTCACCACGCCGCTGTCGCGCGGGATGATCCCCTCGTCTATCAGCCGCGCCAGCAGCGACGGCTGGAGCAGATCGCACATCGCCTCGCCCGTCAACGTGACAAGCGCGGCGGCGGCCAGCAGCCAGTACCGTTTCAGGTATGATAACGTTTTGCGCATAGCGTCCCTCCGGAATCAGAATACCGCGACGCGCAGGCGTTGTCAAGTTTTGGCGGGGGATTTGACGCTGATTGTCACACGAACGGCTGTTTCTACATATAATATGTACGAAGTGTAAGCAACGCGTCGTAGAATATAACGAGGTGGGCGAAATGGTAATTGGCATCAACTACGCCAACGGCGTATGCAGGCCGGAGCAGATGTACAGCGCGACGACCGCGAGAAAGCGCGGCCAGTTCGACAAATTTATCGAGTATTCGCCAAAGGATCTGGACGAGAACTTCGTCAGGGCGAACGCCAACATTCTCAATAAGCCGCGCGGAGGCGGATACTGGTTATGGAAGCCGTATGTCATACTGAAGACGCTGGAACAGGCGAATGACGGCGACTATGTCTTCTACGCGGATTGCGACAAATATTACACCGGAAGTATCCGCCCGCTGATCAAATGCATGGCGGACCAGGGACGGGATATAATGCTGTTCTCGCAGGATTTCTTTGAGTACGCTTATACCAAGCGCGATATCCTTGACTTCTTCGGGGTGGTGGGCAATCCCAAGTTCACGGAAACGCGGCAGTTTCTGGGCGGGTTCCAGTGCTACCGCAAGTCGGAACACAGTATGGAGTTTGTCGAAAAACTGCTTGAAAACTCGACGACCGGCGATCTGATAACGGACGCGAAGTCCGTCACTGGCAGCGAAGACAGACGCTTTATCCAGACCAGGCGCGATCAATCGATATTGAGCATCCAGGCAAAAGCCTATGGCATCCAACCGCACAGGAGGCCGGAAAAACCTCCGGGCAAAGAGCTTCCGGGCGACGCGCCGTCCCCGTACGGAGAGTTTATGGATACAAAACGTCTCAGGGGCAGCGCGGTAATCGCGAAAAGGCTCTGCGCGAGGGTTCGGTAAATATAAACCCATCAATAGTTAGAGAGACTGAAAAGATATGAGAGCAAAGCAAAGTCTTATTTCTTACGCGCAATTCGAAGAAGACATCATATTATTGCAATATTTGTATAAAGTTGACAATGGATTCTATCTGGATATAGGCGCTAATGAGCCGGACATGTTGTCCGTCACGAAGATGTTCTACGACGCGGGCTGGAGCGGCATTAACGTCGAACCGCTGCCCACAGAACACAAAAAGCTAGTTGACGCGCGTCCCCGCGACATCAACATTCTCGCCGCCGCGGGTTCCGCCGAAAAGAAGCAGACGCTGTATGTGTGGGGACGCGCGGGCGTGCTATCCACCCTCAGAGCCGATATGGCGCGTAAGAATCGCGGGCTGCCCAGGCATACTGTGTCGGTAAAGAACACGACCGCGCTGGCGCGCGAGGCGATAGACCTGGAGGTCCAGCCCATCCACTTCTGCAAGATTGACGTGGAGGGGTATGAGGGAGAGGTGTTGAGGGGCATCGATTTCAAGGTATTAAGGCCGTGGATATTCGTTATAGAGGCTAACCGTGATCTAGTGACACGCAAGGGTGAAACATTCCCGGTATGGCAGGATATACTGCTTAATAATGGCTACACGTATACCGAAACGGATAAATTAAACAGGTACTATGTGGATAACAATCGTCCGGAACTGATAAAGCAACGTTTGAGCCGCGCCGACGTATTGTCGATGTATGATATCACTAGCTCCATGACAAAGAAAAAGATTCCGCAGTAATAGCTTATCCGTTATAGTTTAATCTCTATGATTGGTGTGACGCCTATGCAGGGTAAACCTTTGGACGAACGATGCGTGTTGTATATCTCCAGCTGCGACAAATATGCCGATTTATGGGAACCGTTCTTCATCCTGTTCAAGAAATACTGGCCGGACTGCCCATACCCCATCGTGCTGGCATCGGAGACAAAGACGTTCAGCTTCCCCGGACTAAACATCCAGTGTCCCAGATTCTTCAAACCCGGACAGCGGGTCCCCTGGGGTATGCTGAATATAAAGACCGTCCAATCCACGCGAAGCCCGTTCGTGTTCTTCATGCTGGAAGACTTCCTGTTGGAAGCTCCGGTGGATCAGGGCGAGATAGGCGTAACCCTGGATTGGATAGAAAAGGATCCCAAGGTTGGGCGGTTCGGGTTTTTCCCCTTACGCGGAAAGGTCGAGCCATCCAATAAGTATCCGCCATACAACCTGTTGACAAAAAAGACGCTTTATCGCGTCACCGCTCAGCCTGGGTTATGGCGGAAGTCCGTGCTGCTCAAATCAATGCTGCCTAATGAAAACCCGTGGCTCTGGGAAAGGAACGGCAGCCGCCGAAGCCTCAGATGGACCAACGTTCAACTGTATTGCCATCCGGAAGTGTTCGTGAAAATTCCGCCTGGAGGCTCGCTCATACGCGGCAAGTGGCATAAGCCTGGCGTCAAGGTTTTAGCGGATAACGGCATTCCGTTTGATTTCAGCCTTCGCGGATTCCACAATTAGCCCTGCCGGTACCCCTTCGCCGCCTCCGCCTCCCGCGCCATAACCTCGGCCAGGCATCCGCGAATCTCGCCCATCAGCCGGGGATTGCGCCGGACCACGGCGGCTTTGTTCAGCCCGTTCTTGATGGCGGCCCACCGCTTAAACAGGCCGTCGTCAAGGACGGGCAGCGCGGCTAAGACCCCCGGCTCGCGCCGCTCCAGGTAGAGGCGGAACAACTTCCGGTTGCTTACCATGCACTCCACGTAGCGCGCGGCCTGCCCCGCGCCCTTCTGGCCGCCAGCCTCCACGCGGTCCAGCCACTCCATCAGCCGCGCGAGGCTGCCTGGGATCGCGGCGGCGGCCTCGGCTATCGCGGCCGTGGTATCGATGGCCAGCGTCCCGCGCTCGCGGGGACGCATAATGTTTACATGGCATGAACGCTCGACGAGCAATCCGCGCGGGATGGTCTCGTCGGCGAAACCATATGTCGGGTCGTACGCCCGCATTATCCCGCCGCGGGAATACTCCACGACAAAGTAATGCGGCCCGAAGAATATACCGAAATAAGGATTCCATGGCACGTAGTACGCGTCCATACCGACGACCAGCAAATCTCCCTCATCCATATATGAAAAATGCCGCTCGACGTCCGGCGGCCCCTTGCATTCCAATTTCTCCAGATGGCAGCCCAGCGTGTCCAGGCTGTCCATCATGAAGCGCGACACAAACCGTTTCCTGAACGGATCGTACCGGAAGCGCGTCTCCGCCCACAGGTTGTGGAACGCGGCGGTATAGTCCACGCCCAGCGTATCCGCCGCGCTCATGACCGCGTCGTAGTAGCAGTTCAGGCCGTAGAAGTTGACGAGGTTTACCATGATCCGGCTGGGCTGATCATGCCCGCGCGGTCTTGCCGTTGGCGGTCTTGCGGACGCTCTCGGCCAGCGTGACACGCTCCGGCCGCTTGAAATCCGCGAGCCGCTCCGCGCACCAATCCTCCACGGCCGCGGCGGTGACGGCGTCCTCGCGCGGCACGACGTCCGCGCAAACGCGCTCGCTGCCGAAGCTGTCCGGCTCGCCGTACACCACGCAATCCTCCGCCAGCCCGCTGGACATTACGCAGGCCTCCACCTCCTCGGGATACACCGTTAATCCCCGGACCAGTATGATGTTGCGCAGCCGCCCGCACAGGTAGAGGTATCCGTCCCGGTCCAGCCAGCCCGCGTCGCCGGTATGCAGCCAGCCGTCGCGGATTACCCTGGCGGTCTCGGCCTCATTCTTATAATATCCTAACATAACGTTAGGGGCCTTCACCACTACCTCGCCCCGGACGAACGGCGCGGCGGTCCGCTCCCCCTCAAACTCTATCATTAGCTCCATATCACGCGCCGGAAGCCCCACCGTGCCCAGCTTATCCTCGGTAATATGTCCCCGCGCCTGTGTAATCAGCGGCGCGGCCTCGGTTAGGCCATAGCCCATCCAGAACTCCGCCCACGGCATCGCGCGGCTAAGCCCTACCAGCATATCCCGCGAAACGCCGCTCCCGCCGAACGCGTAGTACTTCAGCGACGTGACGTCGTATGGGATCGCCCGCCCGACGTTCCGCGCCATCAGCGTTATTGCCAACGCGCCGCCCTCATAATTGGTCGCCTTGCGCTCCTCGATCGTCCGGTAGAACGCGTCCAGCGTGAACGGCTCCGGCATGAGCGCGAGCGCGAACCCCCTTACGATGATCGCGCTAAGCATAAATATACCGTACGCGGTGGGGAACGGCAGCCCTAGTATGTACCGGATGTCCGTGCCTATCCTGTCATGGGGCATCTTCTCCAGGTAGTCCAGCACACATGATTCGACATTCCTCTCGGAGAGAGTGACAATCTTCGCCTTGCCTGTCGTACCCGAAGTAGCTAGTAAAATCAAGGGTTCGCAATCTTCGACATTGACCGGATTCGGTATTTCACCGGGTCGCGTTAGCATATCCTCCATATATAAGATATTTGGTAAATTTTCTATACCATCAAGCAATTTTTTGAAGCCGTAATCGGTTATGATGGTAGAGGTATCGGACTGTTCCATCATCGCCTCGACCTCGTGGCGCGTGGACGCGGCCGACAGCGGGAACACGGTCAGCCCGTCGGCCAACGCTCCGAACAGCGCGGCGATGAAGTCCGCGTTGTTGGGCAGCAGCAGCGCGGCATGCGATCCCGGCGGCAGGCGCAGCCGTGAGCGTACCGCCGCCGCCCGGTCCGCCAACGCGCCGTATGTGGTTATACCGCCGCCGCTGTCAATGATCGCCGTCCTATCCCGGATATCCTTGTTGAACAACGCGTTCCTGATCATGCCGCGCCCTCTCCTTTACCACGCTTACCAACGCTCCGACGACCAGACACGGCTCCATTTCGGTTATCGCGAACTCGAAGCCGTATTCCTCCTCGACGCGCGTGAGCAATTCCATGAACGCCAGCGAGTTGAACCCCAGGTCGGTGTAGATGTTCGTCCGGGCGTCGATCGGCGCGGTCGTCGGCCGCGTCCGCCGGATCAATAGGACAACGTTATTCAATATGTCCATGCTGCCAATATATGCCGGCCAGCATATAGAAATACTAACTAACGCGGGTATGCCGCGACGCTCTCTTATCCGCTTCGAAGGGAGAAGCCCCCTCCGCCTTCGCGGAGGCGTCTCCCGCTGGGGCGCCAAGGGCTGGGGGCGGCAAGGGGGGTGGACGCGCCGCCACGGTGAGATTGGAAACGGAAGCGTTACCCTACTGGGCGGTATGCCTCGTAACCTCTCCAAGCCGTTCCAACCCCCTTGCCGCCCCCTTAGGGCGAGACGCCCCACGGCGGCGGAGGGGCCGCGCATACCCATGCTAACTAACTTTGACGGGATGTGATCGCATGGCCGACCCGCGCTGTACGCTCTACGTGTCCAGCTGCGACAAATACTCCGACCTGTGGCAGCCGTTCTTTGAATTGTTCGTGAAATACTGGCCAGACTGCCCGTATCCGATCGTGCTGGGCGCGGAGAGCAAGCCGTTCCGCATGGCTGGCCTTGATATCCGCTGCCCGCGCTGGTTCAGCCCGGGCACGGACGCGCCGTGGGGATTGCTGACTATGGGCATGCTGGACAGCATCCATACCCCGTACATGGTGTTCATGCTGGACGACTTCTTCCTGAATAAACCCGTCGACCAGGCGATGGTGGAGCGCTGCCTCGATTGGATGGACGCCGATCCGTCGGCGGGCGGGTTCATACTCAAACCCATATCGGCGCGCAAGTACGGCAACTCGCCCTACCCGCCGTTCTTCCAGCTCTTTGACACGGGCAAGTACAGCGAGTTCACGCAGGCCGGGGTGTGGCGCAAGGAAACGCCGCGCCGCCTGCTGAAACCGTTTGACACCCCGTGGTCGTGGGAAGCGCGGTCGGGCGAACGGAACAAAGCGTACGCCGACCGGCTGTATTGCGTAGACAGCCGCGAAACCAGTTATGCCCCAATAGATTACCCGCCGGGCGGCGTACTGCGCAAAGGGGAATTGACCCAGGCCGGAGCGAGGACGCTGGAGGACAACGGCATGGCGGATTCGCTGGATAGGCCGCGCTGTATTTGAGCATAGTCAGGTTAGGGGCAGTGTAAACTTTTCAGGTGTATTGCGTGGAAAGGACATTTATGCTATAATAGAATCTCGCGAGTTTATACGCGGAAGGGAGCCTGTACGTATGCCGAGCCTGCGCGATATCATAGACCGCCAAAGGGCGTGCGCGATAATATCCCACCCGGACGCCGGAAAGACCACGCTCACGGAGAAGCTGCTGCTCTACGGCGGCGCGATCCGCCAGGCGGGTTCGGTCAAGGCGCGGCGCGCCGAGCGCCACGCCGCCAGCGACTGGATGGAGATCGAGAAGCGGCGCGGCATATCGGTTACCTCAAGCGCTCTGCGGTTCGGCTACGACGGTTACCGGGTGAACATACTGGATACCCCCGGGCACCAGGATTTCTCCGAGGATACCTACCGCGTACTGGTCGCGACTGACAGCGCGATCATGCTGATGGACGGCGCGAGGGGCGTGGAGGCGCAGACGGTCAAGCTGTTCAAGGTCTGCCGCCTGCGGTCGATCCCGATAGTGACCTTCGTCAATAAGATGGACCGCGCGGCCAAAGATCCCTTCTCGCTGATGTCCGAGCTTGAGGAGATACTAGGAATCCGCGCGTGCCCGGTCAACTGGCCCATCGGCACGGATGGCGACTTCCAAGGGATATACCACCGCGACGGGCGGATAGTGGAGCTGTTCCAGGTGTCGGCCCATGGCCGGGACCGCGCCTCGTCAGTGGCGTTCGGGCTGGATGATCCGGCGCTGCCAGGTTCGCTCGCGCAATCCTACATAGATAAGCTGAGGGACGAGGTCGCGCTGCTGGACGAGGCCGGCGACCAGTTCGACCTGGACGCGGTGAGGCGCGGCGCGTTGACGCCGATGTTCTTCGGCAGCGCGTTGACCAACTTCGGGGTGCAGGCGCTGCTGGACTCGTTCCTGTCGATAACGCTGCCGCCCCAGCCGCGCCTGGCCGACGTCGGGGTAATCGACCCGGACGACCCGGCGTTCACAGGCTTCGTCTTTAAGATTCAGGCGAACATGAACCCCGCGCACCGGGACAGGCTGGCGTTCGTAAGGGTGTGCTCAGGCGTGTTCGAGAAGGGCATGACCGTCTGGCACAGCGGCTCGGATAAGCGGATCGCGCTGAAACAGCCCCAGCAGTTCATGGCCGACGAGCGCGAGGCCGTGGACGCCGCGTTCCCCGGCGACGTGATCGGGCTGTTCGACCCGGGCATGTTCAGGCTGGGCGACACGCTCAGCAGCGGGCGGCGAATGCGCTACGAGGGTATACCCCTGTTCGCGCCGGAGTTCTTCGCGAGGGTGGCCGCGCTGGACTCGATGAAGCGCAAGCAGTTCGTCAAGGGGATATCCCAGCTGGCCGAGGAGGGCGCGATCCAGACATTCAAGTCTCTGGACGCGTTCGGCGAGGAGTATATAGTCGGCGCGGTGGGCGCGCTGCAGTTCGACGTCCTGGAGGCCAGGCTCAACGGGGAATACAACGTCGAGATACGCCGCGAGCCGCTGGACTACCGGTTCGTTAGGTGGGTGGACGCGAGGCCCGCGCCGCTGGACCAGATGCGCCTGACATCCGCGACGACGCCCGCGCTCGACCGCGAAGGCAGGGAGGCGCTGCTGTTCAAGAACGAATGGTCGATACGCTGGGCGACGGAGAACAACAAGGGGTTGGAATTATCCGAGACCGCCCGCAGGGGCGAGGCGATCTCGTCTTATATAAGTTAAATCGGCAGCATTGTTCTGACAAAGGGGGAATTTCTTTGCTCCGGTCCGATGTTCGAAACGTCGCGATCATTGCCCACGTAGACCACGGCAAGACCACGCTGGTCGACGAGATGCTCAAACAATCCGGGACGTTCAGGGAAAATCAGCAGGTAGCCGAGCGCGTCATGGACTCCAACGACCTGGAACGTGAGCGCGGTATAACCATATTGGCTAAAAATACAGCGATAACCTATAAAGGCACTAAGATCAACATCATCGATACGCCCGGCCACGCCGATTTCTCAGGAGAGGTGGAGCGCGTGCTGAAGATGGCCGACGGCGTGCTGCTGCTGATCGACGCGTTTGAGGGGCCGATGCCCCAGACAAGGTTTGTATTGGTAAAGGCGCTGGGATTGAGCCTGCCCGTTCAGGTGGTTATTAATAAAGTGGATCGGCCTGACGCGCGGGTCGACGAGGTAGTCGACGAGACGCTGGACCTGCTGATAGAATGCGGCGCGGACGCCCGGCAGCTGGATACACCCTTCCTGTACGCGTCGGCCAGGCGCGGCACAGCCACCGATAAGCCGGACGGACAGGGCGAGGACATGCGCCCGCTGTTTGAAGCGATCGTTAAGTACGTGCCCGCGCCGGACGTCGATATGGAAGGGGCGGCGCAGGCGCTTATATCTACGATAGATTATAATGATTACGTGGGCAGGATAGGGATCGGGAAGATCGAGAGAGGCTCGTTGAGCGCCGGCATGTCGGTCGTGAGGACGACATACGGTAAGGCCGGAGTGTCTCAGCCCATAAGGTTGACCGGGTTGTTTACATTCGACGGGCTGAAACGGATCCCCGCCCAAAACGTTTCGGCAGGGGATATATGCGCGTTGTGCGGGATAAGCGATCTGTCAATAGGCGATACGGTAAACGATCCGGCGGCTCCGGAACCGCTGCACTTCGTGACGATAGGGGAACCAACGGTAAGGATGTCCTTTACAGTCAACGACAGCCCGTTCGCCGGGAAGGAAGGGCAGTTCGTAACCTCAAGGCATTTGAGGGCAAGGCTGATGCGGGAGTTGAATACCGACGTGTCGCTAAGGGTGGTTGACACGGAATCGCCGGATACGTTCCAAGTGTCGGGAAGAGGCGAGCTGCATCTTTCTATATTGATAGAGACAATGAGACGGCAAGGATATGAGTTCCAGGTGGGGAAGCCGGAGATACTAACGAGGGAAATCGACGGGGTGGTGTGCGAGCCGGTAGAGGTGGTAGTGGCCGATGTGCCGGCAGCGTACGTGGGCGCGGTCATAGAGAAGCTAGGCCGAAGGAGAGGGGTATTGGAGTCGATGAGCGGGACCGACAGGGTGAGGTTAAGGCTGTTGGTGCCGTCAAGGGGATTGTTTGGGTACAGGAATGAGTTTTTGACCGACACAAGGGGCGAGGGGATCATGAGCGCGGTGTTCGAGAGGTATGAGCCGATGAAGGGCGATATACCGCGCAGGCAGGTAGGGGTGTTGACCGCGTTTGAAGACGGGGAGGCGACCAGCTACGGGCTGTTTGGGGCGCAGGAGCGGGGGACGCTGTTGGTAACGCCGGGGACGCAAGTGTACGCCGGGATGATCGTGGGCGTGAACGCGAGGCCGGGCGATATAACGGTTAACGTGTGCAAGAAGAAGCATGTGACCAATACGAGGAACTCGTCGGCGGCGGAGGAGTCGCTGCGGCTTACAAGCGTTAAGCCGCTTACGCTGGAGGAGTGTTTGGAGTTTATAGAGGACGACGAGTTGGTGGAGGTCACTCCCAAGTCGCTCAGGATGCGCAAGCGCGTCCTAAGCGGTGAGCAGAGGTTGAAGCTTGCCGCGCGGAGGAAGGCTTAATCCTGGAGGAACAACTTACCCTGGCCACGAGGGTCCAGCGTCACGCTGGACCCACGTGGCCAGGGTAAGTTGTTCCGCAATTATAATACTTATATTAAAGGCGTTATTGTTTAATCCGATCGAGTTGC
>JAISWI010000091.1 GCA_031270865.1 Oscillospiraceae bacterium
GGGCGCTGCCCCAGACCCCGCAAGGGGGTTTCACCCCCCTTGACCCCCTGACCAGCGTGACGCTGGACCCTCGTGGCCAGGGTAGGTTGTTCCTCCATGCCTAACACTTATCGACAAAGACCGGATTCGCTATCGCCATATTGGTAACGCCACCATCCGCAACTATAACGATGTAATCCGAATCCCCCAACCCCGCTTCCGCAATGTTAACGGAATAATCCATCAACCCATATCGCGTCCCCCGCGCTTCCAACGGCACATCGCGCTCAACGCCGCGTCCTAGCAGCTTCAGTACGCGCAGCGGCTTCTTCGAATACAGCTCCACCTGAACGGCATCTAGTTTCCCAAAACACACCCTCCCTCCCGGCCCCACTCCATCCACCCTCACGAACATCAGCGGGCCGTTCGTCAGTACGTTCCTCCCCCGGCGCATCGCGTCCAGGATACCCGCCGCGTCCTCCTTGTCGGTCGATACCATATTCCTTACGCATCCAGTACCTAAGCATTCCTCCGCCCACGCCTCATACAATCTTAGCGCGGCCTCGCTCGCTTTAATGATCCAGTCATAACCACGCCGTTCCATCTCCGGCATGCCGCCGTAAACCGCCCCGCCCCTATCGCGAATCGACCGCAGCGCTTCTGATATTGCCTGATAGTCGTTCGCCTTGATGTTATGCGTGTCGCTGCCGCATACCGCCGGAACGTACACTCCATGGTCCAACCTATCCCGCCACAACCGGAACGCTAGGTCGTTCGGAAAGCCTGGAATACATGGCGTCGCGCCGTTCCAGATCTCCATTCCCTCGAAGATCGTTAGCGAATCCGTGAACGCCTCCGGGAACGATATAGCCGCCTGCCAGCTTCTCGGATGGTTTATCACTGGGAAGCCGCCCAGCCCGCGAATCCTTGCCGCTACGCGTTTATGCTCGGCTAGCATGTAGTCATCCGTTCGTTCCCTCACGTTTGGTATATGGTAGACTACGTCCTCCGCTGCCCCATGCTGGTTCACATGTCCGTTCGATGTAGATATCTCTTTAGAAATAATTGGAGTGAACCCATCGCCCGCGAATCCCTTCCATTCCGCGTGGTTCAGCGTGTTATGATGGTCGCTCAACGCGCCGAAGTCCAGGCCCGCCGCCCGCATTGAGCCATACACGTCGGCGGCGGTATCCGCAACGTGGTCGGTGCCCCCATACTTGGGGCTGGAGTAGACGGAGTGGTGGTGCATATCGCCGCAGAGTATGCCGCGCCCGCGCAGATCGACAAGCGTCGTTAGGCTAGCGCGTAACTCCGCGGGCCTATCCGGTTGAAGCTCAACCACCCGCGCGTCAGTGGAGACATGGCAGCCGCGCGTCACCTCCACCAGGATTGGCTGGCCTAGCGGGAGCGTTAGTTCCGCGCGGCCATGCTCGTTGGTCTGGGTCCGCCAGAACTCGATACGCCCGTCGCGCGCTGGCGTATACCCGCCGCCCGATCGCTCGAACGCTGGATACGCGCGGACCTGCGCGAAGCCAGGCCTGCCGTCGGTTGACGCGAGAACGGCCAACAAGCCCGTCCGTTTCGCGGATGGCTTGTTGGGCATAGGGGCATAGTTATCCAGCCAGTCGACCAGCGCGGCGATGTCCCCGCGGATCTCCGTAAGGGGAGGGGTATCGGCGGCGCGTTCGGCTGACAGGGCTTTGTTCAGTATAAACAGGACGGTCGAGTCCAAAATAGAAACCCCTGCCATAGATACTACCTCGCGTCCCGGCTGTCGTAGAACGCCTTATTCTCCGCGACGACCTCATCCAACCCGTTTTCGACGAGTTTCTTATACTCCGCGTCCCAAACGCTGTCGAACTGTCCGGGAGGCGCCGCGATGACGCGGTAAGCTAGCTCGGGTATGCCGGTCGCAAGCGCCGCCTCATGGGCGCGACGCGCCGGAAGTGTCGAGCCAGGCAGTATATCAGTATATAAGCTTTTGTTCACAGCGTCATACAGCCCGTCGAGATAGCTGTCGGTGAACAGCGTGGAACCGGATGGATTGAACCTGCGCCACGAGCGAACCACGTTTGCCTTTTCATCCAGAAAATCGAACGCGGCGCCGACGATCGCCAGGTCAGACGGGGAACCCGCGTATTTTCCGGCGAGCAGTTCTTCCTGCGGCCGCGTAATTGGCACTCCGGTTTCGTCGAGCGTATAATCCGGTGTATACATAACTTTCATGGCGTTCTCGGGGTTTGCCAGCCAGTCCAGGTACTTAATCGCGGCGTCAGTCTTTGTCCGCGCTGTCTTTGGGGTCATGATATACAAACCCTGCGCGGATTCACCCATATTCATATATACGCCGTCAGGGCCATCGAACGCGTTCAGGGCAACAAACTCCGCTCCCGGCACATTCTCCGCCAGCGCGGCGAACCATCCTCCCTCGTATGGGCGCAGCGAATCCTCGACGAAGAATCCCGCTTTGCCGTTGATGATATCCTGACGGTATTTGTCATCGTTTGTATCCAGCGCGAAATCGCTGGAGATGACTCCTTCATTGTACAGCGTGTTCATGACGAGATATCCGTCCTTCGCGCCGGGCTTGACCGCTTTGAGGTACTGGGGATACAGAGCGAGCGTTTCCTCCGAGTAATCGCCATAGGAAGCCACGAAGCTAAGGTAGTATTTATCCGAATCGCGCGTGCCGCCCATCGCCCACGGCACAAGCCCGTCGCCGACACGCCCCGGATCCTCCGCCTTGAAGAGTTTCAACACGCGTATCAGGTCATCCTTGGTCGATGGCACAGGCTCGCCCAGCGCGTCCAACCAATCCTTGCGGATAAACGCGGTGTGCGCCGCGAATGAGTTGGACCGCCGGGACGTAACGGCGTACTGCTTGCCGTCGATGTTCGCCAACGGCAGCAAGTCGCCGAGCCGCGCCTTGATCATATCGCCGTACTGGTCCAACGACGCGCTAAGATCCGTGATGCCGCCGCGCTCAGCGTACACGTCGAGAATAGCCCGCGTATAAGTAAAAATGACGTCCGGCGCTGTTCCCGCGGCCACCATGACATTCAGCTTCTCATCCGAGCCGGAGCGGGGCACGGCAGCGTAGACTACGTCCACCCCTTTATCGGCTTTGACGGATTCCTGTATGAATTTAGTAGAAGCGTTATCGGAAGCGGTCGTGCCCGGAGCCGCGCCGCCGCGATCCCATACCATGACCTTCAGCGTTTCATTATCCGAACCGCCGCCGCCCGAGCAGCCTGACAGGATCAGGCCCGCGAGCGCGATTGAGGCAAAGAGCGCCCAGTATTTCCTGTTCACGCGGATTCCTCCTTTACCGTTTGCTTGCTTTTCCTGAACAGCATGATTAAGCCGGGAGCCGCCAAACTGAGCGATATCACGCCCTGCAGGGCGATCCTGCCGTATTCGGCAGCGCCGCCCGTGATTCCGCAATAGTACAGGAAGTCGGACAGCACATTGAAGAACCCTTCATGGATGATGAACGCGCATGCCGCGCCGATCGAAAGCGTCACGCCGCCCAGCGCGAGGCGGACCCGTCGCGGCAACGCCTTGCGCCGCGGAAGAAGCGGACGCGCGGCAAGCGCCGGACCAATAAACAGCAGCGCGAGCAGGAACAATACGAACACAACCTCGCCCAGCCTGAAACTGAACGCCGTCGCGTTGTACAGGCCCAAATAATCGTTCACGTACCATAACGCGTACATGGCGGCGGCGGCAAGCGCGGCCGCGAGAGTGAACCCGACGACCAAGCCCGCCAGCCGCGCGGGGTTTCTCCGTTTCATTTACAAACGCCCTCCTTCACAGATGAAGTTCAGATGAAGTCCATTTATCCTTTGACCGCGCCGAGTAGGATTCCGCGCGTAAAGCGCCGCTGTATGAATGGATACAGGATCGCTATCGGCAGCATCGAAAAGAGGACGGCCGCCGCCTTGATGTTGTCCGCCGCGAGGTCGTTCCCCGCGCCCGAGCCTTCCTGCTGGCTGATTACCACCATATCGGTCATCTGTTTGAGTTTCAGCTGAACCGTATACAGCCGTGGGTTCGTCACGTAGAACAGTACGTCGCTCACGCCGTTCCAGCGGCTTACGGCGTAGAATAAAGCAATGGTCGCGAGGGCGGGAGCGGCCAGCGGAACGGCCACGGCGGCGAGGGTAAGGTATTCCCCGGCGCCGTCGATCCGCGCGGCTTCGAACAGCGCGGGATCAACGCTACGGAAGAAGTTGATCAGGATTACGGCGTTGTACGCGCTGAGAGCGCCGGGCAGCGCGAGCGCCCACACGCTGTCAAGCAGCCCGAGGTTACGCGCGTTCAGGTAGGAGGGGATGATGCCCGGCGTAAAGTAAATGGTGAATACAACCAACGCTTTCACAATCCGGGCGCCAGGAAGATCCCGCTGGGCGAGCGGGTACGCGCATAAGGATGTGAGGATGAGGGCGAGAAGGGTGTACCCGGATGTCAGCGCGAGTGAATATCCGAACGAGTATATGAATCCCCCGTCCGCGAGAGCGCGCCTGTACGCGTCCAGGGTGAAACCGACCGGGATGAACCCGATACGCCCGGATAGGACAGCGTTCTTTCCGCTGAGCGACACTGCCAGCAGATGGACGGCGGGGGCGAGGCATAACGCGCAAACAGACAGGAAGAACGCTCCCATAAAAAACTGAAAGACGGACTCACCGCGCTTATTCGCCACCATATCAGACGATTCCCTCTTCGCCAAGCCTTCGCGCGAACAGGTTCGCGCACGCGACCATAACAATCCCCACGGCGGACTGGAACAAGCCGATCGCGGTCGCGAAATCGAAACGCCCGGCTTGCATGCCAACCGCGTATACATGCGTGCTGATCACGTTGGAAACATCGCTCACCAGCACGTTGCCAAGGAGATACGGCCTGTCAAAGCCGATCGACAACACCCCGCCCAGATTGAGAATGAGCAGCGTAACGATGGTCGGGCGTATCACGGGAAGCGTAATACGCGTGACGCGCTTCCAGCGTCCAGCCCCGTCAATAGCCGCGGCCTCGCCGAGCGCGGGATCGACGGCTGTCAAGGCGGCGAGGTAGATGATCATGCCGTAGCCAGTGCCCTTCCATACGCCGGAAACCCAGTAGACGACCATCCACAGCGCGGGCGTTCCGAGAAAACCCACTCGCGGTATGCCCAGCGCGGCCAGCGCCGCGTTGATCAGCCCCGTGCCGGAGAACACCTGATAGACAATGCCGGCAACGATAACCATTGAAAAGAAATGGGGCAGGAATAGGATAAACTGCGTCGCCTTGCGAAGCTTTGAGCCGCGCAGTTCCATCAGCGTCACCGCCAGCAGTATAGGCGCGGGGAACGAGAACAGCAGGTCGCCCGCGTTAAGCAGGAGCGTGTTTCGAAGCGCGTAACGAAACTCGACGGAACGGAACGCTTCCGCGAAGTGGCGCGACCCTGCCCACCGGCTCGCCCAAAGGCCCTCGAATATGTTGTAATCCTTGAACGCCGCGATATTGCCCGCCAGGGGTATATAACAGAACAACACAAGGAACGCCGCCGGAGGCAGCAGCATGCTGTACAGCTCCAGCCGTCTGGCGCGAGTATGAAAACGCGTTGGCTTGATTGCTCGCGTGGCGCGTCACTCCATCCGAGAAGCCTGAATATTATCCGAAACCTACGGTTAATGTAAAGTATAAACAAATGGAGCGGGCGTGTCAATACGCGCGGGCTGATTCCGTGTCAGGTTTGGGAAATGTTCTTGCCAAATCACCCCCAACCCCGCCAAAACATGCCCAGGACCTGCTCTAAAATCCTCCAGGCGCCTTTACATTGGGGAAGGAATGTAGTATAATATAGACGGGTGGTTGTTGGATGAAGGAAGCGCGGTTGGTCCGGATGGAGAGCTATATTCATCAGCGCGAGGCGGTCTCGATAGACGAGCTGCGCGACCGGTTCAGCATGTCGCTGACCACGGTCCGGCGCGATATCGCCGCGATGTTGAAGAAGGGTTCCGTCGAGAAGGTTTACGGCGGCGTGAAGGCCAGGAAGAACGACCTTCTGCGCCCCTTTGACGCGCGGCTGGAGGAACGGCAGGAATCCAAACAAGCGATCGGGCGCAAGGCGGCGGAGATGGCGCGCGACGGCGACATCATCTTCATCGATTCCGGAACCACGACGATGCATGTCATCCCCGCGCTGAGCGAGAGGCGGGGCGTGACGATCGTCACCTACAGCTTGCACGGCATGACGCTCGCGCTGCGGCATCCCAACCTGTCGGTGATCGCGCTGCCTGGACAACTCCAGATGGCGACAGGCTCCATCACCGGGCTGGACGCGCTGCGGTTCCTGCGCCGCCACAACATCGGCACCGCGTTCATGGCGGCGACGGGCTGGTCGCTTACGCGCGGCGTGACCAACTCCTCGCCGCCGGAGTATGAGATCAAGAAAGCCGCGATGGAGCGCAGCGAGCGGCGCGTGCTGCTCATCGACGCGTATAAGCTGGGCCGAACCGCCATGCTCAGCTACGCGCAGATCCAGGATTTCCACGCGCTCGTAACGGACGCCGCGCCCGGCGACGCTTACGCGGACGCGCTGCGGGAGGCCGGGGTGTCGTGTGAAGTGACCGATATAGGCTGACCGGCTAGGGCGGGCTGAGCCGGCGGTTTGGGGGAGAGTATGGTGATGGACTGGATACCGTCCGTGGAGTCGCGAAGCGTCGACGCGGTTTTACTGGGGCGAGCCGCCGTTGACTTCAACCCGGTGGATTACTACAAACCGCTGTCCCAGTCCATGTCGTTCAAACGGTATCTCGGCGGCTCGCCCGCCAATATCGCGGTCGGGCTGGCGCGGCTCGACCAGCGCGTGTCGTTTATCGGGAAGGTGTCGGACGACGCGTTCGGCGACTTCGTCGTCGATTTCTTCAGGAACGAGGGTATATTGGTCGACCGTGTCCGCCGCGCGGGATCCCATGAGCACATCGGCCTGACGTTCACCGAGATGCTCTCGCCCGAGTCGTCAAGCATCCTGATGGTGCGCGATGGCGCGGCGGACCTCGCGCTCAACACCGACGAGGTCGATATGGGCGCCATCGCCTCGGCGCGGTGCCTGTTGATATCGGGGACCGCGCTGTCCCGCCCGCCCTCGCGCGAGGCGGCGTTAAAGGCGCTGACGCTGGCGCGGCTGGCCGGAACGCCCGTCATATTCGACGCGGACTACCGCCCCTACGGTTGGGCGAGCGCGGACGAGACCGCGGTATACATGTCGATGGCAGCGGAACGCGGCCAGGTGATACTAGGCTCCCGCGATGAGTTCGACCGGATGGAACGCCTGCTAGGACTGGGCGGCACGGACGACGCGAGCGCGGATTACTGGCGCGGCATGGGCGCGAGGATCGTGATCATCAAGCATGGCAAGGATGGGTCGCGGGCGTACACGGAGAGCGGCGTCTTTGAGGTGAAGCCGTTCCCCGTCACGCCGATCAAGGGGTTCGGCGGCGGCGACGGCTACGCCTCCGCGTTCCTGAACGGCTTGCTGACAGGCCTGCCCATGGAGGAATCGCTGGAGATGGCCAGCGCGTCCGCCGCGATACTTGTAGCCAGCCACTCGTGTTCGCAGGACATGCCCAGCATACTCGACATCAGGTTGTTCATTATCGTGAACAGGCATAAGGCAGGCCGCGTAGTGACGAGAATCGGGTAAGCTGGCCGCGCGGATTACGCGCGGGTTCTACAAAGAGGAGGCGTTGTTTGCCATGGGGGATTTCAGGATTGGCGTAATAGGCGCGGGTCGTATCGGCGCGGCGCATGCCCGATCCATCACATACAATATCCCGCGCGCGAGTGTCGCGGCGGTCAGCGATCCCGTGGTCGAGCGGGCGCGGACGCTCGCCGCGGAGCTTGGCATTCCGGCGGCGGCGGCGGATTACGATGATATCCTCAGCGACAGGTCCATCGACGCCGTGTTCGTGTGCTCGCCGACGGACACCCACGCCGGCGTCTGTATTGAGGCGGCGCGGGTCGGCAAGCATATCTTCTGCGAGAAGCCTGTCGACCTGACGATCGAGAAGATCCTCGCGGTCAAGGACGCGGCCGAACGCGCGGGCGTCCAGCTGCAGGTTGGTTTCAACCGCCGCTTCGACCATAACCACGCCCGTGTTCGCGGGCTGGTAGCGGGCGGCGCGATCGGGAAAGTGGAGATCGTCAAGATCACCTCGCGCGATCCAGCGCCGCCTTCCCCCGAGTACGCGGCGTCCAGCGGCGGGCTGTTCATCGACATGATGATCCACGACTTCGACATGGCAAGCTTCCAGGCCGGAAGCCCCATCGTCGAGGTATACGCCCAGGGCGCGTCGCTGGTCGATCCGGCGATAGGCAGGGCTGGCGACGTGGATACCGCCATCGTAATGCTCAAATTTGAGAGCGGGGCGTTGGGCGTTATTGACAACAGCCGCCGCGCCGCGTATGGGTATGACCAGCGCGTGGAGGTTTTCGGCGAGAAGGGCATGGCCGCCAGCGGGAACGACACGGATACCAGCGTGAGCCTGAGCGTCGGTTCCGGCGTTATTACCGACAAACCGCGATACTTCTTCCTTGAGCGGTACATGGCCTCGTTCACCGAGGAGGCGCGGCAGTTCGTCGAGGCGTGCGTGACGGGCAAGCCGGTTCCCGTAAACGTTGACGACGCGCTGCTGCCGGTGATCGCTGCCAAGGCAGCCAAACTCTCGCTGGACGAGCGCCGCCCCGCGCGCTGCGCCGAGATATGGAAGCCATGAGCGGCGAGGACGTCGGCGCGATCCGCCGCGCGAATGGCGGGCATCCGTACGGCGTAACCGTGATCGCGGGCATACACGGCGCCCAATCCGATATGGGCATGGACTTCGAGGTCGCGCGGCTGAAGCGCGGAGGCCGCCTGGACGAGTCCCCGCCGCTGGAGAAAGCGATACTGCTCGTATACGGGCGCGTCCGGCTGACATGGAACGGCGAGTCGGCGGAAGTGGAACGCGCCGGCTGCTTCGACGCGCCGCCATACGCGCTGCGCGTGCCGGACGGCGTGGGCGTCACTATCGAAGCGTTGGCGGAGGATACCGAGCTGGCGGTCGTCCGCGCGGAGAACGGGCGCGGCTTCCCGCCCCGGCTGTATCTGCCGCGTGATACCCCGGACGAGTATCGCGGAGCGGGACTGATGGGCGGGACGTCCACGCGTATCGTCCGCACGATCTTCGACTATTCGAACGCGCCGGACGCCAGTCTCGTGCTGGGCGAGGTGATCGGCTTTCCGGGAAAGTGGTCGAGCTACCCGCCGCACCACCACCCGCAGCCGGAAATTTATTATTACAAAACCAATCCGGAGGGCGGGTTCGGCTACGCGGAGCTGGGCGAGCGGGTGTACAAGGTCCGGCGCAACGACGCGCTGTTCATCCGCGAAGGGCAGACGCATCCGCACTGCGCCGCGCCGGGCTACGCGCTGTGGTACCTATGGGCGATCCGGCACCTGCCGGGGAATCCTTATACCACGCCGATTTTCCTGCCGGAGCACCGGTGGACGCTGGATAAAGACGCGACGTTTTGGGGGAAAGGAGGCGCGGGCGATGGAACGCGTTCGGCTGACGATGGCGCAGGCGCTGGTGAGGTTCCTGGACGCGCAGTATGTGGAGCTTGACGGGCTGGAATCGAAGTTCGTCAACAACCTGTTCGGCGTGTTCGGGCATGGATGCGTGGTGGGCGTGGGGCAGGCGCTAAGCCAGGGCGGGCACGGCATACGCTTCCTGCAGGGGAAGAACGAGCAGAACATGGCGCTGGCGGCCATGGCGTTCGCCAAGCAGAAGGACCGCCGGGAGATCATCCCGTGCGTGTCGAGCATCGGCCCGGGGGCGATGAACATGGTTACCGCCGCCGGGTGCGCGACGGCGAACCGCGTCCCGCTGCTGCTGCTGCCGGGGGACACGTTCGCCAGCCGCCAGCCCGACCCCGCGCTGCAGCAAGCGGAGTTCTTCGATAGTTACGCCACGACCGTCAATGACGCGTTTCGGGGCGTATGCCGCTATTGGGACCGGATACAGCGGCCCGAGCAGCTCATGACCGCCGGAATCCACGCCATGCGCGTATTGACCGACCCGGCGGATACGGGCGCGGTCTGCCTGTCAATGCCGCAGGACGTGGAGGGCGAGGCGTACGATTACCCTTTGATATTCTTCACAAAGCGCGTCTGGCATATGGACAGGCGGCCGATCTCGCGCGGGCAGCTGGGCAGGCTGGGGGAGCTTATACGAGCGTCGGAGCGTCCGCTGCTGATCGTGGGCGGCGGGGTTCGTTACAGCGGGGCGGGCGAAGCGGCGATAAGGTTCTGCGAGGCGTACGGCGTTCCGTTCTGCGAGACGCAGGCGGGCAAGGGCGTATTGCCCTGGGACCATCCGCTGAACCTAGGCGGCGTAGGCGTTACGGGCGGCCAGGCGGCGAACAGGATCGCGCCTCGGGCTGACCTGATACTGGCGGCGGGGACTCGCCTGTCCGACTTCACCACGTGCTCGAAGTGGCTTTTCTCCGGGAAAGCGAAGGTCGCGGCGATCAACGTCTGCGCGTTTGACGCGGTGAAGATGGACGCGGAGCCGATCATTGCCGACGCGCGCGAGGCGCTCGACGCGCTGCTTGGGACGCTTGGGGATTACCGCGTCGGCTGGGGCGGCGACGTCGCGCGGGAGATCGCCGCGTGGAACGAAATCGCCGATAGTTATACCTGGCGGGACGACGTGGGCGGGCTGGCGCAGACCCGCGCTCTCGGCGAGATAAATCGGTTCATGTCGAAAGGCGATATAGTGGTTGGTTCCAGCGGCAGCCTGCCGGGAGACATGCAGCGGTTGTGGCGCGGCGGCGAGAGCGGAACGTACCATATGGAGTATGGTTTTTCCAACATGGGGTATGAGACGAACGGGGCGGTAGGCGTGAAGCTGGCGTGTCCTGACCGCGAGGTCTACGCGCTATTCGGCGACGGAACGTACCTCATGGCGCACAGCGAGCTGGTGACGGCGCTGCAGGAAGGGCTGCGCGTCCACTTCTGCCTGTTCGATAACTCCGGCTGGGGCTGCATCGAGAGCCTGCAGAACAATCAGGGGAGCGGCACGTTCGGCACGGTGTTCCGGCGGCGCGATCCCGCGACCGGGGAATTGGATGGGGATGTCATGCGGATCGACTTCGCCCGGAGCGCGGCGGGATACGGGCTTAAAACTTATACAATCAAAACGGTTGAGGAACTGCGCTACGCGCTGGCCGACGCGCTGACACAGCCGCTGCCGGTCCTGTACGATATCAAGGTAAACCCTGGCAGTTTCACTCCGGGATTTGACAGCTGGTGGCGTGTCGGCGTCGCGGCGGTCTCCGACCAGCCGGGCGCGCGGGAAGCGTACGCCCGCATGGAGGCCGAGATCGCGAGGACGCGCGACTATTAAGGGGAGGATGGCTTATGCTCAATCCTGACAAGGTAAAGCTGGCGATCTCGCCGATCGGCTGGACTAACGACGACATGCCGGAGCTTGGCGGCGGGAACACGTTTGAGCAGTGCGTCAGTGAGATGGCGCTGGCGGGGTTCGCGGGCACCGAGATCGGCTGCAAGTATCCGAAGGATCCGGCCGCGCTCAAACGCGCGCTGGACATTCGCGGGCTGCGCGTGTGCAACGCGTGGTTCTCCAGCATGTTCACGGCTGAGCCGTACGAGGCGACGATCCGCGGCTTCATAAAGCATCGCGACCGCCTGAACGCGCTGGGCGCGAAGGTCGTCGGAGCGAGTGAGCAGGGCAATTCTATCCAAGGGAAGCCGCTGAACATATTCGGTTCCGACAAACCGGTATTTACTGACGAACAATGGGAACTCGTTACGCGCGGATTCAACGAGATGGGTCGGCTAGCGCGCGACGTCGGCATGACGCTGACGATCCACCACCACATGGGCACGGGCGTACAGACCGAGGCGGAGATCGATCGGCTGATGGGCGCGGTCGACCCGGAGCTGGTGTACCTGCTGTTCGACTCCGGGCATCTCACGTTCGCCGGGATTGATCCGCTTCCCATCCTGAAGAGGTACGCGGGTCGCGTCAAGCATGTACATCTCAAGGACGCGCGCCTTAGCGCGCGCGAACAGGCGATACGCGAGGGCTGGAGTTTCCTCACGGCTGTGCGCCGCGGCGTGTTCACCGTGCCCGGCGACGGCGACGTGGATTTCGGGCCGATATTCGACGCGCTGGACGAAAGCGGGTACGAGGGGTGGGTTGTGGTCGAAGCGGAGCAGGATCCCGCGAAAGCGAACCCGTTCGAGTACGCGGTCATGGCGCGCAGGTATATCCGGGAGCGGGCGGGGATTTAGGGGGCCGACATGCGGGGGGATGAGCTTGAACCGACGGTCGAAGCGGTTCAGGCTCAGGTCGGCGGGTAGGTTTCTTCGCTTTAGCGTTTAGTATTATATTATCAGTACAGAAAATCATTTACGTCCATTATTATCTCTTGGATATAAGTATATTACTAGAAATATAATCAGTATGCTCTTTGATGTTACGTGGCTGGTGTTTTTATAACAGATGTTTAATATTCTAAAAAGAAATAGTGAGCCGCGGATTATCGCGACACTTATAATAGAATAGACATCATGCGGATGACTCATCATATAATTGCCGACATACATATTAATGAAAATTATCACCACCGCGTGGAACAATTTTGATGTAAGTATAGATCTGGCAACATAATACTCAATTACCGTTTCAATTGTTATTAATAGAACAATTTAATATTACGATAACACTCTCGGCGCCAACCAACCCGCCTGATCCTGAACCGTCGGTGGATGATCCCGCCGCGCTGACTGGCGCGGTTACGGGGAGCAAGGCAATCCTGCCGGATACGTCCGACTACATGCCCGTCGCGGGCAATCCGGTCAATGTCGAAGATTGAATCATGCCGAAAAATGGGTAAAATTGTTTGGTCTGAAGACCGGCAGCGCCCATGATATCGCGCTGGGGACAGCGGCGGGTTATTTCAGTATTGCCGCGCTCTATTATACAGAATCCGCTGTTCACGAACTCATCATAACTTTAATGGTCGCTGTGGTCAAATAAATATTCCACAGACAGGGTATGTTTGTATTAGGCATCGTTTGATTATGTGGTTATTAATAAATATACCGCGCCCTCCCCGTAACACAACCTTTCAGCTGGCAGGATTATAACACTTATTGCCCAAACACACAATACCAGCCCGATACAAATTCACCAATCCACGGAAGAACAACCCGTCCGCAAGCGTTAATTATGCATAACCCTCCCAAGGAGCCGCCGATGAGATCCTCCACATTCAAGAACCGCCTGTTCACGGCCTTCGCGGTGATCACCTCAACCGTGGTCGCGCTGTTCGCCGCGCTCATAATCCTTTACACCGCGTCGCATAACCGCCAGGCCGAGCTTGCCCGCCAGCGCGAGATATTCCTCAAGGACGTGGACCAGATCGAGTCGATCATGTACTCCGCGCGGTTGATCTCCATGCGGGCCGCCACAAACATGAACATTCTCAACGTTTTCATCTCCCTGGACGGCCCGGGCAACGCCCCCGGCGAGAACTACTTCGACGAAAACCTGCTGGACGCGATCCATTTGAGCAGCATCATCGAGGACGCGCTGCCCCCGGTCTCCGCGATAGAGCGCATCAGCCTGTTCAACCGCTACGGAGACTACCTAAGCACAGGTAAATTGTATGAAACCAAGGCGGCCGTTCGCGAAACGCTCAGCGATACCGCGCGGATAGACGCGCTCACCGATAAGATCACCCGCGCGTCGAAGTCCGCCGTGACCGAGGGTCCTTACAACGACGTGTGGTCGGATAACCCCGACGCCTCGCTGCTGTACATCAACGAGGCCATCGCCTATACCACGGAGTCGCAGCCCTACGGCCTGGTATCCGTACAAATGGGCATAAACGCCATATCCGACATGCCGTTTTGGTCGGATTCGCCCGACGGTTCCAGCTTATTGCTGGATATATTCGATCCCGGCTCGCCCGGACTGGTCTACTCCACGATGCCGGACGCCCAGATAGAATCCGTCATGGCCAGCCTTCCGGCATCGCTGAACAACCTTTCGGGCGGACAGGCGGCGGCCATCCAGACCACGCGCCGCGTCGACGGCCGGGACGTCATACTCATGGCCTTCGCGCTGGAGCAATGCGACTGGCTGTTCATCCGCGTTCTGCCCGCGTCCGCGCTGGCCGCGCCATACCTGAACACATATTGGATCATGGCGCTGGGATGCCTTGCGCTGCTGGCGCTGCTGCTCATAATCGTAAACGTCACGGCCAGCCGCATATCCGCGCCGCTGGCCCGCCTGTCCGCCAACATCTCCCGGATAGGCCTGGGCAACATGACGCTGCCCCGGCAAACCCAGCTCCACGCCAGCAAGGAACTGATCGCGCTGGACGACGCGTTCCGGGGCATGCTGACCCGGCTCGACCGCGCGGTCGGCGTGGAGATGCAGGCATACCTGCGGGCCTTGCAAGCGCAGGTGAACCCCCACTTTCTGTACAACATGCTCTCGGTGATCATCGCCTCAAGCGAGTCCATGGGCGACGAGCGCACGGTCTCCATGTGCGTGAAGCTGTCCGAAATGCTCCGCTATATCTCGGATGTCGGGCATGAGACCGTCCCGCTGGCCGACGAGCTGAACCACGCGCGGAACTACATGGATTTGATGAAACAGCGCTACGAGGACCTGTTCTCCTATGAGATCGCCGTAGGCGAGGGCGTGGACGGGCTAAGGCTGCCGCGCCTGTCCGTCCAGCCCTTGGCGGAGAACTGCTTTGTCCACGGATTTACCAATGAGCCGCCATGGTTTATACGCGTTTGCGCCAGCGCGGACAAAGGATTCTGGAGGATACGCGTGGAGGATAACGGGACGGGCATGTCGCGGGCCGGGATCACCGAGCTGGAGGAACGCGTCAAGCGCTACAGCGGCGACGTCGCCGGCAACTACCACGAGCTTCAAATCGGCGGCATGGGTTTGATAAACACGCTCCTGCGCCTCAGGCTTATGCACGGCGGGCCGGTTAGCCACCGCGTCCAGAACCGCGCCGAGGGCGGGCTGGCCATCGAGATTGAGGGGGTTATCCTGTGATAAACGTGCTGGTCGCGGAGGATGAGCCGCCCACGCTGCGACGCGTCGCGGCCATGGTCGAGCAGACCGACGCGCTGTTTCGCGTGGTTGGCTCCGCGCTCAACGGGCGCGAGGCCCTGCGCGTCATGGAAACCGTCCACGTCGACGTGTTGCTTACCGACATCCGCATGCCCGTAATGGACGGCGCGAGGCTGATGGAGGAGGTTAGCGCGCGGTACCCGGACTGCGTCGTCGTCGTGCTCTCCGGGTTCCAGGATTACGACTACATGGCGCGGGCGATACGCGCCCGAAGCCTCGACTACCTGCTCAAACCCGTTTCAACGGAAACGATGCGCGGCCTGCTCGCCCGCGTGAAAGCGCGGTACCTGTCCATGAGCCGTGAGCGCCTCTCAAACAGCCTCGCCGCGCACATCAGCGGCGCGTCGCCCGGCGCGTCCGCCCGGACAGCCGACGGCGCGAGGCTGGGCGTGTGCCTGTTCTGCGCGGGCGGCATGCCATTTGGCGACGACGCGGAGATGTTCCCCGGCGCGGACGCGTGGTCGAGCGTCTCGCTTGAAACGCTGGCGGAGCAGGCCGCGCCCGGCTTCGCGGCGTTCAAGTGGGAATTCATGGGCAGCACTCCCGTCGAGCGGATCATGTTCTTCCAGACCGGCGAGGAGCGGTTCGAGCCGTGGCTGGAGCGCCTGCATGAGCTGGTCGTGGATAGGACGGACGTGCCCGTAAGCTGCGCGTACGTGTCCGAGGCGATCCCGCTGAGCGGGGTAAACGCGTCCGTTAGGCTGCTTCGCGGCGAGTTGGGCAGGCGCATGCGCGTCGGGCACAGTATGTTTATGTGCGTAAAACCAAGCGGCGCGGCCAGCGGCGCGGCCGACTGCCCGGAACCCGACGACTCCGCGCTGTCCGCGAAGCTGGCGGACCTGCTCTCCAGCGGCAAGATCGGGACCGCCAGCCCGTTCAGGCGCGAGCTGTTCCATATCATGGAGTCCGAGGGCTGGACACAGCGGCGCGTCGCCCGGCTGTTCATCGAGGCGGCCGCCGCGCTGGAGAAACATCCCGACAAGGCGGTCCGCCGCGCGTCCAGGCAATACCGCGGCGTAATGGTCGAGGCGGCGTCGACATCGCCCTCGCTCAAGGCGCTTGAGGAAGCGCTGGCCGCGCTGCCGCCCCCGCTTGAGGAAATATTGCCAGGCGGCGCGAAGAATCCGGACGTCGCGGACGATATCGCCAAATACCTGCGCGAGAGATATACCGATTCCATAACCAACCAGACATTGGCTAAAACGTTTGGATATGTCCCCAGTTATATCAGCGTTTTGTTCCGCAGGAAGTACAAAATGTCGCCATCGGAGTATCTGTCGATGACGCGCATGGACGAGGCCAAGCGCCTCATGCGGGAAAACCCCGGCATTCTCGTTAAGGAAGTGTCGGACCGAGTCGGATTTAAGAACCAACACCACTTTTCACGCGCGTTCAAAAAGATGGAGGGCATGCGGCCTACCAGTTATTTATCATAGACATTCTGACGGAAAGGGCGTATAATATGAAGAATGGAAGGGCTGTATCCGCCGCGCTGCTGGCGTTGACGCTGGCGGCGGCTGGCCCGGCGTCCGCGCAGTACGCCATCGTGGTCAAGGATATCGAGAATCCCTACATGATCCGGATGTATGAGGGCTTCAAGAAAGCCTGCGACGAGCTGGGCGTCGAGGCGGTCTGGACTGGCCCGGGCAAGGACGGCATGCCGGACCAAGCCGAATGCGTCCTCGCCCTGCTGGAACAGGGGGTGGACGCTATCGCCGTCGCCGCCAACGACCAGGCGGCGCTGGCCGACGCGCTCAGCAAGGCAATCGACGCGGGCGCGCCCATAGTCTCGCTGGATTCAATGGTCGACCCGCAGCGGCGGATCGTCCACATCCAACAGGCGTCGCCGGAGGTCATCGGGCGCGCGCTGATACAGGCCGGGGCGTCGATGATCGGCGGCGAGGGCCAGTTCGCGATACTGTCCACCACGCCAGCCATGCCCAACCAGGCCAGTTGGGTACGGTGGATGGAGTATGAGCTGGGCGCGTACCCCGAAAAATACAGCGGCATGGAATTGGTAAGCGTCTCCTACGGGCTGGATGAGTACGGCGCCAGCGCTGCGCGGGCCGAAGGGCTGCTGGAGGGGTATCCCGACCTGAAACTGATCATCGCGCCGACGGTAGTGGGCATCCGCGCGGCCGCCGAGGTGGTCAAGGCCGCTGGCTCAAGGGTGTTGGTGACGGGTTTGGGTCTGCCGTCCGAGATGGCCGACTACATCATAGACGGCGCGTGCCCATGGATGTACCTGTGGAACCCGTCCAGCGTAGGGTATCTGGCGGCGTATACCATCGACGCGCTGGCCAGCGGCAGCTGTACCGGGGCGCTGGGGGAGGTTGTCTCCGCCGGGACACTGGGCGTGAAAGCGGTAACCGAAAGCGAGGACGGCGGGACCGAGATCGTGCTGGGTAACCCGCAGATGTACGATAAGACCAACATAATGGTCTGGAAAGGATTGTTCTGACTGGCAAGCCGCCGCTTAAGCGGGCGGTTTTTTCATTTTAGGCACAGGCGTTTGCGTTTGAGGCATTTACCTTGGACGTATTTGCCGTATAATTGAAGCGGGGGTGAATGCTGTGGCGGGGACGCTCCTGGAGATGCGGCGCATCACGAAGATATTCCCCGGCGTGAAGGCGCTGGACGACGTGCGGTTCGACCTTAACGCCGGCGAGATACACGCGCTGGTTGGGGAGAACGGCGCGGGTAAGTCCACATTTATAAAAGCGCTGGCAGGCGTGCACCAGCCCGACAGCGGCGAGATACTGCTGGATGGGCGCAAGGTGGCTATGCGCGATCCGGTAACAGCGCAGCGTTTAGGGGTCGCCGCGATCCACCAGCACGCCGCGTCGTATCCTGATCTGTCCGTGGCTGAGAATATCTTCATCGGGCATGAGTTCATGGCGGGGCCGTTCATCAACTGGCGAAAGGCGAACCGGGAGGCCAGGAAGCTGCTGGACTCAATAGGCGCGGATATTAACCCGGCCGATCCGGTGGGTTCGCTGTCCGTGGCAAGGCAGCAGCTGGTAGAGATCGCCAAGGCGCTCTCACAGAACGCCAGGATACTCATAATGGATGAGCCAACAGCCGCGTTGTCTAAACGCGAGAGCGAGGAGTTGTACGCCATCGCCAGGGGGTTAAGGGACAGGGGCGTGGCTATTATACTGATTTCACACAGGTTTGAGGATATATTCGGGCTGGCGGATAGGGTGACCGTGCTAAGGGATGGAGGGTACGTAGGGACATGGCCGATTGGGGAAGTGGACGCCACGGCGTTGGTAGGGTATATGGTAAACCGCCCGATAGACCAGTTTTATCCGAAAGTGAAGGCGGCGGTGGGTAAGGAGCTGCTGAGGTGCGAGGGGTTGAGCCGCGCCGGTTTCTTCAGGGATGTGAGCTTGAGGGTTAGGGCAGGGGAGATTGTAGGGTTGACTGGGTTGGTAGGCGCGGGGAGGACGGAAGTAGCGCAGTCGCTGTTCGGGGCGGAGAGGCCGGATGAAGGGACGGTCTATGTAGATGGTAAGGCGGTGGAGATTGGTTCGCCGAATCAGGCGATGCGGTTGGGGGTAGGGTTGCTGCCGGAGGACAGGCAGGCGGAGGGGTTATTGCTGCCGTGGTCGATCAAAAGGAATATAACGCTGCCGTCGTTGGATAGGTACGCGAGGGGAGCGTTCCTGTCGGATGGCATGGAGCGGACGGCGGCGCGGGGATTGAGGGAGCAGCTGGCGATTAAGGCGAATGACGTGGAGACGGCGGCGCAGGCGTTATCCGGGGGGAATCAGCAGAAGGTGGTAGTGGCTAAGCTGTTGGCGACGGAGTTGAGGATACTTATACTGGATGAGCCGACCAAGGGTGTGGATGTGGGGAGCAAGGCCGCTATTTATGAGATAATGTCGGAGTTGGCGGGCAAGGGGATTGGGATATTGATGATATCCTCGGAGATGCCGGAGGTTATCAATATGAGCGACCGGGTTTATGTGATGCGCGAGGGGCGCGTGTCCGCCGAGTTTGACGCGGAGGGGTTAACCCAAAGCCGCGTGCTGGAGGCGGCAATGCCTCTAGAGAAGTAGCATGGAGGAACAAACTACCCTGGCCACGAGGGACCAGCGTGACGCTGGACCCTCGTGGCCAGGGTAGTTTGTTCCTCCATGTAAGTATCCGGGGAGGTAAGGCAATGGGCGAGATTCAAACCGAAACCGTGGCCTCCAGTCGGCGCGCGCCGTCCGGCGTTGTGTCCATGCTGGCCAGACGCCGGGAGATACTCCTGCTGGGCGTACTGCTCGCGCTGCTGACAGGCGTGAGCCTTCGCGTACCGGGATACCTCCGAAACAATTATATGAACATCCTCAAAGGCGGCTCTATCAACATGGTGATGGCCGCTGGTATGCTGCCGGTGCTGCTCATCGGGTCGATCGACATCTCTGTCGCGTCCACGCTGGCGTTCTCGGGCGCTGTCGCTGGTATGCTGATGCGTGACGGCTACATCGTCTCTACTATCGGGATGGTCCTGACTGGCATAGCGATCGGCGGGGCTATCGGCGCTCTTAACGGCGTCTTAGTCGCGTACGGCAGAGTCCTTCCGATCATCGTAACCCTTGGCATGGGCTACGTCACCCGCGCGATGATCCCTATGGACTGGCTGCTTGGCCTTAACAAGATCGCTCGTATCAACCTTACCGACTCGTTCAAGGTATTCTTCCTTGACCATTACCGGCTTGGATTGCCTTACCTGGTATGGTTCGCGGTCGTGGTTACGCTCTTAACCGGCCTGTTCCTGCGCTTCACTCGTATCGGGCGGCGTGTCTACGCGGTTGGCTCTAACGAATCGGCCGCGCTGGTGCGCGGGGTACACACCGGCGGCATAAAGACGCTGGCGCACGCTATCTGCGGCGCGGCCTCCGGGCTTGCTGGCGTCATGTGGCTGGGCTACTACAACTCTGTTGAGAAGACCACCGCTTCCGGGGACGAGATGTATGTTATCGCGGCGTGCGTGCTGGGCGGCGTGGCCGTCACTGGTGGTTATGGCAAGATAACGGGCGTGGTGATCGGCGCGTTGATGATCGCGATGATCAACAGCGCGATACCGCAACTTAACGTTGGCAACTCTATGATCACCGAATTCGTGAAGGGACTGCTGCTGCTGGCGGCGATACTGCTCAACGCGGGGCTTCGGCGGTTTGCCCGCCGCCGCGAGCTGCTGGGGAGGCGCGTGTGACATGATGAAACGCCTTGCGCGATCCGCTGGAGGCCTGCTGCGCTGGGAGACCATGCTCATTGCCGCGCTGGTCGTCATGTGCGCGGTATTCGACCGTCAGGACGCGGCGCGGCAGGTTGCGGGGCTGGCCAAGAAGGATGTATTCAACCCCGCGGTCGTGATAAAGGGCTTGCGCCCGTACATGCTCTACAGCTTCATGACGCTGGGGATCATGCTGATACTCGCTATGGGCGACATAGACATCTCCACGGGCGCGTCGGCCGCTCTGTCGGTGGCCGCGCTGGGCGTGGTCTACCAGGCCTTAACGGGCGCGGGCATACCGGGGGGATTATCGCTGGCGTTGTCGCTGGCCGTGTGCCTGCTGACCGGCTGGCTGTGCGGCGCTGTGAACGGGTGGCTGGTCACGCGCTTCAAGGAGCTTTTCGCGATGATCATCACGCTGGCCACGCAGTTGTTTTATCGCGGCGTTGCCTACCTTCTGCTGGGCGGCAAGACGCTCACATTCAAGAACGACGCGGCCTTCGACCTGCTCAAGCGGCTTTACAACACGGTCCAGATCGGGGACGTCAGCCTGCCCGTGATGCTGATAGCGTTCCTCGCGGCGGCGGCGTGTTACGCGGTATGGGTGCATGGCACGGCGGGCGGGCGGCGGGTATTCGCGCTGGGCACGAACCCGAAGGCTACGCTTTACAGCGGTATCCGCGCTGACCGTGTCAAGTTCCGGCTGTTCGCGCTGTGCGGGCTGACGGGCGCGGTTACCGGGGTGTTCTTTGTTGGGGCTACTAGCAGTTCCATCCGCGCTGACGCTATGATGGGCTATGAGATGTACGCGATAGCCGCCGCGGTGCTGGGCGGATTCTCCACCTCTGGCGGCAGGGGGAGCGTGCCCGGGGTGGTCCTGTCGCTGGTGATATTCGGGGTGATGAAGATCGGGCTGGGCACGCTGTACGGGTTCGCGGACAGCATGGTTAACCTGTCGGTCGGCGTGATCCTGATAGTCTCTACCCTGCTGCCCAACCTGTTGACGGCGGCCGGCGACGCGCTGCGGCTGCGCAAGCGCCGCGCCCAAGCCAACGTATCCAGCCGGGCGCTGACGTCCGGCTCGATATAACCCATGGGGAAACCATGGCGTCCACGGAAACTACGGGAACCATAACAAAAAGGAGGGTATTCCATGAAACGCGCGCTATCCCTGGTCCTGGCAGTCATGCTGGTGTTCGGCGTGACCGCCGCGCTCGCGGAGGAGAGGCCCGGCGACGGACTCCTTATCGGCGTAGTGTACAAGCAATCCGGCAACGCGTACTTCCAAGCGGCGGTGACGGGGTTTGAGAAAGCCGCAGAGGAGCTGGGCTTCACGTTCCAGCATGATGGTCCGGACGACGGCTCTTCCGACGGCCAGATCCGCATCATCGAGAACTACATCAACCAGGGCGTTGACGCCATCGCGGTATCCGCCAACGACGCGGACGCGCTGGTAGCCACGCTGCAGGAAGCCAAGGCCGCCGGGATCAAGGTCGTCTCGTGGGACGCTCCCGTAGCCGCGGAAGGCCGCGACCTGGACGTCGAGCCGGCAAGCTCCAAGGCGATAGCCCTGCAGCTGCTGGAATCCATCTCCGAATCCATCGGCGGGGAAGGCCAGCTGGCCATCGTGTCGGCCATGGCGACCGCGCCGAACCAGAACCTTTGGATCAGCTTCATCGAGGAAGCGCTCAAGGGCGACTCGGCCTACGCGAACATCGAGTATGTCGGCACGGTGTACGGCGATGATGAGTACACCAAGTCCTACGACGAGACGCTGGGCCTGATCAACCTGTATCCCGACCTGAAGGGGATCATCACGCCGACGACCGCCGGGGCTCCCGCAGTCGCCAAGTGCGTGCTGGACGAGGGCAAGTCCATCAAGGTGACCGGCCTGACTCTGGCCAGCGACATGGCGGAATACATCAAGGCCGGCGTATGCGACGCTACGTTCCTTTGGAACCCGATCGAGCTGGGTTACGCGGCGGCTTACGCGGCGGTCGCGCTGGTCAACGGCGATATCACCGGCGCGTCGGGCGAATCGTACGAGGTTCCGGGCGTGGGCACGCTGAACATCGAGCAGTCGACCGCGCTCAACGAGGCGGGCGAGCTTGCGCCTACCGACGGCACCATTTCCTACCTGAATAAGCTGAACGCCTTCACCGTCGAGACGGTGGACGCGTGGGTAGACATCCTGTAAAACGATAAGGAACCGCCGCGCATGGTACGCGCGGCGGTTCCGGTGAGACGCTCTCGCCATATACAGGCGAACATGAAAGGGACGTAACATGAAACACCGTACTGGACGAGCCGCGCTCGTATCTATTATATGCGCAGTGGCGCTGGTAACGCAAGCCATGACTTTGACTGTTTTAGCCTCCGACGCGCCCGGCGGCGCCGTCATCCAGTATTTTAAGAACCCCGACGAGAACGCCAAGCCCATGGCGCGTATGTGGTTCCCGGACGCCGCCGCCGGCGCGGACGAGGACGACGTTATCGAGAAACAGATACTTGAGCTGGCGGACAAGGGTTTTGGCGGCGTGGAGGTTGCCATGCTTGCGGACGGCGTTAGTTACGATAACGCCGGGGGTAAGGAATACGGCTGGGGCACGACCAACTGGGCCAAGCTGCTCGTGAAGGTATTGAAGGCCGCCGCGAAGGTGCCGGGCGGATTCCAGGTCGACATGACCATCACGGCGCACTGGCCGCCCACCCTGAACACCATCGATCCCAACGATGAGGCGGCGAACAAGGAATTAACCTACAGCGTGACCAAGGTCACGGCGGCAGGAATCGCGGACGGCAAGCTAGACCTGACGCTGCCCGCGCGGAAGACCGACGGCCCCGCCGGTGGGTTCGGCGGCAGGTCGGCGTATGACCACTTCCTGTTTACGGATACGTTTGTGTCGGCGGCGATCGCGAAGGTTTCAGAGATCAAGCAGGTGCCCGTGGCCGCGGCGTCGGGCTTCCCAGGTATGCCCGGGGCTACGCAAGCCGAGCCTGCCGAACCGACGGAACCGGAGACCAAGCCGCGGATTGTGTTCGACTTCGCCTCACTCCAGCCGCTGGACAGCGTGACCGCCGCCGATGAAGGCGGGTACGCGGCTGGCGTGCCGGATAAGGCGACAGCCGACGCGTACGGCTGGGATTATGACGCCATCGTCGAGTTCTTCGGCCCGGAATCCGACGGGCCATGGGTCTCCGGCAACGGCAAGCTGGACGCGGAGCTTAACCGCAAGCGCATGGCCGACTGGCAGGACCAGTACAGCGCGGACTTGACCAACGTCTCGCTGGACGGCCTGAACGACGGCGAGGAGATCCAGCCCGGCGACTGGGTAATTATATCCACGTTCGAGCGCGGAACAGGCCAGAGCATATCCGGCGGGCGAATCATGCGTAACGGCGTGTTCGTCACCAACTACTTCAACGAGGCGGGCACCAAGGCGCTAACCGACTTCTGGGAGGGGATGCTTGCCAGCGAGCCGGAATTGCTGGAGTTGATGAAGGCAAACCCCGGTTACATCTTCGAGGATTCCATCGAGGCCTCCAGCGCGTCGAGCTACTGGGCGTCCACCATGCTGGACGACGTGGCGGACGACTACGCTTACAAAGGCGTCCTGCCCATTGTGGCCGCCAGCAAGTATATCTCCAGCGGCTTCATGGGAACCTCCGTCACCGAATTCTTCTCCTTCGACAACGACGGCGGCCTGGTCAGCCGAATCTACGAGGATTACAACGACAAGCTGGCGGAACTGTACGTCAAGTACCGCGTCCAGGGTCTGGCGGATTGGACGCGGGACGCGCTCGGCTGGGGGTTTCGGGGCCAGACATACCACCTGCCCGGCCTTGAGATCAGCCGCGCGGCGCAGGTCGCGGACGTGGCCGAGGCCGACAACATGGCCAAGGGCGACGGCATCCGCTACCAGTCCGGCACGGTGAACATCACCGGGCGCGACTTCCTGACGATGGAGGCCATCACCGGCCCGACCA
>JAISWI010000033.1 GCA_031270865.1 Oscillospiraceae bacterium
CGCCCTTTACGCGGAGTTGGGGACGCTGGACGCTGGGGCGCTGCCCCAGACCCCGCAAGGGGGGTTCACCCCCCTTGACCCCCTGACCAGCGTGACGCTGGACCCTCGTGGCCAGGGTATGTAGTTCCTCCAGGATTTGCGCTTGCTTGCCAATACATGGAGGAACCTTCCCCTACGCCCCTAGGATCTCGCGCACCGCCGCGTCTCCGGCTTCGGTGATGAAGTCTATCCCTGTCTCCCTTGCCGTCTCGCGGTTCGCGGCGAAGATATCCTCGCGCCGGATCGCGCCTACGCTGAACCTCCGCGCCCCCGCCATCAACTGCTGCGTCCCGGCGGCCAGCTTATCCGCAAGCGTCCACACCGCTACCGCGCCCAGCGGTATCTCCTTCATCCCTTCTGCCCCGACCTTCTTTTGCGCGTCATAGTAACCCGCGAACATCTCCTCAGGCTTGCCGCCGAACGCTTCCGCCACATGCTTGGGCAGCGCGTCCCATCCCCCGCTCACCTTCGCGCGGCGTTCCGGATACAGCGCCCCCTCCACGTTCGATCCTACAAACCCCGGTATCATCAGCGCCCGCCCCATGCACGCCAGCTTCACGAACGGAGCGCCCAACGCCAGCGCCTTGAATATGTGATCCTCACGCGCCAGCCCCCCGGCGAACGCCATGTCAACCACGTCCTGCCCCTTATCGGCCAGTATCCTCGCGTACTCGTACGCCTTCGCGTGCAATAACACCGACGGCACTCCCCACGTCTCCATCATGTTCCATGGGCTCATCCCCGTGCCGCCACCGGACCCGTCCACCGTCAGCAGGTCCAGCTTCGCATCCGTCGCGAACTTGACCGCCATCGCCAGCGCCTCCATGCCGTATGACCCGGTCTTTAGCGTGATCCTGTCAAAGCCCAGCCCGCGCAGGTACGACACCTCGTCCATGAAATCCTCGCGGACGGCCTGCCAGCTCTCGCGGTTCGTATACCCCAGGCGGCTGTGCCTCGCGAACGACTTGACCGCCCCGCTAGCGAACGCCTCCCGCGCCTGCGGACTTGTCGGATCGGGATCGACGATATACCCGCGCTCCTTCAGGAACCGCGCGTACTCAAGGCTTGTCACCTGTATCTCGCCGCCTATGTCCTTCGCGCCCTGCCCCCATTTCAGCTCGATGATTACCTTGTCGCCGTATTTGTCGATGATGTACTCCGCTACGCCGTTGCGGGTGTCCTCCACGTTCATCTGGACGATGACCGCGCCCTGGCCGTCGAAGTAGCGCAGGTATGTGTCAACTCGCCGCTCCAGTTCGGGCGAGGACTCGATCCGCCCGTCCCTTAGTATCGAGCGCCTGTCCACGCCGACGACGTTCTCGCCTATGACGATCGGGAACCCCGCCAGCGCCGCGCCTACCGCGAACGACTCCCAGTACTTCTCCGCGATGAACGTCGAGCCTAACGCGCCCGTCATGATCGGCAGGCGGCTTGGCGTCTTCCTCGCCTTGCCGAACGACGAGGCCAGCGAGACGTTCGTGAACACGCAGTCGTCCGCTTCGCTCGTTAGCCCATCGGGAAGGCCCGTCGCGCCGTAGTTGTACCCCTGGACGCGCAGCGCGTTGTAGCATACCCCTGTCGCGTTGGTGTTGCCCGAACCCGCCGTGATCGAGCCGAAGTCGCGCGGGTAGAGCATCTTGCGGCCACGGAACGACGAGACCCACGTCTCGCACATGCCCCTACAGTCGGCGCGGCACAGCGTGCACAGCCCGGATTCGGCGGGATTGCCCCGGTTCGTGGTATTCAGGACGTCGTTGTTCTTAGGATATTGCGGCATCTTGTCCTCCTGGTTTATATATAGCGGGACGCCGCCACAGCGTCCCTGCATAATAAACCATTTTACCACATATCAGCGTGAATGTCCAGCGTTCCTTCGTCGTCGGGCTTGACGGCTCCTCGCCTCGCTCACGCAACGGGCGGCCCCTCGCCCGCTCACGCGACGGGCTTGACGGTCACGGTAATCTCGCATGGATCGCCGACACGCGCCAGATATACCGCGGGATCGATCGCGAACCCCGGCGCGGACGTGACCATGGTCACCTCATACTCGCCTGGCCCGGGAATCTTGAACCGCGCGATGGCGTTCCCGTCGGCTTCCGCGTACTGGACATCGCCGTTGGCAAGGTTGATCATCTCGTATACGCCGCCTATGGTCGGGCCAACGCCGGGATCGCCGTTGACCATCGGCAGCCCGGTTATCGAGTCGAGGCCCTGCATACACAGCACGCATGGCAGCGGCGGAGGGTTCTCGCAGCAGCATTGCAGGAACCGCGCGGCACAGCATTGCCCGCGCGCCAGCGCCCTCTCCGTCTCGGTAATGGTGTCCATCGGGTCAGGAGGGATCGTCGCGCCGATGGACGGGGAGTATCCCGCTCCGCCGGTCAGTTGGTTCCGAGCCCGCTGCGCCAGCAGGTACCGCGCGTCGGTGAGCCTCATCCGCCCGATCGCGTCCAGCACGACCGATATCTCCTCCATGAAGTCGGGGTTGCATGGATAATCGCCGTCCTCGCACGCGTCGCCGCCGTTCAGTTCCTCCGCGGCCTCGTCGCCGGCGGGACATATGCCTATCTGGGCGCAGAACGCGCAGTCGTTGAGCGCTCCCTCCTGGCAGGCTATGTCCTCCCCGTTCTGTCTATACGCGCCGAGGCTGGGATCGCCGGGCTTCACCGCGCTGTTGTTATATACCATGTCGTCGGTGAGCGGGTGGCCCTCATCCGTGTCATAGGAGAGCAACTGTGTGTTATCCCCGGTGAGCAGCATGCCGGGGTTGGCGGAGTTCTGCCACAGCTGGATGCCGTAGGTTTCGTCCTGGCCTTGGTCGGGCTCGGGCATCAGCGGCTCGACAATGCCCACTATGCGGTGGACGCCCAACCCCATACCCCCGCCCATGTAGACCGCGCTGACCTGGTTAAGGTTTACCATGTTATATGATACCTGGACCCGATGGACATTGCCTTCGTTACTGCCGTATCTATCTGCCTTAAACGCGTCCGCTACTGTCTGGTCATAGACGACCATGCCGACGACGCCGCCCGCGAAGTCGCCCGCCGTGACAAACCCCGCGCTGGCGCAGACGCGGCAGCCCGTGACCCAAACCTCGCCCAGCGCGTATCCGACGATGCCGCCCGCGCCTTCCATAAGCCCGCGGACATAGCCGCGGTTAACGCAATCCTTGACGGTGAACGGCCTGCCATACGTGCCGGGAAGCCCGAACGCGCAGCCAGCTATGCCGCCGACCCAGCCGCCGTAACGAACCTTGCCGTTGTTGACGCACCGCAGTATGGTGTTGTTCGGCCTGTCGGACTCATAGCCCTCCTCCGGGCCTAAGTCACCATACAGGCTATACGCGATGCCCACGATGCCGCCCGTACCGTAACCATAATCGCTCAGCCCCTGCGTCAGCCCTGTATTCAGGCAGTCGGCGATGTAGCAGTCCGTGGCGCATCCCGCTATGCCGCCAGCGCCCAGCCAAAGCAAGAATGGATAATCCTCGCGCAGATCGTCGTTATAACCGCAAACGCTCGGAAACAGGTACGCGCTCACTGTTTCGACCGTGTTACGGTTTACGCATTGGTAAATATTATACCATGAGGCGTTTCCGACGATGCCGCCTACGCGGTAAGCGCCGGATATATGCCCTGTATTCTCGCAATAACCCACATTTTGTTTCCTGTATTCGCCGTCTTCCCACATGTAGGAGCCAACTATGCCGCCCACGCCGAACTCGCCCGATATCCTGCCCCGGTTCACGCAATCGCTGACGACGATATTGCCAATGCCTTCCCCGGTGGCAAACACGCCGACTATGCCCGCGACCCCGTAAGATCCCGTCAGACTTCCCGTGTTTTCACAGAAAGTTACGTAGGTTACCTGGGTTCCGCCTCCAAGAATCGTAATGCCCACTATTCCGCCGACTGCGTCGCCTGCGCCCCCAGTGCAGATGGAACGGGATTTGGTAATGCCGCCCGCGTTTGAGCAATGGTCGAAAGTGAATGGAAAGTTAACACTGGTTCCCCATTCGCCATTACCCACAATGCCGCCCAGCGATAGATAGCGGGCGTTTAAATTGCCGCTGGTGATATCCGCGTAGTTCCCGCAGTTTACGATCTCGCCGGAGCAGTCATATAATTTCCCGAACAAGCCGCCGACAGCCCACATGCCTTCGTCAACGACGGTTATCGCTCCGCGCGCATTGCAGTTATCCGCATATAAATAGTCACTGACAGAACACGCCACCGCCCCGAAATACTCTCTGCACGCGTCGATTGTTCCATCTCCATCCACCTGCGCGTTAACATATATGTCCACATTCTTTATTATCATGTTGGTAGCTCCACCTACCAGCGGGGCGTCTTTCGTATATACATCCAGATCCTTGAATGTGATGTTATAGATATCACTACAAAGCGCCCCGTTCAACGGCGAGGTCGGCGAGCCGATAGCGACGCGCGGCGACACGTCCGGCAGTCCCTGTATCGTTACAGAGTATGGCAGACTAACGGTACACCACAGTGGCGGATCCGCAACGGCGCAGTAAGAGTCATAAACGGTTGGATCGTAATTCGTCCAGTCCGTCACGCTGTTATATATGGTAAGGGTATCGCCTTCTCCCAGAGCGAGCAGCGCTAACATCAGGTCCTGGAACCCCTCGGTTCCGCTTTGGTTGAAATCGATATTCGCCATATGCCTCCGCCTCCGCTCAAATCTAATAGCAGAACACACGGAATGGCAGGTCCTCCGGCGAGGTCTGGATCAGGCTGACGCTCCCGCTGGGCAGGACTACCAGGTCGTATGTATGGAAATCGGGATAACCCACGCCGCCGTTGGTGACATGGTATGTGCCGGGCGGCAGGTCCTGGAACACCATCCCGCCGTCCTCGCCCGCCGTCCTCGTATAGGCGACGGGCGGGTCGGAACCGGCAAGGGTAAGGGTATATGATACGCCGGGCCTGGGATCGCTGCCCTCCCTGCTGTGTGCCGACAGGCATACGTCGCGGCCTTTATTCGGGTCGATGGGCGTGGCGCAAGCGCAGCACTCGACATAGTTCATCACGCAGCATACGCCGCGCTGGATCGAGTCGCCGATGCTGGACGCGCGGGTAAGGTTTGGGGCGATGGCCTCGTTCCACGCGACAGGATCGCCGGAATCCAACGGGTAGTCCAGCTGGCAATCGAATCCCCGCCCGAACGTCGCGCCAGTCGCGCCGCACGCGCCGGGGTTCAGGTAGCAGTTGAGCGCGTCCTGCATGGCGGCCATGCTGTCTATCACGCCCTGGACGACATTCATCATGCCATCGGAACAGGAACAGGGGAACCCGGCCGCGCTGGCGGACACAGCCGCCAGCGGCTCGGTCCCGGGGGGCTGACCACTGCCCCCGCACAGGCTGGCGGCGGCGCACGAGTCGCAATCCTCGCGTTTTTCCTCCGACTGGCATAGCCTGGGGATGTTCTCGCCGTTGGCCCTGTTCGCGCCGTATGCGGGATCGTCCTGCGGGTCTACGCACTGGCCCGTGTAGCAGTCCTCGATGTCGGCAATCGCAACATTATTACCATTATAGTCGCCATACATCCTCCCCTGGTCGCCCGTGTATCTGTCCAACTCGTATTCATAATACACGCTCCCGTCGTCGTATCGCGTGTTGTCCGCGCGAATCGCCGTGCGGCTATCCGAATAATTGTTCCGCAGCAGCAGCGACGCGCCGTCGGCGTAAAGCTCGACCTCGGGCGGTATGTAACCCACGATGCGGTGCGCGCGCTTCAACAGCTCGTCGCCGACGTCGGGATCTTGCTCCTTGGATATTATAGCGCCTATGTAGATCGAGTTGTTCGAGATGGTCATGGCGCCGTCGGTACCGTCGCCCCTGACGCGGACTTCGCCCACAACGCCGCCGATCTTGTCGCCAAAGGTAACGGAATAGGATGATCCGCCCCCATCATCCGGCCTGCACACGCGGTTATAGTCAACATGGAAACTGCCCTCCGCGCCGCCAACGATACCGCCGAAAGAGGAACCTCTGTACTCCGTGCTCGATATATATGCCCGGGATATGTTATACGCTATAACTGCCGGACTGCCCTTAACGCCGCCCGCCCAGCCTGCTATACCGCCTATGTAACTCCAATACTCGCTCAGGTACATAGTGGCGTCAAAGACACAGTTGAGCGCGCTGGCGTCATATAATCCGCCCGCCGTGCTCTCCAGACTCCCGACTATACCCCCCTGGCCATACGCGGGGGTTTCGACATCGCCGTTTACATCAAAGGGCCTGCCCAAAACGCAGTTACCCACGCGGCACCTGACCACCTGGCTGTCCCTGGCCGAGCCTACAACCCCGCCCTGGCAGACCCAGTAGCCTGTATCGCCATATTCCAATATCGAGTGGCTGCCGTTGACGCCAATGCCAACTATCGATGTGGCGGAGGCACCGCCACCGTAGTCAAAGATCCTGTCCACGCGGCATTCCGCGATGATGGTATCGACCGCGCAGCCCGCTATGCCGCCGACGACCCGCCATACCGCGCTGACGTACGCGGCGTCGAGGCAATCCTCTATCAGACAGCCGCTGCCGCCCATGCCGTACGCGCAGCCTACTATCCCGCCGACACGCTCGTATCCCAGCAGATCCATATCGCTTTCGTTCTTCTCAGCCCCGGTTTCAATACTGCACCCTCGCATCAGCAGCGAGGTCCCCTCGTACTGCCCAAGCAGGCCGCCCACCGCCGTAAACACATCCAGGTTGGTCGGGTCCGTCACGCCGTCTATAGCGACATAAAGGCTGATATCCCGCCGCCCGACATGGCAGTTGGTGAACTCGCAATCGCCGGTAAGGTATCCCACGATGGCCCCGGCGTATATCTCCTTGCCGGGGGCTGCTATTATGTCGCCCTGCTCATAGAAAAGGTTAAGGTGGCCGTCGACCTTCACGTTGTGGAACGAGCAGCCGACGCCATTGGTCGCCAACGCGCCGTAGCATACCAGCGGGGCTTCGTAGCCGCCTTGCGTAACGTCGGTGTTAGGGTAAGCGCGGGCCGCGAGGCCATCAGCGGAGTAAACGATGCTTTGAGGCAGGCCGAAGTAAACGTTAAGGTCGCGGACAGTCAGGCCTTGGACAGGGGTTGCGCCGTTGATGGCGCCCAGTAATGGCCCGGGGAGGCTGATCTCCACGCCGCTGTTGAGGTCGTATATTCCAATGTTATGGTCGTCGCCCTCGAGCGTCACGCCTGTTGCGGTAAGCTGAATAGGGCCATAGCCCGTGAAGTCCGTGATGTCCTGGGTAAGCCGCACGGTGTCGCCGTCGCCCGCCGTGGTAAGGGCGTTCCTCAAGGTTATGTATGTATTATCAAGGACAGGCAATTCCGCCATATGGTTCAACCTCCAGCCGCGCGGCATATTCCCGGTTAATAGTATGCGAGGCGGCGCGGCGGGGTGAGCAGGGCGGGTAAGGTATAAAATAACATTCACGTATGGGTGTGGTTTGCATAGTTTATTACGGGCGGACACGTCCAAAGCCGACAGACAGGAAGCCTTCCACACTTATTATGTAAACCGGAGGGAATTGCATGTCTGTTACCATTCCGGATGTTCTGATAGTGATCCTAATCACGCTGGCCGCGGTACTGCTGGCTATCCTGATAGTCTGGGGGATTAAGAAGCTCATCCAGGCGTATAAATGCGGGAAATGGCCGTTCAGCCAGTACCAGTATTCCTATTCCGTAGTGCAAAAGCCCAAGATCGTAAAGCGCCGCACGGCGATCCAGCGCCGGCGGGCGCAGCGGTACGTCGTGGTAGAGGAGCCTGTATGCCCAGCGTGCGCCTCCGCGCCGATAGTGGAGGAGTATGTAGCGGCTGAGCAGACAATCCCGGTATCGACGCCGGCGATGCGGCAGGTAAAGACACAGGTGCTGGAGCAGAACATCGTCTGTGACAACTGCCTGAAAAGGGCGACCTGCGACTGATCCGATGATAAACGCTAGCGCGGGAGCGCAAGCGGAACAAAGGGGGCGCGTGAAAACGCCGCCCCCTTTGGCACAATCCTGGAGGAACAATCCACCCTGGCCACGAGGGTCCAGCGTCACGCTGGTCAGGGGGTCAAGGGGGGTGAAACCCCCTTGCGGGGTCTGGGGCGGCGCCCCAGCGTACCTAACCCCACGTAAAGGGCGAAGCCCATTAAGTTAGTTTATGCCCTGCGGGGCTAAGGTTTGTTGGTTTCGACCGGGGGACGTGGGGCTCCGCCCCACACCCCGCAAGGGGGTTTCACCCCCCTTGACCCCCTGACCAGCGTGACGCTGGACCCTCGTGGCCAGGGTGGATTGTTCCTCCATGACTCACCACCACCTGTAAGACTCCCCAATTATCAGCATCACCCCTGTTCTCCCCTCCTTGCTCAACGCCGCGCATAACGCGCTGCCTAGCGTCACGGCTAACGTCTCCGACGAGTAAACCTTCGCGGCCATCGTGTGCCAGTCTACGCTCCCGTCCGGATAAATAACCGCCAGCGCCGCCGCGTAACGGTACGCGCTGGATACCGCCGCCCCCACCTCCACCCGCATTACCACACTGCCTACACTCTTGGCGTACCCCGTCACCTTGAACGCCACATACCCCCTCAGCGTCACCGCGTGCCCGGGCGTGCCTTCGCGCAGCATGTCGTAAACCTCGCTTTGCGCGTAACGCGGAAACATTGAAACAAGCCGGCCGTCCTCGCTGCTCGTCTTTGCCAAATTGATGATGGAGCTTGCCTTACCGCTGGGCGCGCGCGGGGTAAACGACACCGCGCCGGGCAGCGTGTCGCCGTTGGGCTTGCGAACGCGGAAGCCCGCGGCCCCGGCGTCCGCGCAGTGCGTGTTGACCAAGGTATATATGAATATAACGGACGCGGCGGCTAGCCTTCGGGCCTGACGGTCCTTCATGCGAGTTCAACACCCATCATCCTGTCTGTCGGCGATTATAACAATTTGTCCCAGGTTATAATATGGCAATGCCCCGCGTCGCGTGCATGTCCCACTTAGCGCAATTTCACCGCGCCCGAACCCACCCTTCCCATTAAAAAACAACGCTTCTCAAAATAAAATCACCCAACGCGGGCACAATAGCGTTGAGGAGGCGAAAAGTCTTGAAGAACAGCAACATTAACCGCTTGACCAAACTGGCAGCCGTCGCCGCGCTCGCCCTGGCCTTGATCACCCTGCTGGCGGCTTGCACATCCACAACCGAGCTGACCCCTATCGGATCGCCCTCGCCGTCGCCCGCGGTGCTCAACCCGCTGCCAAGCGCCAGCCCGTCCGCGCTTCCCGGCGCTACAGGTGGGCTAAACCCGCTGGCCAGCCCTGGCGCGCAGCCCAGCTCATCCGAACCGCCCGCCGCGCCGACGCTTTCCAATCAGGAAAGCGCGGCGCTGGCCGGGCAATGCGACGCCCGGATCGCGCAGATCAGCGAGGTTGAGAGCAGCGTGACTGTCATGCTGGGCGACACGGCGCTGACCGGCGTGAAGTTCGTTACCGCTTACAAGGGCGACCTGACCACTCGCATCAGCGGGGTGATCAGCGGCAGTGTCCGCGCTGTCGCGCCGTCCGTCGCCGCGGTCAAGATCACGAACGACCCAGCCATCACGGACCGCATCGCCGCGCTGCGCGAGAAGCAGCTGGAGGGCGGGCCATCCGGCGAGGTCCGGGACGAGTTTGATTCCATTAACAAGGCGATTAAATAGTAAGTATTGCCAGTCACCCAAGCATTGACAGCATATCACAACCCAAAACCGCGACACTAAAGACGAAGGAACTAAGCGAAGGGATGACCAAAATGAGGTTTCAACGCGGTAGACAGGGTATAGGCGTACTGCTGAGCGTGCTGGCGCTGGCGCTGAACTATTCACCCCAGGCGCGGGCGATCCGCGACCTGCCGACGGAGCTGACGCTGCGCCAGGGCCAGTCCCACGAACTGAACCTGGGGCTGCCCATGGCCGTCAACCTAGACGATGGCGCCGACGACGGCGCGGTGCTGGCGCTCTCATCCACTGACGAGACGCTGGAACGCGCCCAGTCCGTCCGGATTCAAGCGGAGTCGGAGGGCAGCGCTAAGCTGAACTTCTCATTCCTGGGCATGACGCTCAAGGCGATGGACATAAAGGTCCAGCCCGAGCGGGTGATAATGCCTGGCGGGTTGGCGATCGGCGTGGCGCTGTTCACGAACGGCGTGCTCGTGGTGGGCACATCCGAGATAGGCGGCGCCCAGGGCGGCAGTCCGGCAGTCGCGGCGGGGCTGAGGCCTGGCGACCTGATCCAATCCGTGGACGACCAGCCCGTCCTCAGCGCGGTAGACCTGACCGCGCGGGTGAACGCCGCCGCCGGGCGCGATGTGGAGGTGCGCTTCCTGCGCAAGGAACAGCCGATGCGGGCGACGATCCGCCCCGCGCTGGACCGGCTGGACGGCACCTACCGGCTGGGCATATGGGTGCGGGACAGCACCGCCGGCGTAGGCACGCTATCGTTTTATGACCCCGCGACCCGCATGTATGCCGCGCTGGGCCACGCGATAACCGACGCGGATACCGGAACGAACCTGACCGTTCGCCAGGGACGGGTGCTGTTCTCCCGGATAGTGGATATTCAAAAGGGCCAAAGGGGGCAGCCGGGAGAGCTTCGCGGCTCATTTGACAAGGATGAGATGAACCAGTTCGGCGACATCCGGCGCAACAACGACTTCGGCGTAAGCGGCTCCAGCGACATCGCGATCGTGAACCCGCTGTACCCCAAGGGCCTGCCCGTTGGCAGCCAAGCCACCGCGCGTGTCGGCCCGGCCTCGATACTTACCACGCTGGACGACACGGGCGTCAAGGAATACGCGATTGAGATCACTAAGGTCAGCCATCAATCCGAACCCGCGCCCAAGAGCATGACGCTGCTCGTCACCGATCCAGAGCTGCTTGAGCGCACCGGCGGGATCGTCCAAGGCATGAGCGGCAGCCCCATAATCCAGGACGGGCACATCATCGGCGCGGTGACGCATGTCTACGTCAACGACCCCACTCAGGGCTACGGCCTGTTCATCGAGTGGATGCTCGATCAGACCGACGACCTATAATTCAACGAATAGGGATAAGGCGTAGGGGAATAGGGGTTAGGGTCGATCCCTAGCCCCCGCTGCCCGTGAAAGGAGGGAACGCCATGCGCCGCGCGGACCGCAGCCAAGCGATCCACAAAAGGTTTATAGAATTATGGAAATCAAAGGCAGGATTCGACATTCGAGCGTCGAATTCTATTCAAGATAGGCAATTCATCGGAGGAATAATGATGGACGGGGTTACAAGGGTCTGGATCGCGGAATCCGATCAGGCGCAGGGGCGGCATTTGGCCGATATGCTCCGGCTGTCCGGGCAGTTCGACGTGGCGGGCGTGAGCGCTAGCGGCAAGGAAACGCTGGAAGCGGTCGAGACGCTTCAGGTCGATGTGCTGCTGCTGGCGCTGGCGCTCAGGGACATGGACGGGCTGGCGGTGCTGGAACGGATAGGCAAGCTGTCGCTGCTTAGTTATCCGCGCGTAGCGGTTATTTCGGTCATGGCGTCAAGCCATGGCGAGCAGGCGCGGTCGCTGGGCGCCGACGCGGTGTTCCCCAAGCCGCTGGACGAGGCGCGGCTGATCGCGTGGCTGTCGGAGTCGCTCAAGGATTCGCCGAACGTCGCGCAATCCGGCATGGAACAGCGGCGCATGGTCGCGCGGAAGGCGCTGGAGTATTTGGACATGTCGCCCGAGCTGATAGGTTACCAGTATTTGGTCGAGGCGATAGCCATCGCGTCGATGGACCACATGGTGACGCGCAGGATGATGAACGAGCTGTACCCGAAGCTCGCGCATATGTACGGCACGTCGGTCTCGTGCGTCGAGCGCTCCATCCGGCACGCGATAGAGGACACGTGGACCAGCGGGCGGCTCAGCGCGGCGGTGAGCATGTTCGGGTATTCGGTCGATCCCAAGCGCGGCAAACCGACCAACGGCGAATGCATCGCGCGGCTGGGCGAGTATGTGCGCTTCCTGCTCTCCGGCGAGGACGCGCGCGTGGTGACAATCAACTAGGGCATGTACATTATACCAGGAGTTGTTTATGGAAATATATGATCTCACCACGGTTGACCGCGCGGCTGAATCCATCCGGCGCGGATGCGGGTTTGCGGACGCCGCGCTCATAGCTGGCTCCGGTCTGGGCGGGTTCGCGGCGACGCTTGAGGACCGCTCCGTCCTGCCGTATAAGGATATCCCTGGCTTCCCCGTCTCGACCGCGCCTGGCCACGCCGGAGAGTGGGTCGGCGGGGAATGCGCGGGGCGACGGCTGTACGTGATGAACGGGCGCGTCCACTGTTATGAGGGGCACGACGCCCTGACAGTGGCGTTCCCGATCCGCGTGATGGCGCGGCTGGGCGTCAAGACGCTGATCGTGACAAACGCGGCTGGCGGCGTGAACACGTCATACAAGCCCGGCGACTTCATGGTATTGTCCGACTTCATCAACCTCACGGGCTGGAACCCGCTGCGCGGCGCGAATATCGATGAGTTCGGGCCGCGCTTCCCCGACATGTCCAAGGCGCTGGACGAGTCGCTGGCCAGGACCGCGCTGGACGCCGCGGCTGCGCTTGGCGTGACCGCGCGCGCGGGCGTTTACGCGATGATGACCGGACCGTCGTACGAGACCCCGGCGGAGATACGCATGCTTCGGACTCTTGGCGCGGACGCGGTCGGGATGTCCACCGTGCCGGAGATCATCGCGGCGCGGCACAGCGGGATACGCGTGCTGGGGATTTCCTGCATAACGAACATGGCTTCCGGGATACTGCCGCGGCCGCTGACCCACGCGGAGGTAATGGAGACGGGTGAACGGGCGCGGGATGGGTTTGCCAAGTGGGTCGGGAGGATCGTGGGGACGATGGGCTGACGGGGAGGCGGCTGCCCTGCCGCCGCAAGCAGGCTCCGCCTCCCCCCTTAGACACTGCGGCGGCATCTTCCCCTAAGCGGAGATCCCGGCGCGTCAACGCTCCTTCTCGAGCTTAAGCCTCGCCTCCCTAACAAACATCCTCCAGAAACTGGACTTCCCTCACCGAAACCTGGCAATCCTTGCGCACGTCAATCCTATATAGCGAGTAATCCCGGACTGTGCCATCCATGTCAACCATCTCCGCGACATACTCGCCCGGCGACAGGCCGTTGAACGCCATCACGCCGTCGGCGTTCGTCATGGCGCGGCTTATACGCGCCTTCGGACCGTCAGGCCATACCCGGTACAGTTCATATGTAACCCCGGCTACCGGAACGTTGGACGCGCGGTATTCGCAAACCATGACAACACTGCAGCCGATGTCACAGCAATCGAGGCAGCAGCGCGTCGGCGCGCAATCCGTTCCATCTGTCCCATCCGTTCCATCCGTCCCGCGCGGGTCAGGGCGCCTCAATACCGCATGCGCGCAGTTGAACGCGTCCGCGCCTACCCCGTAATCGCACTGGCCAAGGTTCTCCCCGTGCATGCGGTTAAGGCCGTAATTGGGATCGTCCGTTTGAATCTCGACGTCGTCGTAATCCTTATCCTGCTCGCCCGGACTTAGGAAATGATCGTAGTCATACACGCTATCCAACTGGGAATTGTCGCCGATAACCTTCATGTTGGCGTTGGCGTAGTTGTTATACAGAAGCGTGTCGTCCGCCGTATGGTCGATCTGGCCGACTACGCGGTGAACGCCAGCCTCCCCGGACGCTCCGTACACCGAGGCTATGACCTCCGTCTCCAACGCGATATTGAAGCTGACCTCGCAGTCTTCGCCGAGCTGCCCGATTACCCCGCCAACCTTTCCGATCAGGCTTGTTACCGAGCCAAACGCCAGGCAGTCGTTTACCGCGGCATATCTTGCCGCGAGGCCAACTATGCCGCCTACACCGCCCGATGGCCCTGACTCATAGGTTTTTTCGCTTCGGACCTCGCCCATGTTAACGCACCTGCGAACGGCCGGGCGGCCGCGCTTTTCATCCCCGCCAGCCACCCCGACTATGCCTCCAACCTCGCTCCCGGCTTTGACCTGGCCAGAGTTAACGCAGTCAGCAACCTCGGTTTTCAAGTAAGCCCAACCGCATATTCCGCCGATCAATCGCGAGTCATTGTCAGCGTCTATGTCCGCCGTGTTGCGGCATTCCAAGATTCGGGCCGTACCGCCGTTCCTGCCCTGGGCAAACCCGCATATGCCTCCGGTTTCATACGTGCTGGCATTGTAGTATACCCCGGTGATCGAGCCGCTGTTAACGCACTGGATGATCGTCGCCTCCCCGCCGGAAGCCGTGAAGTTCACCGCGATGCCCGCGCCGTCCTTGCAGGAGATATCACCGGTATTGCGGCAGCAGCGGACCATCGCGCCGCTATAACAGTCGAGCGAGGATGTCACGCCGCCGCCTACCTGCGCGGTTATCTCGCCGGTGTTGACGCAGCCGCATATCAAGGCGGTATCGCCCGTGATATCCGACACTATACCGCCCGCGAGACCGCCGCTCCCGTAGGGCATGGTGAGCTTCCCGTCGTTCACGCATTCCAGGACGACCAGCGTATCCGCGTCGCACTTGCCCGCCATGCCGCCCACCCTGGTATCACGCGCCTCATCCTCTATATCCACCTCGTTGCGGCAGCGCTTTATGGAACAGGATCCATCCGATATCCAGGCGGCTATGCCGCCCAGAGCGCCGTCCTCATTGTGCGGATCATTGGTTAACGCGCAGCGGTTGACGCAGCTCTCAAACAGGCAATCGCCCCTCGCCTCGCCGACTAAGCCGCCGATGTTAACCACCACCTTTTTCCGCATCCACGCGACGATCTCGCCTTCGACCGAACAGTTGATAAACCTGCCGTTGCTGACGACCGGGCAGATCGCGCCGATAGTCTCCATCTTGATAAAGAAGTTTACGCTTAGATTTACGTTCCTTACCTCTATGTCCTCTACCGGCGACTTGCCGTCGTCCCCCTTCGAGAAAAGGGGATTGACCAGCGGGGCGTCCGCGCTGCCGATGCTGTGGCACGCGCCGTCCAGTATGACGCTGCCGACGTCAACGGGCGTCCAGCCGCCCGTATCGTCAATGAACACATCGCGCGTGAGACAAACGGTCGCGCCCGTGCCGTTCGCCTGAAGCAACGCGCTCTTCAACGCGCTGTACGAGCTGCCATACACCCGGATTGTCGATGGCATACGCGATCACCCCAATCATGTTTTTTTAGGATATTTCCCCTAAGCCAACCGCTCCTCCCTGACCGTAACTTGATATCTCCCATCAACGGTAATCCGGTATATCGAGTAATCGCGGACGCCCGAGCCCGTGTTAACTATCCGCGCGACATACTCGCCCGGAGGTAAATTATCGAATTCAATCACCCCGTTGCTGTCAGCCACTCCCAGCCCCGCCGGTTCGCGCGAACCGTCAGGCAATACCCTGTATAGTTGATATGTAATCCCAGCCGCGGGGACGGTGGCCGCGCGGTATACGCCGATCAGCACAACCTTGCCGCCGCGTGAACAACACGGCGACATGTAATCCAGATACATATCCCACAGCATGGCGATATCCTTAACGCCCCTCGGCGCGCCGAAGCCAACGCATTTCAGGTACCGGGCATACTGGTTCATCGCGCAAGCGTTATTGGGCGAGATGGCGCGGAAGCAGTTGTACGCGTTGGGTCCGTACGCGCATGGCTCGAGGTTTTGGCCCTGCATGCGGTTCAGGCCATAGTTGGGATCATCCGTCCGCACCTCAACGCCCGGGTAGTCCAGATCCTGCATGCTTGGGTTTAGGAAATGGTCGTAGTCGTACACGTCGTCCAACAGGTCGTTGCTTCCGGTGACGATCATGTTAGGGTTGGCGTAGTTGCCATGCAGGAAATTATTATATGGAAATGTATTAACCACCCGGCCGACGACGCGGTGTATGTAGTCCCGTCCGGGCGTCCGCGCCCTCACATCGAGCGTTATGTCCTCAACCGTAACAGCGGACTGCATGGCAATGTTGCCGCCAATGTCGCATCTATAGTTCACTATACCCACGATGCCTCCAACCGGGCCTTCGTTGCTCCTTGCCGTACCCAAGGCAAGGCATTCGCTGATAATTACGGTTTCAGAGGCGTTGCCAACTATACCGCCAACGTTGCCGCCAACGCCATAAACCGCGCCCCGGTTGACGCACCCGCGAACCGAGGTGTCATAACTGTTTACCAATCCATTAGCGCGGCCGACTATTCCCCCAACATTGCCTCCCGCTTCTACCTGCCGCTCATTCACACAGTCCACAACCTCGTTTCTTAAGCCTACAACGCCGCATATACCACCGATTCCATAATCGCTGGCGCCCATAGACAAACTTGCTAAGTTACGGCATTCAATTACGCGCCCCGTCGCTGAGCCTATGTTGTCGACTGATCCAATTATGCCGCCGACGCCATTCGTGGTATTTCCGCCGGGCGCCAAGTTAACTGGGCCGCTGTTCGAGCACCTAGCGACCAACGCGTCTCCTCCGCTCACTATTATACTCCCTAGAACGCCCCCGCCATAAGCAAGCGAGACAGCCGCTGTGTTGCGGCAGCCGCTCACCTCACAGTTATACAAGCCCATGGCAACGCCACTGACGCCTCCTAATGCCTGCGCGTTTATCTCGCCGTAATTGACACAGTTACGCATTATGAGCTTCTCGTTTGAGTGTCTCCCAGTTATGCCGCCGCACAAGCTGAATTGCGAAACGCTCGCGTCGATCCTTCCGGTGTTCACGCAATCAATGGTAGTCTGCTCTGCCGCCGCGGTTTCGCCTATAATGCCTCCTAAACTACCACTGAATGCCGCGCTGCCTAAATCAGCCTCATTGCGACAATTCGTTATGATACATGAGCCGCCTGCCGGATTCCCGACTATTCCGCCCAATACGGCGCTGCTGATTGAGGGATCAACTGTGAGCAGGCAGCGGTTAACGCAGCGGTCAAATGTGTTTACGCCTATCGCGTAACTGACAAAACCGCCGGAAATAATATCCGACGTGGAAAGCATGGAGGAACCAACCTCGCCATTGACGGAGCAATTAATAAACGCGCTGTTATCCACAATTGGACAAAAACCCGCGATATAGCGCGAGTTAATCGTAAACTGTACATGCAGGTTAACGTTCCTAACCTCCAGGTTTTCAATAGGAATAGTAGAAGTTGTCCCATTTGAGAACAGCGGATTACCCAGCGGGACACTCCCGCTGCCTATGCTATACCCCGCGCCGTCCAGTATAAGGTTTCCAGCGTTGACGGACGACCAGCCACCCGTGTCGTTCACGATCACATCGCGAGTCAGCCTCACGGTCGCGCCCGTGCCGCCCGCCCGGGCAAGCGCGTCCCGAAGCGAACTGAATGTATTACTGTTCACCGTGATAGTGGCTGCCATGTGAAGGCACCTCGCCAACAATATTTTCGCAGCTGCGCGGAATATCGCTCCGAATACTATACCTTATGGCAAGCGGCGGTTTGTGTGCGAGGGGATGGGAAAGGTTATGGCGAGGGTGTTCCCGCCTCACAGTTTTGCCAGCGCATCCTCTAAAAACCTTTCCTCCCTCATGGAAACCTCACAGTTTTCCCCTATGTTAATCATATATGTCGAATAATCCAGGCGGCCTCCCTCCATGTCGGGCATTCGCGCTATGTAGTTGCCAGGCTGCAGGCCCTCGAACGCCATCACCCCGTTTTTGTTGGTAACGCCTTGCGCCAACGGCTCAAGCGAGCCGTCAGACAGCTCTATGCTCAGGTCATACACCAGGCCGCTGACAGGGATCGCCTCCGAGCGGAGCAGCCCCAGCAGCACCAGTTTGGTACGGCATACGCTGGAACACGCGTTGCAGTTGTAGCGCGGCGACACGCAATCCATGTATATTTCCCACAGCATCGCCATATTGCCAACGCCCTTGCGCGTACCATAGACGCGCCCGCGCATGTACCGGGTATACTCGTTCATGGTATTCGCGTCGCAGCAGGGCGACACCAGGCGGACGCAGCCGCAGCTGTCCGGGTCTATCGCGCACGGGCCAAGGCTCAGGCCGTGCATGCGCGTTATGCCGTAGTTGGGGTCATCCATGGCTACCGTTTCGTCGGTGTATTCTAAGTCCGGTATGCCCGGATCGAGGAAGCGGTCATAGTCAAACACATCGTCCAACGCGAAGTTGTCGCCCGTAACGCGCATATCGGCGTAGGCGCCGTTGTCATCCAATATGGATGTGCCATCAGCCGTTGGATGCATCCGGCCGACAACGCGGTGTATAAAAGCGTCGCCGGAGTCAAATATGTTGCCTGTCGGACCGCTCGCGGCAATGATATCAGGCGCGATGGTTACGTTGCCCGTTACCTCGACACGCTCGCCAACCATGCCCGCGATTCCGCCGACAATGCCTTGCTCGCTCATTACCGCGCCTGTCGACAGGCAGTCGTGTATGGCGCCATTATGGAACATGTCACCAACGATGCCGCCGACATTCTGGCTCATGCCCGTGATGTCACCACTGTTGACGCACCTGAGGATTGAGGAGGGCCCGTTTGTCCCAGGCAAGTGAAAGTTGCGCCTGTTGATGCTCCCTGCTATGCCGCCCACCCAACGCCCGCCGCTTATCGGCGCTTCGTTAACGCAGTCTGCGATCTGGACATTGTTAAACGCTTTGCCGCATATGCCGCCGCTGCCCTGCGTGAAATATTCATTCGTCAGATAATCTTCGGTCATGACGATGCCTGTTTTTGTGTTGCGGCAATTGGACACGCGCGCGCTTCCATCGTTATTAATGTTGATCTCGCTGCATATGCCGGCGCACCCAGGGTTTTGCATCCATTCATCATATTTGCCTTTAATCTCGCCGCTGTTCACGCACTTATCGAACAGGACTTCCGTCCGGTCCCCATCAGTCTTAACAATCCTAGCTATGCCCGCGCATATAGAACTTTCTATGGAGCCGGTATTGCTGCAGTCAATAAACTTAGCCGACTCCGCGCAGGTTACCTCATTGACGATGCCTGCGGAAGGCATTTTGCAACTTATATCGCCTTCATTGACGCAGTCTTGTATAAGCAAGTTGTCGCCCTTATAGTAACCAACTATGCCAGCCACAAAAAGATACTCATAATTAATGGTAGGGTATAGAAACTGTGGCTTGTTCACACAATTACGTATTATCAATGAGTCGCCTTGGCTGAAATATGCCACAATGCCGCCTAAGTAACCATTGTGGTTTACAATACTTATATTACCCTCGTTGCTGCATTTTTTTATAACGGTGTTACCATTTTGTATGTACCCGACTATTCCTCCGACATAAGACGTGCTTGGATCCGTATTATTTGAGATTATACTCTTGTTAACGCAATTATCAAATAAGCATTCGCCGGTAGCGTAGCCGACGCAGCTGCCCATACGCACGTCCCAATAGGACCCCGTATGGTTTGAAGTTATATAACCATCAACAATACAGTTGGTGAACCTTCCATTCTTAACATATGTGCAGAATCCGCCTACATACTTTTCGTCGATCTCGAAGTCGGCATACAGCTTTATGTCCCTTACCTCTATGTTCTCCAGCGGATCATTGTAGTCCCCCGCCTTCCCGAATAAAGGGGCGGTCATCGGGTGCTCTGGGTTACCCAATGAAAACCCCGCGCCGTCAAGGATAACGTTATTAACATCCATAGGGACCCAAGGTGTTACGTCATCATCAACAATGTCACTTGTTAGTCGCACGACCACAGGCGCATGCGTCCCTTGTGTATATGACAGCGTACTTAGCAACGCGCTGAATGAATAGCCTATAACAAAGTAAACGGGTACCACTTGCAATTTTCCCATCTATAAGTATTTTCAAGGTGGTGTCAGTATGCCGCCCCGAATACTATACAATATGGCAATCCCCGGTTTGTGTGCGGGTATGTATAAGATATATATATTCATGGATAAGTGGAACGGGCGGGGAAAGCGGCCGCGCAGTCCATACCGAACCAACTGTGACGGCGGACGCCATCCTCACCTCACCCGATCGCCCCCAGCGCCTCCCTGACCGATTCCACGCCAACCACCCGCATCGACTCCGGAACCTTAACGCCCCGCAGCGACGCTTTCGGCGCGATGGCATGCGTAAAACCCAGCCTCGCGCACTCCGCAAGTCTCCGCTCAGTCAGTGGCACGCCCCGCGCTTCGCCGGCCAGCCCTACCTCCCCGAACACCACCCATTGATCCGATACCGCTATGTTTTTCAGCGACGACGCCACCGCGACCGTCAACGCCAGGTCGGCCGCGGGTTCCGAGAGCGTCAGTCCGCCCGCTATGTTTATGAACACGTCTTGGTCATAGAGCCGCAGTCCGGCGCGTTTCTCCAGCACGGCCAGCAGCAGCGCGACGCGACCAGCGTCCACGCCGTCCACCGTACGCCTGGGCGAGGCGAGCGGCGACCGCGCGACCAACGCCTGCACGTCCACCAGCAGGGGCCGCGTCCCCTCTATCGCGCAAGTCACGACCGAACCGGATACCCCGTGCGCCCGCTGGCTGAGCAGCATCGCCTCCGGGTTTCCGACCTCAGCCATGCCGCGCTCGGTCATCTCGAACAGCCCCAACTCCTGAACCGACCCGAACCGGTTCTTCACCGCGCGTAGCATGCGGTACGCGCGCCGCCGCTCACCCTCGAAGTACAGCACGGCGTCCACCATATGCTCCAGCACGCGCGGCCCGGCTATCGCGCCGTCCTTAGTGACGTGGCCAACCAGGAACACCGCGCAGCCGCTCGACTTGGCCAGCGCCGCCATCACCGCCGCGCACGCGCGTACCTGCGACACGCTGCCCGGCATGGACGGCGCGTCCGGCGAGGCCATCGTCTGGATGGAATCGACGACCATCGCGTCGGGCCTGACAATGTCGAACTGCGCGGCTATGGCCTCCGTGTTCGTCTCGGTCAGCAGGAACAGCCGATCGGAGTCGACATCCAGCCGCCGCGCCCGCAGTTTGATCTGTCGCGCGCTCTCCTCGCCCGAAACGTAGAGCACGCGCTTGCCCGCGACCGCCAGGCGGTGCGAAGCCTGCAGCAGCAGCGTGGACTTGCCTACGCCGGGATCGCCGCCAAGCAGAAGCAGCGACCCGGGCACGATCCCGCCGCCGAGCACGCGGTCCAGTTCGGGCATGCCGATCGGCTCACGGTCGGGCGAGTCGGTCGTGACCGCGGACAGTGACACGGCGGCGTTTAGACCGGGGACGCCGATCGAGCGCGGCGCGCTCACGGAGCGTTTGCCCGGCGGCGCGATTGGTTCCGGAGCGACCTCTTCCAATGAATTCCACTCGCCGCAGCCGGGACACTTGCCCAGCCAGCGCGGGGTTTCATAGCCGCACGCGGCGCAGCGGTAGGTTTGTTTCAGCTTCATGGGGGGATTATACCATACGGCCGGCCAAGTTACAAAGAGGGCGATTGGTTGACACCAGCCGCCCGCCATACTATACTACGGTATAATTTACGCCGGAGGCCCGCCATGTCCCGCGCTTACAAACCCCGAGAGCTATATTCCCCGCGCCCCCGCAGGGGCTTTGGCCCGCGCTGGATCCTCATGTTCCTTATACCCGCGCTGGCCGTGGCCGTCGCCGCTTACACCGTATTTGACAATGGCCGCGTGGTCCTGGCCACCGTCCGCGTGACGGTATCCAACCTGCCGGCCGCGCTGGAAGGCTTCACGATCCTGCAGGCGTCCGACCTGGCCGGGGCGCGGTTCGGCCCGAACCAGCGGCTCATCAGCGACCTCGCGGCCAAAACCAGCTGCGACGCGGTCGTGATAACGGGCGACTTCATCGGTCCGGACGGCGACGCGCAGCCGTTCTTCGAGCTGATAACCGCGCTGAGCCGAAACGCCTCCTCCGCGCCGGTCTTCGTGATCCCCGGCGACGCCGACCCCGCGCCGGACAGCGAACGACTGAACGACTGGCTGACCGGCGCAAGGCGGCTGGGCGCGAGGCTGCTGGATTCCACGATCCAGCTAACCAAGAAGGGCGCGGCGGTCTGGCTCACGCCCGAAACTATGCTGCTGGAGCCGGACCCCGCCGACGCGCTGGCGATGTTCCGCGCGGAGATAGCGGACACGCGCGCGCGCGGCGTAGACCGGACCACCCGCGCCGCGCTAGAGAACGCCCAACGCGCCGCCGACGCCCTGGAGCGCGAGGCCGCAATCCGCGGGACGATCCAGCCCGGCGACCTTCACATCGTCGTCGCGCATCGGCCGGTCGACACCGCGCGAGCCGCGCTGCTGAACGCGTGGGCCGCGTCGGGTAACGCGTTCTACCGCTCGATAGACGCCTTCCTCGCCGGACACCTGGCCGGGGGCCAGTGGCGATTGCCATACCTGGGCGCGATATACGCGCCGGGGCTTGGGTTCTTCCCGCGGGACGCGGCAGGATTCGCGTACGTGGACGGACTGGCGCAGACGATCTCCGCCGGGCTTGGCAGGTCCAGCGACACGCCGTACCCGTGGTTCCGGCTGTTCAACTCGCCGGAACTGACACGCGTCGTATTCACGCGGGAGGCCGCGGACTAGACCATCAGCCATTCGAGAGCGCCAGCTGGTTCACCCACACGACAAGGCGCAGGTATTCCCACATCATGTATCCCTCCTTGCCGTCGACGAGCACGCGCAGCCATTCGTTGCCGCTGTTACCCAGCAGCATTACCTGCGTTCCGTTGAAATACCGCCCCAGCGACGGCGAGTCTACGCTGGGCCTCTGGCGAAGGTTCAAGCGGTCGGACGAGTTTGGATTCACGACAATCGCGTAACCAACGCCGTAGTCATCCCACGGCGACTCGCTGTAATATGTATCCGACACGCCAGCCGTCACGTCCTGCGCCCGGACAAACCCGCGCGTTGACTCATCTTCATTGTGAACATATAACCATACGCCCAGTATGTCCTCAACCAACAGCGTATCGAATATCCCAAGGTCAACGACTGTCGCGGGTGACGACTCATCCATCGCGGAGTAGACGCTCAGTTTGGCGGGCAGTTCCCTGTTGCCAAGGTTCTTCACCTCGGTTATGGGAATGGCTCCGGTCAAATCGTCGGTAAGCGTCAGCTTGTCGAGCGGGATGTATCCCTCCAGGCCTTGATAGTCGTGAAGCCTCACACGCGCGTATTCGCCCTTTTCCTCCACAACCAGCACGGTAACGCCGTTGGGGTAAGCGCCCATTGAACGGGCGTTTGCCCTGGGTTCTTCCAATAGTTTTGTCACGCTTCCGGTCTCGCCGCTTATCACTGCCGCGGGATATCCGCGCAGCGCGCGGAAGTTTATAAGGCGTGGGGTATCGCCCGGCTTCTCCGCCCATGGCAGGTTGTTCTTGAACGCGTACCAGAAGCCGGCGGAATCGTATTTACAGATTAATGTCGGGCCGTCTGGTTTACGGTCGTCGCGCTCGTTTGGGCGAAAGAACGCGTTCTCACCGATCTCCGTCACGCTGTCCGGTATTACAACCGTCTTTAGTTTAGGGCAGTTGAAGAAAGAATATGAACCAATAATCTCCAAACCCGACGGTAAAGCGATCGACTCCAACGACAGACAGTTCTCGAACGAGGAATCACCGATCTTCTTCAGGTTCAGCGGGAGAGCAACCTGCCGCAGCGATACGCATGCGCCGAACATCGCGTAAGGAACTTCGGTCAATTCCTTCGTCATGAACGCCGCAGCCTCTATTAACGGGTTATCGTAGAAGAATCCGCCGTAGACTTCGGTAAACGCTTCAATCCGCCTCATAAACTCATCATCGACGACCATCGCCTTCGTTTGCGCTGTTGGGTAAGCGCATAGAAAATCACCGTCACGTGTGTACACTACCCCTTCAACCGAATAGTAGACAGGGTTAGCGGGGGCGACATCAATCCGTTTCAGCGCGGAGCCGGTGTTGTTAATCGGCATGCCCATATCGGTCAGCGACGCTGGCAGCGATATCCGCTCCGTAGATTCCGTGAGCGCCCAGTGCAAGGATTCGATCTTCGTCACGCCTTCCGGCACGATGATCTCACGAATACGCGTCTCATAAGAGAAAATATCGCTGTTAACCGACTTGACGACGGACGGCAGCGTGAAGCTGTCAACCGACCGCCCCGCCGGGTACAGCGCAAGCTCGCTGGTCTGGAGATTCACCAACGCGCCGTCATATATACTAAAATAGCGGCTGCCTTCCGCTACCTCTATGGTTTTTAAGGCGGGTGAAGCAAACATCCCATAGCCCAACACTTGCAGCGACGCGGGCAGCTTCAGCGTCTCAAGCGTATCCCATTCAAATCCGTCGTCCAGCTTCACGATACCCTCGTCGATTACCAACGTTTTTACCGATTTAGGCGTGTTCAGATTGACATGCTCCCCAATCTTGGCATCGTAAACATAGTCCCAGCTAACATGAACATCCTGCCCATCCAACTTATCACGGTATACGATCGTCTCCGCCTCGTCGTCGAAGCCCGCGACCCACAGTTCATCGCCGCGCGTCTCGTAGATCACGCCGTCCAGCGTGAACCTAGCTCCCTCAGCCTCGCCTATGGCGGCCGCCGCCGTGAACGCGGCGATTATAAAGACGCATACCACGCGCAGACACTTAATCATACCGAGCCTCCTCCGCCGTCAGGTATCCGGCCTGACGGACACACGCCATCCCCTCGCTGCCCAGCATCCATTCAAGGAACCTGCCCGCTGGACCGTCCTGCTCCCCGTCGCGGATCACGGCGACATACTCCGCCGTGAACGGGTACGCTCCGCTGACGATATTCTCATCCGTCGGCGCGACACCATCGACCGCAATCATCTTTATGTTACTATCCTGATACAACGTGTCGAGGTAATACTTATAGGTGTATCCAATGCTGGACAGCGCGTTCTCGTAGTCGCCGACCGCCCTTACCAAGCCCTCCATGCCGCCGGAGATGTACCAGTAGACCGCGCCATCCAGCGGTTCGCCCCGCATGACCAGCTCGTCCATGGCGGTCTGGCTGCCGGAGTTGGGGTTGCGCTGGTAGGCGAGGATGTCCGCGTCCGCGCCGCCCAGTTCCTTCCAATTGATAACGCGCCCGGCGTATATGTCGCGGATCTGCTGGGCGGTCAGCGACTGGATGGGGTTATCCTTATGCGTGATGAACACGAACGCGTCATAACATAACGTATTAATAATGAGTTTGATCCCGGCGGCCTCGGCCATCGCGCGTTCCTCCGTCGAAGGCGCGGTACCTATGACCAGCTCGACGGGTCTGCGCTCCATCGCGCCGCTAAGCGCTGGTATGATCGGCGCTGCGGCGGGTTTGCGCCCGATCAGGTTGACGTACGCCTGGTGCGTCGTGGAGAAGAAGACAAAGCTGGTCAGGTCGGCGTCGGGCAGGTCCAGATGTTCCCGCGCGAACTCCAGCGCCATGGGCACGCCAACCGTTGAGCCGTCGATCACCGGGTAACTGCCGTACGGTATTTCGTACAACTTTACGCTGTCAGCCTCGCTGACCAGCCTTGGCTCGCCCAGGCTGAACAGCGGCTGGCCAACTATGCGCGACCAACCCTCCGGCCTATCCAGCGGCTGGTTGATGGAGTCATACGCGCTGCGTTGTCCATCCGCCGCCGACTGCCCGGTCACTACCGACTGCCCGGCCGCCATCACCGGAATCACCGCGACAACGGCAACAACCATCAATATTAACAAAGCCACGACAACGCGCAAATCCTTTGTTCTCATAAACATCCTTCCTCATCAAATCATCCTGCTAACAACCAAACGATTTGTAAAGGCAAGTTCATCCACGGCGCGGCGGGTTTATGAAAATTTTGGTTTGGTGAAAGAAAAGAACCCCAGCCGGAGGAAAGAGGCGCCTGAACTAGAATAAATTCTCGCCGCGCTTGACTTAACGGGCGGGTTGGGGTATATCTTATTCATAACACCTTGTAAGACGGTGTGTCTAGAGAATGCGGGAGGTACGATTGTGAAGGCGCTGACGGATTGTTATATACTGTCAAATGGTGTGGAAATTCCGTGCGTGGGCTTCGGCACATGGCAGACGCCCAACGGCGACGTGGCCGTCTCGTCGGTACGCGCGGCCATCGACGCGGGTTACCGCCATATCGATACGGCGCAGGGTTACGGCAATGAGGCGAGCGTCGGGATCGCCGTAAGGAACAGCGGCGTAGCGAGGAAAGATATCTTTGTCACATCCAAGCTTGCGAACACCGAACATGGATACGAAAAGACGCTCGCGGCCTTTGAGGGCAGCCTCAAAAAACTGGACATGGACTACCTCGACCTGTTCCTGATCCACTGGCCCAACCCCATCGCCTTCCGCGACAACTGGCAGGAATCCAACGCGGGGACATGGAAGGCCTTCGAGGAACTGTACGCCGCCGGGCGCATACGCTCAATCGGTGTGAGCAACTTCCGTCCGCGCCATATCGACGCGCTGATGAAGACCGCGACGGTCGCGCCGATGGTCAACCAAATCAGGCTGTGCCCCGGCGACACGCAGGACGAGGTCGTCGATTACTGCCGCGCCCATAACATTTTGCTGGAAGCGTACAGCCCGCTAGGTGTGGGCAGGATATTCGATGTGCCGCAGATGCAGGCGCTTGCGGCTAAATACAACAAATCCATAGCGCAGGTCTGCGTCCGCTGGAGTCTGCAAAGGGGTTACCTCCCGCTGCCCAAATCGGTCACGCCAGCCAGGATCAGGGAGAACGCCGAGGTTTTCGACTTCGAGCTTGACCCCGCCGATGTCGAGCTGGTCGCGGGTTTGAAGGGCTGCGTTGGATATTCGGCTGATCCGGATACGATTACTTGGTGAGCGCGTTGCCGTACTGGACTCAACAGTGAATGATAAACCGAAATGGCGTTTGTCTTTATAAAGACAGACGCTATTTTATTTATGTTTTATTAGATAATGCCGCTAACACTGGTTTGTTAGCTTTTGTATGAAATTAAGCGGTTTCCCTTAAACTTTACGAAATAAGTCGTCCTTTCCCCGCAGTACCATCACAGGCTGACTTATGATAACGGTTTTAACAATAACAGCTAAACAAACGGTAATACTCATATACGAGCGCCGCTCCTCCCGCTACCCCCCAGCCAAAACGCCCGCGCCGCGTCCCTCCGCGCCCCGCCTGTATTCGCGCGGCGTTACGCCCGTCTCCTTCTTGAAAATTGTCGAGAAATACGCCGCCGTACTGTACCCGCACGCCGTCGCGATCGCCGATACGCTCTGACGCGTCGAGCCTAGCAGGGTCTTCGCGCGGTGTATCCGCTGCTCGGTGACGTAGGCTAGAAAGGTTGTGCCATATACGGTTTTGAACATCCTGCACAAATAACACTTGTTCGTGTATACCCGCGAGGCTACATGCTCCAGCGTTAGCGCCTCGTCCAGGTGCTGGCGGATGTAATGGCTGGCCAACTCGACCGCGCGGGCGTCAAGCGACGCTCCGCGCAGCGCGTCGTCGTACGCGCCGATGATCCGCTCAGCCAGCGTCCCGGCTGGCGACGGCAGGGCTAACAGCCGTTCGTTGTCAATCAGGCAGTCGGTCAACGACAGGTTAAGCGTGTACAGTATCCCATGATACAGGCTTAGGTTAAGGTTACGCAGGAAATCCGCGGTTACCTTGCTTCCGGATGGGGCGACCGCCTCAAGCCCCGCCAGCTGCCGCGCCGCAAGCTTCCGGGTTGCGGCTGGATCGCCGCGCGTCAGGGCCTCGCAAGTAAGCCGGTGGTTATACATCAATTCGAAAGAATCGCTCACGAAAACGAAACCTCCGTGGCCTGATTCATGGTATACTTAACGAGCCGTCGGTTAGTCATTTCTAACAACGTGATTATACCAGCAGGCGTGGCGTTTGTCAATCGGCGGGACACGCGGTCCCGGAAAGGATGTAACCTATGGGGAAAGCGGGTAAGAATACGGACGGGCCTAAGACAGGCTACGCGAGGCTCCTTGAGATCGCCATGACGAAGAAACCCCTCGTCGTCGGCTCGCTTGCGCTGTCCGCGCTGGCGTCGCTGCTCAGCTTCGTGCCGCACATATCTATTTACTTCATATTGAGAAATATCATCGAGGCGATGCCGGATATCTCAAGAGCGGACGCGGGGTCCATCGTCCGCTGGGGCTGGATAGCCTTAGGCGGCGAGATCTGCAACATACTTGTATACTTCGCCGCGCTGATGTGCTCGCATCTGGCCGCGTTCGGCGCACTGTACAGGCTGAAGGTCGACTTCGCCTCGCATCTGGCGCGTGTGCCGCTGGGCTTCCATGTGCTCATCGGCAGCGGTAAGCTGCGCAAGATTACCGATGACAATATAGAGAAGATAGAGGGATTTATAGCGCACCAGCTGCCCGACCTCGCGGCGGCCATTGTCGCCCCAATCCCGCTGTTCGTCCTGCTGTACGCGGTGGATTGGCGGTTTGGGCTGGCCTCAACGGTTGGCGTTGTCGTCGGGCTATACATGTATACGCGGATGGTCGGCGACCAGGGCGCCCAATCGAACATGACGCTTTACCAAAAGGCGTTGGAGGATATGAACAACGCGGTCGTGGAGTATGTGCGCGGCATATCCGTCGTCAAGGCGTTCAAGCAGACGGTGTACTCGTTCCGGCGGCTGTATGATTCCATCAAAAGGTATACGACATGGACAATAAAATACACGTTGGATATGCAAAACGGCTACGCCGCCGCCGTCACCCTCGTCCAATGCGTGTTCCTGTTCATTCTTCCTGTCGCTATAATCGTAGGCTCGGGCGTCGCGCAGGGCGACACGGCGGCCTTCTCAGCGTTCGCCGGGACCGCGCTTTTCTACATGATACTGTCCCAGGCCGTGGGCGGCGTGATCATAAAGGTCATATACGCGAGCGGGACCATGATGCAGATCACGGGCAACGTGGACGCCATGGACGCGGTGCTGGCCGAGCCAGAACTGCCCGCCCCCGCCAGCCCGAAGCCCATAACCGGGCGCGATGTAACTTTTGACAACGTAACATTCTCCTATGATAAGGAAAAGGACGTCGAGGCGCTCTCCGGCGTGTCGTTCACGGCGAAACAGGGTGAGGTGACGGCCATAGTCGGGCCTTCCGGCGGTGGGAAATCCACCATCGCGCACCTGATCCCGCGCTTCTTCGACGTAAGCGGCGGCGCGGTGAGGATCGGCGGCACGGACGTCCGCGAGATTGACCCGCGCGTATTGATGGATAACGTAAGCTTCGTCTTCCAGGATGTATACCTCTTCAAGCAGAGCGTCATGGATAATATTCGCATGGGCGACCCTTCCGCGTCCGACGAGCGGGTATATGAGGCGGCGCGGGACGCGCAGTGCGCGGATTTCATCGAGAAGCTGCCGCAGGGTTACCAGACAGTCGTCGGCACGAAGGGCATCCACCTATCGGGCGGTGAGCGGCAGCGGCTGGCTATCGCCCGCGCGATCGTGAAGGATTCGCCAATAGTCGTGCTGGACGAGGCCACGGCGTTCTCCGATCCGGAGAACGAGCACCTGATACAGAAAGCCTTCGAGCGCCTGATGAAGGGTAAAACCGTAATCATGATAGCGCACAGGCTGTCCACGGTGCGCGGCGCGGACCAGATCGTCGTGATCGACGGCGGGCGGGTAGTCCAGCGCGGGACACACGACGCGCTGCTGGCGCGGGATGGCAAATACGGCGACATGTGGCGCGTTTATACGCGCGTGTCAAGCTGGCGCATGACCGCCGCGACAGGAGGATTCAACCATGCGTAAACTGCAAAAAATGCTGATGCTCACCGACGGCGGCTTCACTGACCTGAAGAAAGCGGCTTTCGCGTGCGCGCTGACGAACTTTGCCATAATACTGCCGTTCTGGGCGCTCATGCAGTTTGTCCGGGAGCTTGTCAAACCGCTGATGGGCGGCGCGATCTCATGGACGAATATGTGGCTGCTGTTACTGGCGGGCGTTGTCGGCGCGTTCCTCGTGTTCTTATGTCAAAGAAACGATTATGAAAAGACGTATGTCGTCTCGTACACGCAGTGCGAGAAGACGCGTGTCATGGTGGCCGAGCACATCCGCCGTCTGCCCATGAGCGTGTTCAACTCGAAGGACCTGTCCGAATTGACCACGAACGTAATGGGCGATGTGGCGGTCAGCGAGCACGTGATGAGCCACATCATCCCGGAGCTTGCGGCCAACATCATATCGATAACGGCAATCTGCGTATTGCTTGCGGTGTACGACTGGCGGATGGCGCTGGCCATCTTCATCACGGTTCCGCTGGCGTTCGGGATCATCATGATCAGCCGAAAGATATACGGCAGCGTGTCCAGGAAGCACCAGGCGGCGAAGCTGGTGGCCTCCGACAAGGCGCAGGAGTATATCGAGGGGATAAAAGTTATACGGGCATGCAACATGGACGGCGAACGCTTCGGCGCGCTTGAGAACGCGCTGCGCGAGATGATGCGCCTTGCGATGGCGATGGAGGTCGGTACCGGCGTGTTCGTGACAGGGGCGCAAGCCGTTCTGCAAGGAGGAATCGGGCTAACCACGCTCGTAGGCGCGACGCTGCTAACGGGCGGGCAGCTGGGGTTCGTGCCGTTGCTGACGTTTCTTATGATCGTAGTAAAGATATACGCGCCGGTGACTGTGATACTCACGCTGCTGCCGGAGTTGTTCTACTTCCAGATTAGTCTAAAGCGTATGCGCGACCTGCTGGCCATCAAGCCCATGACCGGCGACGAGGGGAAGGAACTTAAGGACTTCAATATTAAGCTGGAACATGTAGACTTTTCGTACGGCGCGGGCGCGGAAAGCGCGGTGAGCGACCTGTCCGCGAATATCGCCGCGGGCAGTTTGACCGCGCTGGTAGGACCGTCCGGCAGCGGAAAGAGCACGGTTTCCAGGTTGATCGCGCGGTTCTGGGATGTGGATAAGGGCAGAATAACCATAGGGGGCGTGGATGTAAAGACGCTGGATCCTGAACACTTGATGAGCTATATGTCGTTTGTGTTTCAGGATGTTGTGCTGTTCAATGACACGATATTAGGGAATATTCGGATAGGAAATATGGAAGCAACCGACGAGCAGGTTCTGGCCGCGGCAAAGGCCGCGCGCTGCGATGAGTTCGTAGAGAGACTGCCCGATGGGTATAACGCCATGCTGGGGGAGAATGGCGCGACACTGTCAGGCGGCGAACGCCAAAGGCTGTCAATAGCAAGGGCGCTGCTGAAGGACGCGCCAATCGTGCTGCTGGATGAGGCGACCGCGAGCCTGGATCCGGAGAATGAGGCGGCTATCCAACAAGCGATTTCCGCGCTGATATACGGGAAGACGGTGCTGGTCATAGCGCATCGCCTGCGGACTGTAGCAGGGGCGGATAATATCATTGTTTTGGATAAAGGGAGCGTAGCGGAACAGGGTTCGCATGATGAGCTTATGGCGAAACAAGGTTTATACAGCAGACTCTTTACGTTACAGACGGAGAGCCTAGGTTGGTCAATGGGTAAGTAAGCTAGTGTTGAGCATGGAGGGACAACTTACCCTGGCCACGAGGGTCCAGCGTCACGCTGGTCAGGGGGTCAAGGGGGGTGAAACCCCC
>JAISWI010000049.1 GCA_031270865.1 Oscillospiraceae bacterium
ATCTAGCTCTATATATGTGATTAATATCATCAGTACACAATACTGTTTCAGCAATTCTCACCATCAAAATATCCTTTATCATCGTCTGAATCATAGGTACGCTTCGCCACACGCATCTAAGACGCGCCATTTAAGAAGCCCTATAATCCGCGATCACTCGTGCAGCACTCCGCAAACGCCGAGCTTTCATGCTTCTTGTGGACCCAACCTGTAACTATGCCCCCATCCCACCAAACCAGTGGAAAGTGATACATAAACAGACCATTCATATCAGTTTCTTACGAAACCAACACACCATCACAGAACAGCCTACTGGTGAAAAAAGTATACTTTTTTTCCGGAAGCGCTTGACAAAACTGGGAGCATGTTGTAGAATAAACCTAGAGTTGATCGTGAAGTTGAGGTGTATGATTTGCTCGAAAGTCGAAAGGTCGTTTTGTGAGCTTTGTCGATCGAAAGGTCGATGCTTATACAGTGGTAAGGAGGCCGCTGGAAATCTTTTGTTAGGAGCTGGAATAACATCCAGTACTTAGCAAGGATGGGAATCTTCAACATGGAAGGCCCTAGGTGGTGATTAGAGTATACGATTTTCACCACGAACTTGTGCCCCTAGAACCCGCTCTCCGCCCCACTTTTCCTACGTTTGTCGAAAAAGTGAAAACGGTTTCTCGCAGTTACCCGTAACAATACATCTCAACGGGGGATGGATATATTGCATATCATAAATTACCTGACGCGATAATCGCGCTGTGATCCTGGGCGCATATGCGCCGGTATTTATACAAGGCGTACGATAACTTTAATGCCGACAACATGCGCAAAGGTTCCATCGCCGTAAAAGGGCTGGCGTACTGCAACGCGCTGTTCGAGGTAGAGCTCGGGATCCAAACCTTTACCACGCGGAAACGATAAGGCTCACCTCCTTGTTAGCCATATAGCGTATTATAGCACGGTATGTTTGCGTATGGATAGTTGATTTTTGAAAGATTAATTGGTTTTCAAGAACGCAGGGTGATTGAGCGTATACAGAGCATCCAGTTGTGACAAATGTCAATTTTTACATATATAAGCAGAAGTTTAATAGTCAGCCAAATTAAAAAAAGCCATAAAAACCACAAATCTGTATTAATTTTCAAGTTGGTTAATTATATCGGAGAGGACCCACATAAGTACTTCACGCTCCCCCCTTCAAACAGGATACCGCCTGTACTCGCTGGGGGATTTGCCCATCACGCCGCGAAACGCGCTTGAAAATTTACTCGCGTTGTCATAACCCATACTTGACGCGATGAGCGCTACGCTGTCGTCCGTTTGGCGAAGCAGCACGGCGGCGGCGCTCATGCGCCAGCCGCACATATACGAATACACGCTGCTCCCGAACACGCCCTTGAAGCATAACTTCATAGACGTGAGCGGTATTTCGAAACGCCTTGATAACTCGCTTAGCGTGTAGCGCTTCTCGGGATTGGATGTGATGAACCGCTCGATAGCCTTGACCTTTTCCACGCGCGTCCTGTAAAAGTACGGGCGGTGTTCCACGTTCGCGTCCAAGTCCAGCGTATCAAGGCGCAGCAGCAGCTCAAATATTTTAAGCCTGCATACCCGCATCTTGCGCGCGTCAGGCGCGTCGTACAATTCGCGGAAGATGTGCTCCGGCAGTCCGCCGGATGGTATGGCGCGTTGGCAGCCATCGGGGCAAAGTTTCTCCCGCAGGCGGACTAGGTCTACGCCGAAACCGTCAAACGCGGCGTCAAGGTTCTTCTGGGCTTCCTCAACGAACAATACGACCGTTATGCCATGGTAACCGCCGCAGTGGTGAGCAGAAATCCCCAGCGCTTCCTTCATGCGTGTGAAGCCGGACCTGTCCGGCGTCCTGGTACGCGAAAACGCCGTTTCCTAGCTCCCATTCTAAACGCCCCTCGCGGCAGTGATCGATGCAAAGCGCCTTTCTCTTTACACGCACCTCGGAATGGTACCGCTCCATATAGCAGTCGCTGTACATCAGCGCGACTCCTGGAAGGATGTGGTAGCAGGTCAGCGCTCCGCTGCCCGTACTGTCCTCCATCCTATACACGGAACGGCGTTCGTCATGGTCGGCAAGGCGTATCTCGCCGCCTAAACAGATATCCTCATCGCTGAACATCGTCCTCCCCCGCCTCCTTTTGAAAATAACCGAGCATGCGCCGGCGACCAGTCGCGTCAAGCGCGTATGTTTCCGCAACTTCGCCGTTATTGACGCGCAGCGCGTGGGTACAGCAGGACAGCGCGAGTTCCGGGTCATGCGTGATCACGAGAAGCGTTCTCCCCGACAGACGCAAACCGTTCAGGCTCTCCGCCACGCGCAGCATATGACGGCGGTCGAGCCCGCTCGTCGGCTCGTCGAACACGATAATCACGCGTTCGGACGCAACGGCGGAGGCTATAGCGACGCGCTGCTTCTGTCCGCCTGAGAGCGACATCGGGTGACTATCCTTCAGTAGCGACATGTCGAGAGCCGCAAGTATCCCTTCAGCGGCGGCTTCGCCGGGATTTTTCATGCCGAGAAGGACTTCGTCCATAACGCTCTCGGTAAATAGCTGGTGGTTAACGTCCTGCATCACCATGAAACAGAGACGACGACGCGCTCTGGCGCGATAGCTTTTCCCCTCCATTTCCAATACGCCCCGACAACGATTCTCCAACCCGCATAGGCACCGCGCAAGGGTGGACTTCCCCGCGCCGTTTGGCCCAATGACTGCGATTACGCCGCCCTTGGGCAGAGATAGATCCGGAATATTTAACGCCGCCAGCCCGCGCTTGTAGGCGAAGCGGAAACCTAACAACCTGATCGTATCGCCAGACGCGAACGTCTCCGGCGGTGCGCAGTCCCTTAAATCGCCAAGCCTTAGGACGCGCAGGCCCATATTCCCACGCGTCTCCGCCGGGAGGGCCTCAAGCTCAAACCAAGTGAACTCACGCTTGACCACACCGTCTCGCAGGTATATGACGCGGTCGGCCAGTCCAGCCAGATAATGCAGACGGTGCTCCGCTATGACTATCGTCTTGCCCTGCGACTTCCATAGCGCGACAAACCTCCGCAGGTCGGCGATGGCGGCCATGTCGAGGTTTGACGAAGGCTCGTCCAGCGCGAAGACCTCTGGACGCAGCGCGGCGGCTGACGCGCACGCTATTTTCTGCTTTTCGCCGCCGGAAAGACGGAAGATATCGCGTCCGAGCAGGCTCTCGATTTTCATGTCACGCGCGGTCGCCGTAATGCGTTCCGCGATCTCATCCTCCGGCATGCAAAGGTTTTCGGGACCGAAAGCTATCTCGCTTGTCGTGTTCACGTTGAAGAACTGGCTGCGAGGATTCTGGAATATGGAACCGACGAGCGTCGCAGTCCCATACAGCGGCTCCTTAGCGATATGCCTGCCGCCAACCCTGACCTCACCGAGCAGCGCGCCATTGTAAAAATGTGGGATCAGCCCGTTTATCAACCGCGTAAGCGTCGTTTTGCCGCAGCCGCTCTCCCCGCAGAGCAGGACGCACTCGCCGCGCCGTATGGTGAGCGACACGCCGGAAATCCCCGCCTCACCCATGCCGCTCCCGTATTTGAATGTGACGCTGTCAAAAGTGATCACCGCGCTCCCCCTCATTACCGTGCCAGCCATCCGATGTAAGCGGCGATCCCGAACAGGCAGAGCAGTATCGCGGCGGCGTCCTGCGCGTGAAACCCAACCTTGCGTATGTTTGTCCGGCAGACGGGCGCGCCGAATCCACGAGTCAGCGCAGCCGCGGATAGCTCTTCACCGATCTTGACGCCGCAAACCATCATCGGCACAAGCCGATACTCCAGCATCACCAACGGTCGTCCCCCCGCGAGACTCACGCCCCTCATCCTCATGGCGTCGTTTATCGCAGAGCATTCCTCCCCGACAGTCGGGAAGAAACGGAACATCACCGACAACGGAACGGTGACCTTTGCCGGAACGCGCATCCTGCTCATCGCCGCCATGAACTGGCTTGCCGTGGTCGTTGTCACGAGGAAATGCCCCATGACCAAGCCCGGCATGAAGCGCGAAAACATACCGCAGGTCGCGAGAATAAAGAAGTTGACTATACCGTATGTGAGCGGAACCAGGAACATTTCCGCGCAGTACAGAAACATATACGCCGCAGAGTAAAGCGCGGCGCTCCCCCACCTGCGAGACAGCAGGAGGAGCGCGAACGGCGCGGCTGCCAGCGCGGGACGCGCGTAGTCCATAGCGCCGCCATACCCCCCGGCTGTCAGAACAACGCTAACCGTGAAAACGAGCAGAAGCTTCGTTCGCGGGTCGAGCGCCAGTCCGCGTTCGCCGCCGTCCCCGCTTAGAATCTCACGCGCCATTACGCGATACCCGCGCGCGTAAAATGTTTCTTCAACACAGCCTTTCCGAGAAGTCCCCCGAGGATTCCGAATACAAAGCACGAGACAAGCAGCGCCGGCGCGGACCAATCGGGCATAAAGCGCATAAGCGCGTCGCCGTATTCTAAGCCCATACCGCCTTCGATGATTCTTGCGTAGTAGGCGTCGCGGGAGATATATATAGGTATATAGTTTCCGAAAATCGTAACGGACGCCGCGCCGTACGCCAGCACTGCCATCTTCACGCTTCCATACCTGCTGGCTCTCAATATTAGCTCAGAGATAAGCCCGCACACCACCGCCATAAGAAGCTCCCACACGCCGCCAAACAGGGCGCGGATGATCCCGTAAAGCGTGAGCATCAACAGAGCCATCCCGAATTTCCTCACCTTTGTCAGGAACAGCATGAACGGAATACCCGCGATAAGCGGAACCAGAACCGAGAGCAGTGGAATGAAAACAGGTATGTAGCCGACCATGGCCACGGCGAACACGACGACGAAGTAGATCGCAGTGTAGAGCCCCACATTGATCAGGTCTTTCGCGTTCAGTTTGGCGTCCACTGTCAAAACCTCCGGCCGCTATTCGTTTAATACAATCATCGCTAAGTTAGTTTAAGCTAACTCTCAATTCGTATTATAACGCGTTTCATTGCGGGTTTCAACTCCGTTCGGACGGAAATCACCCCAAATGGACGGATATATACTGTATAGCCAACCAATCGGAAAAACGCGGGCAGACCACGATGCCGCCGCGTTCTTCCGGTTAGATGACTATAGTTGGCTGGTTATGGCGACTGCTGTATCCTCACGCCGTGAGTGTCCAACCGGATGTTTCCTGCTGAAGCCCCCACAGTCTCGCGTAGAGGCCCCCCATCGCGAGGAGCGTTTCGTGGGTTCCCTGTTCCGCTATCCTCCCGTTGTCGAGGACCAAAATCCTATCCGCGTTTTCGACGGTCTTCAACCTGTGGGCAACCATGACGACGGTGCGGTTTTGTATGAGGGCGCCTATTGCGCGTTGTACGACAGCCTCGTTTTCAGGATCAAGCGACGCCGTGGCCTCATCGAGCAATATGACTGGCGCGTCTTTGAGTATCGCCCTCGCGATGGAAACACGTTGGCGCTCGCCGCCTGAGAGCGTGGAGCCGCCTGAGAGCGTGGAGCCGCCCTCGCCGACCATCGTGTCGTAGCCGTCGGGCAGCGCTGTTATGAAGTCGTGGCAGCAAGCGATCCGGGCGGCTTTTTCTATCTCGGCGCGGGTGGCGTCCTGCCGCCCGTATCGGATGTTATTCCCGATCGTGTCGTTGAACAGGTACACGTCCTGAAAGACGACGGATATTTTCTGGAGCAGCTTCTCCGGGTCGATCTCCCGCGCGTCCACGCCGCCGAACCTGACCGCGCCACCCTGCGGGTCGTAGAAGCGGGCGATCAGCTTCAAAACCGTGCTCTTACCGCTCCCGGATGGACCGACTATGGCGGTCAGCGAACCGGGCGGGAGCGTGAACAACACATTGTCGAGCACAGGCTTCGCGCCGTAAGCGAACGTTACGTTTTGGAACTGGATATCATGGCCAGCGGGCGCGTCCCTCGATCCGCGCATAAGCGGCTGTTCCATAATCTCCATAATCCGCTCGCCCGAGAGCGATATGACCTTGAACTCCGCCCAGCGCATGAGTGCCGCCGACAAAGGGTCGAACACCCTTGTTCCGACGAGGAGGAACGTTGCGAACACAGGCGCCGATATCGCGCCGCCCATGATCAGGTACGCGCCGACAATGGTCATCCAGGTCAAACCACTCTTGATAAGGCCTATCGCCACAAGGTAGACGGGGCCTAGCAAGCCTTCCGCCCGGATGCTGTTCCGCATAAGCGAGTGGATCGAGCGCTCCAGCAGAGAGAAGTTCGCGCCCTGCAGGTGGTGCGACTTGATAACCTTCATACCGCCGATGTACTCTCCGAAGCGACTTGTCATCTCGATCCTGGCCCTTTGCAGCGCCTTGCCTACGCGCCGCTCCGCGCCGGAGACCGCCCACAGGATCAGGAACGAGACTGGGAAGGCCGCGAACATGGCGACCGCCATACGCGCGTCTACGAACATGAATCCGGCGAGGGCTATGATGGGCGTAATGATTCCGCCGATAAGCTGGCCGAGTATGTGCGAGATCGCGCTTTCAAGCTGAGTGAAGTCGCTCATCAGCATGCTGCCCAGTTCCGACAGGTCGCGGCCCAGGAGGTAGCCGAGCGGGAGCTTGCGCAGGTGTTCCGCAAGCGCCGCGCGTCCCTCCGCCGCGCACTCATATGCCCGGATATGCGTGAACCTGAAAGCGATGATCTCCCCCGCGAACAGCGCGGCGATCGAAAACACCATTACGCAGCAGAGCGGCACAAGCGCGCCGAAGTCAAGCGGCGTCCCATCCGCGTAATACCTATAAAGCATGCTGACGATGAGCGAGGCGACGCCGTAGGGGATGATGTTGCACACGCCAGCAATAACGGAGCCCACGATGGGCCTTAGCAGACGCTTGGGTTCCCCCGCGCTGATATAGTACAGTTTCTTCAGCATACCGCCTTCTCCTTGCCCGCTTTCCAGTCAGCGGCCTCGTTGAGCGCCCTCCACATACGGGCATACAGCCCGTCTTTCTCAAGAAGAGCGCCGTGCGTTCCGGTCTCGTGAACCGCGCCGTCCTCCAACACGATGATGTTGCCGGCGTTTTGTATCGTTGACAGCCTGTGCGCGATGATGATGACTGTCTTGCCGCGCATAAGCTTTGACAACGCGCGCTGCATGAGGTATTCGTTCTCCGGGTCGGCGTAAGCTGTGGCTTCATCGAGCACGAGCACAGGCGCGTCTTTGAGTATCGCCCGCGCGACGCATACACGCTGCTCCTCGCCTCCCGAGAGGTATACGCCGCCTTCGCCGATGCGCGTATCGAAGCCGTTCGGCAGGTCTTCTACAAATTCACGGCACTGCGCAGCTTCCGCGGCGGCTAGAACATCATACCGTCCAGCTTGCGGCCTACCTATGAGGATGTTGTTATACACGCTGTCGGAGAACAGGAACGCGTCCTGGAAAACAAACGAGACGGTGTCCATCAGTTTGTCCGTCGGGATCTCGCGGATGTCGATTCCGCCGATGCTGATCCTCCCGCGCCCAACATCCCAAAAGCGCGGCACGAGCTGCGCGGCGGTCGTCTTACCGGAGCCCGAAGGCCCGACGAGCGCGGTTATCCCGCCCTGTTTTGCCGTAAAGCTGACATCGCGCGAAACGTCCGCGCCCTCGTTGTACGCGAACGAAACGCTGTCAAACGTTATATCGAACCTATCGGGAACCTTGCGCGCGGCGGTTTCAGGCAGAGGCTTTTCGGCGAGGATGATATCAAGCCGCTTCGCGCCCTCATTTATCATCGTGAGGTTGCCCGCTAACGTCACGAGCTTTACCATCGGCGCGGCGGCCCCGGGCGCGAATACCAAAAAGAGTATCAGCACGGCGGCGAAGGCGATATTACCGGGGTCGCGGCTTAGGATGAATATACCGACAGGCAGTATAAAAGATACCAGCGAGGTCAGCAGTGTCTTGAAAAACACATAGCTATTTTGGAATTTATCGCCAAATTTCAGGCAGAAGTCGCGGTATTTCAACATGTTTGCGTAAAAGCGTTGGAATGAGAATATCGTCTGCCCGAACACCTTTATGGACGGCATCCCGCGTACATATTGCGTGGAGGATGAGCTGATCTCTTCCAGCGCGTCATAGAACTCCGCCGTGGTTTTTCTGGCGCCCTCGCCCATCATCATGGCGTACTGCGCCGCGAAGCCCACGATTATCGGGACGATGGCCGCGACCACAAGCGGTGGGTTCAGGGAGAGCATCACGACGGTCATCACGATGAGCATAGCGGCGGCGTTTATGAGGTCCGGCAGTTGGTGGGCGATGAACAGCTCGATCTTCTCCACGTCAAGCTCGGCGATCTTCTTGATTTTCCCGGAGGCGTTTTTGTCAAAGAACCCCAGCGGCAACCGTCCTATGTGGTCCGCAAGCTTTACGCGGATGCCATACAGTATTCTGTATGCCGCCACGTGCGAACTCATGCCGCCGACGTACATGAAGGCATACCCAGCCAATAGCGCGGCAAGCCCCCATACAGCCAGCCGCGCGGTATCCGCGCTGAGCGGAGGCCCGCCCTCCGCAGCCCCGCGCAGAAGGTCGCGCATTATTATATATACGGAATAATAAGGCCCGAGCATCAGTATGACACTGATCGTTGACAGCGCCGCCGATACAATGAGCAGCGTCTTCTTCTCCCCCGCGAGTTCCAGCAGACGCGCGACGCCGGTTTTCGTTTTCGCTCGTGGTTTCGTGTTTGGCATATGCGCTCACCTTTCCTGACGCGGAGTTATTAAGCCTTGCGTCGATAATATTATATCGCGTAACGCGCCCGCCGTCCGCTCCGGGTGGCGCGGTCACCTCCATTTGGACGGAAAGCTTTGCCCAACCATGGAATTTCCGATTGCTCCGCTGCTGGAGCAAAGACTCCGTCCATGGGCATATCCTTGATCAAGTTCGCCGCTAGCCGGCAACCCATGTATACAACCCTGCCGACAAATCCAAACCAAGCAGCCAAACCGATATGCCCGCGCAACCATCGCGCGAATTGCCGGTGAGGATGTGATCGAACACGGTTCGACATAACTATTACGATGACTGGAATTTCACGCGAATGGGTTGGTGATATCCAACTCGTTAACTTGTCAGCTTCATTAATGAATATGATTTTCAACGGCATTAACAAACGAGCATTATAAAATCCACAATGTGTATGAATACTATACAGATAATGTTATACAATGCGGTTATTTCTATATCAACATCACTGTTTTGATTATAGGTGGCAAGAGCTTTATTATAGTATGTCCGCGCGTCGCTGTACAAACCTGATTCACATAAACGTTTCCATAAAATTGTTTGGCACAAAGAAAGAAGGGGAAAGAGGGGGAAAAGGTAAGTGGGGCAAGAGGGGGGAATCCGCTTGTCGGTTTCCGTCAACCTTATAGTAGAAGTGTGTAATTATGTATACTATAGCGGGTTCAGCTTTGCTTGGGTGGATGGTTGACATGTCCGCGCGAAAGCAACCCTGCGGTGTACCCCAAGCCGCCCGGAAAACTCCAGTATGAGGCACACCGCCGCCCGCGCCTGCGCTCAATTAAGCCGGACCACAACCTCGCCCGCGCCGTCAGCCCGGATCAACACCGACGCCTTCTCCTCAACCGGGATGACGTACACGACCAGCCGTCCCTCAAACGATCGTCTCCGGTGCAGGGTATACGGCGTGTTGTCCGACAGGTCGCCGCTGTCCAAGCCGAGCAGTTCGCCCCCGCTGACGCTCACGCTTACCATCGCGTCGGCGGCCAGCGTGACCTCGATCTGTTGGACCGCGTCCGTGTTGCTCCAGGTCGCGGCAGTGATAGGAGTGTCAGGCCTCGGCGCAGGCTTGGGCGGATCGGTTGACCATAACGCCGCGCGTTCGTAATAGCGCTCCTTCTCAAACCCGGCGGTTGTTAGATTGCCCGCCATCGAGCCGTGGCAGGGCCAGCCGCGCGTCTCGCCGAGGAAGTCGATGCCCGTCCACAGGAATTGCCCGCAGACAAACTCACGGTCGAGCACAGCTTGCCACGCGTCGGTGCTGTGGCTGTTCTCGCTTCCCAGTATAGGCAGGTTCGGGAACCGCGCGTGGTCCTCGTCGTACAACTCTTCCTTGTAGTTGTAGGCAAGCATATCCAGTGAATCGAACATGCCGATCCGTGTCGACAGCTCGGGCAGCGCGGAGGCGAACAGCACGGGCCGCGTCGGGTCCTCGCGGCGCACGATAGCTGCCAGCCTCGCGGCGATCACGGGCAGCCTGCCCGCGTCCGGCTTGTCGGGGTTGTACTCGCGCTCGCGCTGAGGCTTGTTCGCGTCGTTGTTGCCCGTCGCTTCCATGAATAACGGGTGCGCGTACGGGTCGTTTGGGTAGTCGACCTCGTTGCCAACGCTCCACATGACCACGCTGGGATGGTTCCGGTCGCGCCTGACAAGGTCAACCAGGTCGCGCTCGCCCCATTCGGGGAAGTCTTCGTAATAACCGTTATGTGACGGCGGGTATACGTTGTGCCCGCGCGTCCACTTGTTCTTGGGCAGTTCCCACTCGTCGAACGCCTCATCCATCACCAGGAAGCCCATTTCGTCGCACAGGTCGTACAACCCGGGCATGTGCGGGTTGTGGCTTGTGCGGATCGCGTTGCAGCCCATCGCCTTGAGTTTAGCCAGCCGCCGCTGCCAGACCTCGCGGTATACGGCAGCGCCCAGGCATCCCGCGTCGTGATGGACGCACACGCCTTTAATTTTCATGGGTTCGCCGTTCAGGAAGAATCCGTGGTCTGGGTCAAACCGCGCGTCGCGGAACCCAACCCTCACGCGTGATCCGTCCGACACAGCCAGCGTGTACAGTTCGGGATGATCGGGCGACCAAAGGCGCGGCGAGTCGATGTGGTGCCGGATGGTTAGGCGGGATCTTCCGTTCGGCTTGACATGGTACCGGCCTTTGCCCAATACCTGCCCGTCCAGCGCGAACGATACCGACCCGCGCCGGTCCGTGGCGTTGACCAGTGCGCACTCAATCGTTATGTCCGCGCCGCCGTCTTTCATTTCAGCATGGAAAAATAATCCATCCCACGGCACATATACCCCCGGCCTCGCCACAACATACGCTATCCGCGTCATGCCCGAACCCGTGTACCACCGCGAGTCCGCCGCGTCAGGGTGCGAGGCCTTGACCGAAACCTGGTTGTCATCATCGCCGAACCTCGCGAAATCGGTTACATCGTACTCGAAACCGATATAGCCGTTCGGACGGCGGCCCAGGTAGTTGCCGTTGATCCAGACCTGGCTGTTCTTGTACACGCCGTCGAAACGCAGGAAAACCTTCTCGCCGCGCAAGGCCTCGTCCAGGTAAAACCGCGTCCGGTACCAACCGATCCCCGCCGGGAGATACCCGACGCCGCTGCTGTTGGCCTCGTCAAACGGCTGGCTAACGGCCCAGTCGTGCGGCGCGCGGACACTCTCCCACCCGACGTCGTCGAACCCGCGCTGCCACGCCTCCGGTTCGTCGCCCAGATGGAACCGCCAGCGGGTAAGGGGCAGGCTGCCCGTTTGTTTCAAGACAGGCGCCGCAGTCGCTGTTTTAGTTGAATCGCTGTTACCCATGTTGTCTCCTTCGTCTTCGCTATCGGTCATGCCATAACTATTTGACAATTCCGCCTGTATTGTGTATTATAACGTCATCAGGGGATTGGCGCAACCGTTTTTGCAACCGATTGCGGTTAATCCGCGCATCTGGGTGGCGGACGTTATGGACAGGACAATCACGATCTACGACATCGCTAGGGAGGCAGGTGTATCCTCGGCGACGGTCTCGCGGGTGTTGACGGGAAGCTCGAACGTGAGCCAGGGCAAGCGCGAATCCGTGCTGCGCCTGGTCGACAAGTACCAGTTCAGGCCCTCGACGGTGGCGCGTGGGCTGTCGCTGACGCGTACGCATACCATCGGGCTGGTTGTCGCGGACATACGCAACCCGTATTACGCAGCGCTGGCCGTGGAGATAGAGAAGGCGGCGGGTGAGATCGGCCTGACCGTGCTGCTGTGCAACGCGCTCAACGACCGCGCTCTGGAGGCCAAGAACCTGGAGAGGCTGTGCGGCCAGCGCGTCGAGGCGATCATACAGATAGGCTGCAGCGCGGACGACCGCGAAACCGACCGGGATTACGCCGCGCTGATCCGTCGCGTAACGCGCACCACGCCATATGTGACCACGAGCAGAATCGACGGCGCACCGTGCGGCGTGGTGACGATCGACTGCGCGGAGGCGGTGCGCCAGGTATTCGATCTGCTCGTTTCACTCGGGCACGATAGGATCGCGCTGGCCGGCGGGCGGGACAACGTGCGCTCCACCCATGAGATATTCCAGCATTACCTGTATTTCCTGGGGCGCCATGGCCTGGAGCTGCGCGAGGACTACGTGCTTGAGGGCAGTTATTCCCAGCAGGGTGGATACAAATGCATGCGGCGGCTGCTCGAAACGCCATGCCCGCCCACCGCGATCATCGCGATCAACGACTACACGGCGGTCGGCGTACTGCAGGCCGCGGCGGAGCAGAACGTGTTTGCGCCGCGCGATTTCTCGCTCGTCAGCTTCGATAACACCTTCCTTGCCGATATCGTGCGCCCACGGCTGACCAGCGTCGATTACTCATATGAGCTGTTCGGTTCCAAACTGCTTAACGCCGCGCTGCGCATGGCCGAGCGCGGCGCGCCGGATGGAATTGAATTGATCCACCCCAAACTGGTCGTCCGCGACTCGTGCGCGGCACCAAAAGCTGTCAAATAACACTTGACAGCGCGGCGTCGTTTGACTATAATAACAGTTGAAACCGCTTGCAGGTTGTACGGTTTTGCGCGATCGGTAAAGGATGCGCAACAATCCGCTAATAGGGATGGGGATAACCATGAGGCTGACGCGCAGGTTCGGACAAAACCTCTGGCGTTACCGGACGCTCACGCTGATGTGCTTGCCCGTCGTCGTGTTTTTCTTCATGTTCAGCTATATGCCCATGCCCGGCGCGTACGTCGCGTTCACGAAGTTCAACTACCAGAAGGGTATCTGGGGCAGCCAGTATATCGGCTGGAAGAATTTTCAGTTCCTGTTCACCTCGGGCCAGCTGGCGCTGCTGTTGCGCAATACCGTGCTGTACAACATCGCGTTCATTGTGATAGGGAACGTTGTCCAGATGACAGTCGCGATACTGATGAACGAGGTGCGCAGCGCGAAGTTCCGCAAGGTCACGCAGACCATCATGTTCCTGCCGTACTTCATATCAGCCGTGCTCGTCGCGCTTGTCGTGTACAACCTGCTCAACTTTGATTTCGGGTTCATCACCAGCCTGCTTAGGCAATGGAACCTGCCCGCGCCCAAGGTCTACTCCACGCCCAACGCGTGGCCTGTACTTATAATAATCGTCCACCTGTGGCAGTCCACGGGCTACGGCAGCGTGGTCTACTTCGCCGCGATAATGGGCATCGACGCTGAGATGATGGAAGCCGCGCGGGTGGACGGCGCTAACGGCTGGCAGCGCATCCTCCATATAACCCTGCCGTGCCTAAAACCCACGTTCGTGCTGCTGCTGCTGTTCGCGCTGGGCGGGATCATACGCGGCAACTTCGGCCTGTTCTACAACCTGGTCGGGCTTAACTCCATGCTGTATAGGACAACCGACATCATTGAGACATATGTCTACCGCTCGATGATGAACAACTTCAACTTTAGCCAGTCCAGCGCGGTCGGGCTGTTCCAGTCCGTTGTCGGGTTCGCGATCGTGGTAATTGTGAACGCGCTTGTCAAGAAGATCGAGCCGGATAACTCGCTGTTCTGATTAAGTGACGCTGATTATGGAAAGGAGGATCGGCATGACGCGCGTGACAGTACATCCACGGTCGGCCAGGAACAAGATCAAGCTCGACCCGTCCGATCGGTTTATCCGTGGGTTCACGTACGCGCTGGGCGCGTTGACCGCGGTCCTGTGCGTACTGCCGTTCCTGCTGATAATCGGCTCGTCGTTTGAGTCGGAGGAGGCCATACGCAAGTTCGGGTTCACGCTGATACCGCGTATGCCCACGCTGTACGCGTATGATATCATCTTCAGATCGCCGCGCTCGATCATCGGCTCATACGCGCTGACGATCTGTCTGACAGGCGCGGGCACGGCGGTCGGGCTGTCGCTTATATCGATGGCCGGCTACGCTATGCAGCGTAGGGACTACCCGTTCCGCAACGCGGTCTCGTTCTATGTGTACTTCACCTCGCTGTTCTCGGGCGGGCTGGTGCCGTTCTACCTGCTGATGGTCCAGACGTATAACCTTAGGGATAGTTACCTGGCCGTGCTGCTGCCGCTGCTGATGTCGCCGTGGCTGATCATATTGATGAAGAACTTCATAAAGTCGATACCGTACGAGATCACGGAGTCCGGCAAGATCGACGGCGCGGGCGATTTCTCCATATTCGCCCGCCTGATCATCCCGTCGATGAAACCCGCGCTGGCGACGATCGGGCTGTTCCTGGCCATCGGTTATTGGAACGAGTGGTATTTCTCATCGCTGTTCCTGACCTCGCAAGTGGAGTTTAGGCCCCTGCAGTACCAGCTCTACCGCGTCATCAACCAGATAGAGGCGCTGCGTAACTCGTACGCGGGGTCAGTGGTCAATATCGGCGACCTCCCAGGCGAGACGCTGAAGATGGCGACCGCGGTCATCGCGACGGGACCCATCATACTGTTCTATCCGTTTGTGCAGAAGTATTTCATCGCGGGGCTGACGGTCGGGGCCGTTAAGGGTTAATCATATGAACAGGCGTTCCCTATACTGCGGGAAGCAGTCTAACGATAAAGGAGCGATCTTTATGAAGAAGGCCCTATCCATCCTGCTCGCGCTGGGCATGGCGCTCAGCCTGTTCGCCGCGCCGGCCCTGGCTGGCGGAGCCGACACCAGCGAACACGTAGTCATCACCTACATGGTGACAGGCAACGTCCCAACGGACAAGACCGAGGAGACCCTGGCGATCCTCAACGAGAAGCTGACGGAGAAGGTCAACGCCGAGCTCAAGCTGCTCTGGATCGAGTGGACGGACTACATGTCCGTGTATAACCTGACACTCGCCTCCCAGAACGGCAACATAGACCTGGTAGGCACGGCGACCGACTGGCTCGACGCGTGGCCGAACTCGATCAACGGCGCGTTCCTGCCGCTGGGCGAGGAGCTGCTCAAGACATACGCGCCCAAGACATGGGAACAGGTGCCAGCTGAGAACTGGGAACTATGCAAGCTGAACGGCGAGATCTACCTGATCCCCGAAGACAACTACGCGCAGTGGACGAACCATGGCTTCATGTACCGTGGCGACTGGGCGGCGGAAGCCGGACTAGCCGACGGCGTACATAGCTGGGAACAGATGGGACAGTATCTGCAGTACATCAAGGATAACAAGGAAGGCGTCATCCCGTGGGACGCGAAGCCCGACGCCAGCCTGATCGCGCAGCTGACGGGCGGCTGGCAGTCCTCACATACCAGCAACATCTTCATAGAGGGCATGCCGGTCGCGTTGTTCTTCGGTAACTCGAAGGACGACCCGTACACGGTTTCCAAGTATTACCTGGAAGGCGACGAGCTGATCAACTTCGCTCTGAACGCGAAGGCGTGGGCTGACGCCGGATACTGGAAGGAAGACGTGCTCAACAACACCAGCATCGACACGCGCAAGGAGTTCGAGCAGGGGCTGACTGGGGCCGACCAGCACCACACCCAAACCCATGTAGGCAGTGCGCGTAAGCGCATGGAGGAGTATCAACCGGGTTCGGACCTGCGCTTCTTTTGGTTCGGTGAGGAGACCGGAAACCTGGTCAAGCTGAATATCACGCACGGCGCGATGGCCGTCGCCGCGACTTCCAAGAACCCCGAACGGGCGTTGATGGTCTACGACCTGATCCGCAATGACCAGGAGATCTACGATTTGGTCAACTATGGTATCGAGGGCGTACAGTATGTGCGCGGCGAGAACAACACGTTCACGCGTCCGGAAGGATATAACTCCGACACCGACGGCAGCACAATGAACTGGTGGTGGGGCCGCAACGACGCGTTCACGCTGAACAGCCCCGACTTCGCCGCGGATGACGCGGAGGTTCTATACGCGGCGTACGACGATGTGGCGATCAACTATCCATACGGCAAGGTAGTCTTCGACCTGGACCCGATCTCCGTAGAGCTGGATAACCTGTCGAATGTGTTCAATACCTATATGCCGCAGATTGTCTACGGCAAGAACGCTGATCCGGCAGGATATGTAGCGGAGTTCAGGCAGCAGCTGAAGGCGGCGGGCTACGAGAGGGCGATCGCGGAGGTTGAGTCCCAGTTAGCGGCGGTATACGGGGAGTAAGGGCACTGGTATTCTAAGGATAAATGCCGCGCCGGTAAACCCGGCGCGGCTTACTTGCGGGGCACTGTGATGGAAGAATTGGCCATGGAGGAGCAACTTACCTTGACCGAGAATGTCCAACATCATGCTGGTCAGGGCAAGGGGTATCTGTCAAACCTATCAGCGCCTGCCAGTGCGTGATACAATAACCTCGAACGGACCTAAAAAGCAAGCGACTTGAAAAGGTTGTATTAGTTTCAAGCGGATAGGGAGTATGAAAATGGATACACGGAGAAAGCCAACGAATACCGAGCGGCGCAATGGTTGCGGGTGATACAGGAACACGCGCAGGGCGTACAGCGTGTGAAGGAGTTTTACGCGGAGGGAAGCTTCGTGTTCAATACCTTTTATTATTAGCAGAGGAAACTGCGCGAGAAGGCTGCGCAAGAGTTGCCTGTCTTGCCAGTGCTGAGCTGTCCGGAATATTTACCCGAGGGATGTTCGGAATTGAGGGCAGA
>JAISWI010000048.1 GCA_031270865.1 Oscillospiraceae bacterium
CGGAAGAAGAAGTGACTTCGGAAGAAGAAGTGACTTCGGAAGAAGAAGTGACTTCGGAAGAAGAAGTGACTTCGGAAGAAGAAGTGACTTCGGAAGAAGAAGTGACTTCGGAAGAAGATGAAACTTCGGCAGACGATGGAGCTTCGATTGACGAGGAGATTCCATCAGACGTGCCCGATATCGGCGAACTCAACGTCGAGGAACCTTCCGATACGGAACCCTCCGTCGGCGATGAGCCGCCCGCCCCACCAGTCGGGCAGGCTGCCCCGGTAACCGCTTCGCTGGTCAGCAAGAGCGACGACGGCGTGACACTACATGTCAGCGGCTGGGCGTATAAGATTGAGCTGGTCCTGAAAGATCCCGACTCCGGCGCGGAGCTGTCCAGAACCACGCTGCTGGATTCGCCTTACGACGTGCTGTTCGACCAGGATGTGTTCATCGACGCGTCGCGTCTGCCAGCCGCGGTCTCGATCGATTACTGGAACACCGTCCCGGCGGGCGAGGGCGATATCCTGACAGGTAACGCAAGCGGCGGGCAAGCGCGGCCCGCCGCCGCCCCCTACTATTCCTATACCGTCGCGTCGTCGCAAGCGGGGGTAAGGGCGGTTAGGTATGTCGCCGAGGCTGAGACTGAAGAAAAGGAAGGTACTATTGATTTAGGCGTAATTACTGCCGACGTTGAGTTGAGTATTGTTAAGTTAAGCCAGAACACAACTGGCGCGTCCCTTCGCGCAATAGGCGAAGGCGTTAAGATGATCGTGACCAATGGCGCGGGCAAGACCGTTAAGGAGTACACCAGCGGCTCCACAACCAAGAATACGAAACTCATCATCGACTTCGAAGTTAAGGATGATGACCTGCCGGATACGTTTACCGCGCGGATTACGAAGCTTGACGGTAGCTCGCAAGAGGTTTCAACGGATGAAATTTCCAAAAACTCGTATGACAAGCTTCCCGCGCCGAAAAACTTGGTTGTGCATCTGGATACGTTCATGGCTAGTTGGAGCGTGGTAGATGGCGCTGCCGGGTATCTGGTGTCGGCTTATGTAATAAAGAGGGGCGAACCTGATTCAGAGCAGGAGTTGTTGGACGGTTCTCCTTTTACGACGAAGTCGGAGTATTTTAGTCTAAAGGAAGCTCTTGAGGGAGCTGCCGACGGCGACGATATTAAGGAGACATTCCGCGTCCTTACGGTGGTAGTCCAGCCTGTAGCGGCTGATTTGACCGTTGGCGCGTCGGCTAGGTACACGCTGCTTATCCCCAGCGGCGAGACGGCGGATACCGCCCCGGTACAGCCTTCCGTTGCGTGGCGTTACCATTACCTTGACGGGTCTATCCGCGTGTCGGTCATTGTTAACGCTCATGGCGTGGAGATAACGGAGAGTAACGGCGGCCAGACCGCCACGCGTATAGTTGGACCCAAAGACCTTACATCGATGAATAACCACTATGAGGAACTGCTCCACCTGCAGCCGACGGCGTATCCTTACGAGTTGGTTGTCACGGCGTACAACAACGCGCCGAACGGCCAGAAGCTTGAGAGCAGGACTACCCTGCGGATTACCTCGAACACTCACCCGACAGGGCCTGTGCTTGTCTATGACGATGTGAATCAGTCAGTCTACCTGAAGTCGACTGCTGACCTTTACATGGTCGATTACACAGGATGGGTCGTGACGTCTGGAGGCAGCACAAGGTACTTCAGCTATTTGAACAAGGATCCGAAGACTGCCCTTACGCCCGAGGCTATTGGCGAAATTCTGGGGGATAGTACTTACTCCCTGCAGGAAGGCGACGTTATCTACGCGCAAGCCCAGACTTGGACGCTTAACAGCAGCGGCACGTACGTACAGAGCCAGAAGTCGTCGGCGGCGGTTATGAAGGTGAAGACGGTTGTAACCGAAGATGTCGAGCTGTCCATGTCGGGCACGGTCTACGAAGATAGCCCAACGAAGGTAAACATCCGTGTTAACGTCAAAGGCCCGGTCAAGGCCGATAGTATGTTGTCTGTGTTCGACAGCGTCGGAAATGTGGTCGGTACTGTGCCGGGAACCCAGCTTGTCGGTAGAAGCTCGTTTGACTTCACGGTATCGCCGATTGTGCCTGGTGATTACAAGGCTGTTTACAGCGAGCCGGGCTTCACTAGCGATGATGAATCGAAGGATACTCTGAATGTTCTATATGCGGACTGGAGTAACCCAGCCGGTGTTGGCGCCACCATCGGCACCGGCCTTTTCGTCAATGCAACTGGCACACTGGTATTCACTCAAGATGGCTATATTGATGGCTATCCTAAGGGGTACCTTAGTTGGAACTGGGATTTCCTAAGCGAGAATATCACCCAATGCTCGTTCATAGTGCATGAGATAATCAGCGCCAATGGGACGATCAACAAGACCACCAATACGACTGGTACACGTATCTCTATACCATCCAGCAGTTCGGTGCTATCGAACGCGTATGTTGCGTATTCTGTGCGTACCATAAGAACCTTTGATGCTGATGGGAAGCTTAAACTAATCAGCAAGCCCTGCCCCGCCTACGTCTACAAGGGCGTGGACTCGCCAGACTACGCCACGAACAACCCGAACACCTCCTGGGACGACGACCCCGACAACCCCTGGAGCGATTCGGACGGCAGCGGCTCATCCGCGTTGTGGTTTGACGGCTTCTACTACCGTGACAGCAACGGCGGCTACTACGACAGCAACAAGAACTACATCGGCCCGGACGACCCCAACGGCTACAATGGCGACGGCGTCTCCTCCGGCACGTACACCCCGCCGAACTATAGCGACAACTCCTCGTCGTCTTCCTCTACGGAGGTTGCCAACGTGTCGGAGACGGTCAATTCGCCATCACCGTATAGGTCATTCTACTATGGCGACTCGCTTGAACCCTCCGGCAACGATCAGATACCGCTGGAGTTCGTATCCGCGCAATACGCCGTAGACCCAAGCATGTCGAACAACACGGTCTTGGAACCGTTGCTCGGCAAGTTGTTTGAGCCTCTTGTAGATCAAGGCGCGACGGACTTGTCGGATGTAAAACTCGCGAACGCCAAGGAGTACAGTCTCAGCGACGACGGACTGACTTACACGTTCTATCTGCGTGATGGGTTGATGTGGTCTGACGGTTCGAAGCTGACCGCTGAGGACTACGTGTATACCTTCAAGCGCATACTGGATCCCAGTAGTGGTTCGGAAAACGCCAGGATGCTGATTGAACATCTCGAAGGGGCGGAGGAATACAACGCTGGTAAGGCGGACGAGTCCGCGCTGGGCGTGAAGGCCATCGACGCTGACACGCTGGAGTTTAAACTGAAGGATCAGTACGACCTATTCCTGTATGAGCTATCCTTTTGGGGATATGCTCCTGTGCTGAAGAGCGCGATCGAAGGAAGCGATGGGTCGTTCTTAATGCAGGATGCTTCTAAGTACATAAGCAACGGCCCGTATAGGGTAAAGTCAATCACCCCACAGCAGATCATCCTTGAGCCAAACCCGAACTACAACGGGACGAACATGGCATCGGGTGATGTGGTAATTGAGTTGTACTAAGCCTGGAATCGGTCGTTACCGAAACCACCGCGCCCCAAGGGACTGCCGACGACGCGCGGCAGTCCCGCAATTGTTAAATCTGCGTCGGCCTGCAGGATTCCATCGCCTGGCCGCTAATCCTTACCAGATGGGATCTTTACGAAAGAGAGGCCGATATGTTCAGCAGCGTCGATGACCTGGTCATCCTTGTCTGTGACGACGGCGCGGCCGACGGCTGTCAGCGCGTGGTCGTGACGTCGCGCTCCGAATTGGCGCGGGCCGAACTGGCCCGCGCCGAAATAAATAGGACGCGCCCGGGCCTTCGCGCAGGCGCGTTTACTGCCCGCGATACCGCGCGGGGACGGCTGCTTACGCTTCCCGGGCTTGTTCCCGCGCCGCGCCTGCCGCGTCGTCGGCCTGAACCGCCTCGCTCACCACGCGGCGGATCAGCTCCTCAAGCTGATCAGGCGTGACGCGCAGCCGCGCCCCGGCCTTCAGTTCGCCCCGGGCGACCTTCGCCAGGCGGCGTACCGTATCGGTATCCAACGCGCCGGCGCTTACCGCGCGCGCGCCTTCCGCGCCGGGTATCGGCTGGGTGAGCGTTTCCGGGAGTTCGGCGCGCCCGAGCAGCTCGTCCGCCGTAATCCCGAACAGCCGGGACAGCCGGTCTATCTTCTCGATGCTTGGTTCGCTGCGCCCCGACTCCCACTTGCCCACGCCCTGCTGCGATATCCCCATCTCCGCGCCCAGCGCGGCCTGGGACAACCCTGTGTGCGCGCGCAGTTCAACCAACCGCCGCGCGAACGCCGACCTGTCGTATTCGTCTGCCATAATTATCCCCCCCCGACGAACATTCTACACCAATATGATGTCGAAGGGAAGGGCAAATTACGCAGAAAATTTGGCGAAACAACAAAATTTCTGTTACAGATTGCGGCGGGGGCGCGGATGGCCGCGCTACGGAATCCGTATCCCCACCCCCACCTAAAGGAGGCATAACCAATGCCGGACAACATCCTGCTAGCCCACGCCCGCGACGCGTGCGACACGATGCTACGCCGCTTCAGGCCGGAGGACCTTCCGCCTTTGAAGCATTTCCACTACCATCAGGGTGTGTTCCTATCGGGTATGCATAAAACATACCAGATCACTGGCGATGAGCGCTATTATGATTACATAAAGGACTGGATCGACTCGCTGATCGACCCATACGGCAACATCACCCACTTCAACCCGGGACAGCTCGACGACCTCCAGCCGGGAATCCTCCTGTTCCCGCTGTACGAGCGGACGGGCGACCCGCGTTACAAAACCGCGATGGATACCATCGCGTACTACCTGCGGCATTTCGCGAAGAATCCGGACGGAGGGTTCTGGCATAAGGCGTGGGACCGCAACCAGATGTGGCTGGACGGGCTGTACATGGGCGGCGTGTTCTGCGCGATGTACGCCAGGGCGTTCGGCGCGTCCGAACTGATGGACAGCGCGGCGTTCCAGGCGATGGAGATGGAACGCCGAACGCGCGACGAGTCTACGGGATTGTGGTATCACGCGTACGACTACGACCGCCGCCAGCCATGGGCAGACCGCGAGACCGGACGCTCGCCGGAATTCTGGGGCCGCGCGATGGGTTGGGTAACTGTCGCGCTGCTGGACGAGCTGGACTGCGCGCCGGAAGACCATCCGGGCAGGAGCGGCATGGTCCGCGCCGTCACAGGCTTGCTGCGGAGCGTCTCGCGGTACCAGGACGGCGGGTCCGGGCTATGGTATCAGGTAATAGATAAGGGCGGCGGGCCGGGAAACTGGCTGGAATCGTCCTGTACATGCCTGTTCGCCGCGTCGCTGTTCAAGGCCGCGCGTCTTGGATTGCTGGACGCGCCGTACCTTGATCAGGCGCGTAAGGCGGCGCGGGGCGTCGCGTCAAGGCTGTACCATGATGATAACGGGTTGGTCGTCGATAACATATGCGTGGGCACGGGCGTCGGCGACTATAACCATTATATCAATAGACCAACCAGCAGGAACGACCTGCACGGCGTGGGCGCGTTCCTGCTGATGTGCGCGGAAGCGTATTAACCCTTAATCCCTAGCCCCTGTACCCCCGGTATTCCTCCGGCCCGCGCGTATAAACCCTGCCGCCCCGGCAGTCCTTGAGGTAATCCAACGCCCGCTGCTGCCCCGACCACTCCAGGTCGTTGTAGTGGACCGGATCGTGGTATCCCTCTATGTCCGCGAACCCGGCGTAACCGTTCTGCATCAGGATGGTGAACACGTCGTTCCAGTTGGTGTCGCCGAAGCCCGGCGTGCGGTTCCACACGAACGGACGCGGGCTGTCCAGGCCATGCTCGCGCAGGACGTCCCACGCGACCGTCGCGTCCTTGCAATGGACGTGGTAAACGCGCTTCGCGTACCGCCTCAGCTGCGGGATCGGCTCCATCAGCTGTTCGTACGCGTGGCACGGCTCCCACTCCAGCCCCATCGCGTCGCCGCCCACCGCGTCGAACAGCAGGTCCCACGCGTCCGGGCAGTACGCCAGGTTCATGCCGCCGCCGCCACGCCACGTCGTGCCCATCGCGCAGCCCTCCAGCGCGAGCTTCACGCCGTTATCCGCCGCGCGTCTGGCCAGCGGCGCCAGCAGCGCGGCGCATTCATCCATCATGCCGGGCACGTCCACTCCCGGCAGGCTGCCCGCGAACAGCGCGACCACGCCCGCGCCGGACTTCGGAGCGGCGTCTATCAGCGCCTCCAGGTTCAGCCTTACCCGCGGCTCGGTCAGCGTGTTGCCGTAGCACGCCAGCGCGGAGATCGGGCGGCCTTCCGCGGCGTCCAGCGTCCGGGGCAGGCCGTCCAGCATCCCGCCAATCGGTCTGTCAGACGGATAGTTCAGCTCGTAGCACTCAAAGCCCATCGCGTTGAGCTTGGGCGCCATGGCCGCCGCGCTTTCGGCGGGGACCAGCGTGCCGATTCTGATTGGAAACATATGTCCCTCCTTGTCATACATTATCTTGGATATCGAGACGCTTATGATGTGTGAGAGGATGCGAATAATGGCGCGACACGCCTATATGATACTGGCCCACGCGAATTTCAGCCAGCTTAGGCTGCTGCTGGTCCTTCTGGATCATCCGGATAACGATATATATATTCATATTGACTTGAAGGCGCGTTTCTCCCAACCGGACGAACTGACCGCCTGCTGCCGCAGGAGCAAGGTCTGGGTCACGCGCTCTATATACGTTCGCTGGGGCGAATACTCGATAGTCGAAGCGGAGCTGCTGCTGCTGCGCCAAGCGGTCGAGGAGCGGCATGACTACTATCACCTTATTTCCGGTATGGATATGCCCCTTAAGCCGCAGGACGAGATACACAGATTCTTCAGGGAGCATGCCGGGCTGGAGTTTGTCTCCGGGCGGGAGTATGACGAGCCTGGGATAACGCTGGCCCGGCTGAAACGGCGGCTCAGCGAATCATCGATGAAGGGCTGCGTCATCTACAAGGGCAGCCAGTGGTTCAGCATAACCCATCAGTTCGCCAAGCACCTGGTAGGCGCGGAAAAGACGATCCTCCGACTGTTCGAGGGCACGAACACCCCGGACGAGAAGTTCGTCCAGACCATACTGATGAATTCGCGCTTCAGCAGCCGCTGGTCCGGCGCGGCGAAGGCGAGGTTCCCGTCGCTCAACATGCGCGAGATCGAATGGACCTACGAGGGACGCGGGAACAGCGCCCACCCCAAGACGTTCACGATGTCGGACGAGAAGCGGCTGCTCGAGTCCGAATGCCACTTCGCGCGGAAATTCGATCAGCGGCGCGATTCGGGGATAATCGTCGCTCTGGCCCGCCGGCTAGTGGATACCCCGGCCACGGAACCCGCCCAGTCGGACGAACAGCCCGAGACATGCCCCGCCGGGCTGTCCATGCGGGATGTCGAACCCGCAATACAGGCCCTCGAGCGGCACAGACAGCAGCGCGTAACGCTCAGTCCAGGCAAACGCGTCGCGCGCGCGCTGGATACCAACAATCCCGTAAAGCGCGTCCGAACCTGGCGTAGCATGTATCCGATCAGCGCGTCCAGTCCAACCGGACCCATAAAGCCGACCAAGCCGCCCGAACAGTCCAAGCCAGCCAAGCCGCCCGAACCTCCCGAGTCGCCTAAACCGGCCAGATCAGCTAGACCGGCTAGACCAGTCACGCTGCCCGAGCCGCCGGAACCGTTCGGCCCGCGTGAATTATTAGGACCGCCCAAACCACCGGAACCGTTCGGCCCGCAGGAATTATTAGGACCGCCCAAACCGCTTGAGCCGCCGGAAACCTCCAATCCACCGCAGCCGCCCAATCCGCCTGAACCGCCCCAGCCGCCGCCGTCCTCTAAGTCCGGACAGGTCAAACCGTCCGGTCCGCTCAAGCCGCGCAAACCGCGTAAACCAGGCCAACCGCCCGACCCGGGAGAAACGAAACGCCGGCGCGGTGTTATAACGCGCAAAGCGCGTCGGCCAGCTCCTCAACCGTCAAAACACCGGGAGGTACCGCCACGCCGCGTTCCCTTAAAAGAGCGGCGGTCCGAGCGGCCGCTGGAGCGGCGAGACCGAGTGTGGCAAGCCTATGAGGATCGGAGAATATCTCCCGAGGCGTTCCGCGCGCTATTGCCTCGCCATCCGATATTACGATGACCTCGTCCGCGGCGATGGCTTCCTCCATCGTGTGGGTGATCCACACTACCGTCATGCCGTGGCTTTTGACCAGGCCGCGCGCGGTATCCATCACCTCGCGCCTGCCGTCGGGGTCGAGCATCGCCGTCGCCTCGTCCAGCACCAGCAGCCTGGGCCGCATCGCCAGCGCCCCCGCTATCGCCACGCGCTGCTTCTGGCCGCCCGAGAGCATGTGCGGGGCTTTCCTGGCGTAATCGCTCATGCGCGTCGCGCGCAGCGCGGCGTCCACCCTTTCGCGTATCTCAGGCGGCGGAACGCCCAGGTTCTCCGGCCCGAAGGCCACGTCCTCCTCGACGACCGTGGCTACTATCTGGTTGTCGGGGTTTTGGAACACCAGCCCTACCGCCTGGCGTATCGCCATCGTGTGTTCTGTCTCGCGGGTATCCATGCCCATCACGCTGACGCTGCCCCCTGTCGGCGTGATCAACACGTTCAGCTGTTTGGCGAATGTGGACTTGCCCGACCCGTTCCGGCCCAGTATCGCCACGAACGCGCCCTCGCGCACGGTCAGCGTGACGCCGCGCAGGGCGGCCTCGCCCGTGCCGGAATACGCGTACTCCAGGTCTCGCGCCTGAACCAATCCGTCCATCAGCCGCCCGCCGCCGTCCTGAACCGCTCGAAGAACTGCGGGCACGACCACGCCCCGCACGCCTCGACCACGTCGCCGGACACGTTCAGCTGCAGCGCGAGTCCGTTCGTCAGGTATATCGTCAACGCCTGCTCGCCCGCCGGGACCGCCTCGCCCGACCATGCCCGCGCGTCCGCCAGCAGCGTGGAGGCCAGCGCGTTGGCTTGCGCGGCGTCGGTAACAATCCCAACGCCGGAAAGCTCCAGGGCGCGGACCTTACCCTCGATGGATAACGTGTCGCTGAAACGCTCGTCGCTGCCAACCAGCGACTTGGCAGCGTACCCTACCCGCTGGAACAGCCGCATCGACCCGTCGACCCGCGAGGCGACCATCGAGCGCGTTGAGCAATCCAGTATCGAGTATACCGCCTCGCCCTCCGGCGCGACGTTGGACAATACGCCGATCCTGCTGGCCAGGGATATGTCGTCCGTGAACTGCTGCACGTCGCCGATCTTGGAATCCAGCATGTCGGCCGGCAGCGACAGCGGCGCGGTCAGGAGTTGGTAGTACCTGCCGTTTACGCTTAGCAGCGCTGGCTCGCCCCCGTCCGCGCTCGCGAACAGCGACCGGTATTCGGGCGCGCCGCTGGAGAGTTTCAGCGCCCCGGTCATCAGGTCTCCGGCACGGAAGGATTGGGTCATCGGTATGGTGTCGTTCGCCTGCGTCGGGGGATTCCACCGCTCGAACGGTTCCAGCCCGTACAGCCGCATGGCCATGCCCACCACCACCACCAGCGCTAGCGCGGCGCCCAGCGCGGGCGTCAGGCGGCGGGCCAGCGCGCCTCGCGGACGCGGTATGGCCAGCCGCGCGGACAGCGGCGTCCTGTGCCCGGAGCGGTTCGCGTTGGTGATGATGCGATGGCGCAGCGCGCCGTCGGCGCGTACCGTGCCCAGCATCTGCTCGGCCGATTCGGGCACCCTATCCATCAATGACGCGTTGAACAGCGCCCGGGCGTGTACGCGCGCTCCCGCGGTAAGGCCGCTGAGCATCTCGTTGGCCACGGACCGCAGGTCGTCTACCGCGATCCGGGCGCGGCCTGGATGACTCGTCATCGGGCGTCGCCTCCTCCGGCGAGGGGAACCCCGCCGCCTTGAATTGTTGGGGCTAAGCCCCGTTCCCTTTGAGCATGGCCTCCAGCTTCTTCCTCGCGCGTGAGAGGCGGCTGGATATGGTGCCCTCGGGCAGGTCCAGCATCATCGCGATCTCCGAGATACCGAAGCCTTGGTAATAGTGCAGCAGTATAACCTCTTTGAACGCGGCGGGCAGGCGGCCCACGGCCTCCATCAGGTCGGTCTTCTCCGTGCGGAACTCTATGTCGTCCGGCGCGGGGATGCAGTCGAACGGCGAGCCTAGGACGACCCGCTTCACCCACGCGGCCCGCCACAGGTCGCGGCAGCGGTTGAGCGCCACTTTGAGCAGCCATGCCTTCTCGTGGCCAGGCTGGATGTCGGGCGCGCGGGTGAGCAGCCGCACGAACACATCCTGGCACACGTCCTCCGCCTTCTGGCGGTCGCCCAGGTAGAAGTAGGATACGCGCAGCACATCGTCGGCGTACTGGCTGTACAACCGTTCGAATAACTCGTTTGGATCGGAAGCATTCGCCATCGCGCCGCTCCACCGCCCGTCTTCTAGTATATTAACGATGCTTTACCGGAAAAACTTGCATTATTCAGTAAAAATTGTTGTGGCGGCGTCCGCGCGTCCGGACGGGCGACAACTATTTATACGGCTAGTATTCCCCGCCGTTATATGGACGAACCGTGGGCGCGGGTTCATCCCGCCCTGGCAAAATAAGGGGCGGCGGGGTTATCGCGCACATACTGGAAGTATACGCGTATATATATAATCGCAGGAGGTAGTGTATATGTCAATGCCTCGTTTATATATAAAAAATCACAATTCATTACAACAAGCCTTAGCTAATATTGCTTTATCCGTATCCATGGAAGACAAGGCCATGGCCAGCCTGCTGGAATCCGAGCGGCGCAAGCTCTCCTTGGTGGGACATCCGGACAGCCCGCTCGTCCGCAATACGGTAAATGGGGACTGGCCCCGCCTGACCATAGCGGACATGGCCGCCATCGACGCTAGCGCGGCGGGACTCATCAAGGGGCTGAACCGATTCCATCGGATGCTTATGTCAAAATATATGTTAGCCTTTACCGCGTATACGCGTCGGCCGCTGCGCTGTGTCGTGCCGGAGTGCCCGCCGAGCGATTGCGCGTGCCCGTGCGACTGCCAGGCCGAGCCGGAGCCGGAGTGCCAGTGCGACAGGCCTCTGGACGACGCGCCGTGCCCATGCGGTTATGTTAAGGAGGATGATCCATGTCAATCCCAGGAGTTACCTTGCCGGCCGGAGTACTGTCAGGCGCGGAGGAACTGACGCTGATCCCGTCGTTCATAGAGTTATCAAACCAGCTGCTGCCGCGCGAGGCCGCGCTGAGCGGATTGCTTGAAGCGGAGCGGGATAAGCTCGCGCTGGCCTCGCCCGGCCCGACCGGGCTGTCCGGGCCGATGTACGATCCGGACCAGCCGCCCGCGTTCGAAGATATGCTGGAGCTGGCGCGGTCCGCGGGCGAGATGGTCGACGCGCTGGCGGAGATGGCCTGCGCCCAGACATGCAGATTCTGGTGGACAGCATGCCTGGAGAAGGAGTTGTTCGGGTAGGGAGGGGCGCCAGTCCCCCGAAGCGGCGTACCAAGCTTCTTGTCGCCCCTTTAGAGGGTACGTCGCACTCATGCGACAGAGGGGGCGAGGTATGACCACGACCACCCTTACGCTTCAACCCTTTGTAATCCCTTTGGGTGGTTGGAACGCGGGTGGCACGGCCTCGCCCCCTCTGTCGTCTGAAGGTGTCATCTCCCCTAAAGGGGCGACAAGGAGTTGGGCGCGACAAGAGGCTTGGATGCGCCGCTTCGACGGGGTTGGCGCGGCCTCCTCTGCCGCGGCGGGATTCACATTCCCCAACACACCTAAAGAAACCTAAAACCCATCCCCGCCCGAATGACTATACCGCGTATTTCTGATATACTGCCTATATGGATACGCCGACGGACAAGACCTTCGAGATACTCGTCGTGGACGACGACCCCGACATCCGCGAGGTCCTGCGCCTGCTGCTGGAGGGCGAGGGCTACGCCACGCGCGAGGCCTCCTGCGGCCAGGAGGCTCTGGAGCGTCTGGACGAACGCGTCCACCTGGTGCTGCTGGACGCGCTCATGCCCGGCGAGAGCGGGTTTGACGTATGCGCAAGGATACGCGAGCGTTACGACGTGATGATCATGTTCCTGACCGCGAAGGCGCAGGAGATGGATCGCGTGCGCGGGCTTCGCTGCGGCGGCGACGATTACTTGGCCAAGCCGTTCTCCCCGGCGGAGCTTAGCGCGAGGGTAGGCGCGCTGCTTCGGCGTTACCACAGCCACGCGCGTAACAATTCCGTAATATATGAGCGCGGCGGCGTTCGGGTGGATATCTCGCGCGGCGAGGTAACGCGCGGCGGCGTACGGGTGACGCTGACCGACATCGAGTACCGCGTGCTGGCTTACCTGGCCGGCCGCCGCGGGGAGACCATCGACGCGCGGACGCTCTATGAGGCGGTGTGGCGCGAGCCGTACCTGCTCGCGTCCGCCGGGACGATCATGGTGCATATTGGCAACCTGCGCCGCAAGCTGGAGGATGATCCCAAACATCCTTCCATCCTGAAAACCGTGTGGGGGAAGGGATACTGTGTTGAGTAGGGCGTCCGGAGCCGCGCGGTGGGTGGCGGCGCGGCTGTCGAGGCAGCTGGCCGCGCTGATCGCGTGCGCGTTCTTCCTGTCGTTCACGCTTTATCTGCTGCTTCAGCCCGCCATCGCCAACTACATCTGCGATGTTTACGCGGCGCATCCGGAGTGGACTGAATCGCGGGAGAAGGCGCTGTTCGCCGATCTGCGGATGTTCGTCTCAAAGGATGGCGTGGCCGCGACGAACTCCGCCGCGCTGTCCGCTTGGGTGCGCAGGCATCCGCCCATGATACTGGCCGTCTACCGGTCGCACGCGCTGCTATATGACTCCACGCGGTATACCACGGCCGTGCTGCACGCGCACATAACCCAGCCCGCGCTGTCGCTTCGGGAGGCAAGCCGCGCGGTAACCTTCGCGGACGGCGACGCGCTGGTCGCCCTATCCACTTTCCCGGAGCACACCACATCCGACATGTTCAGCCGGACGCTGCTGGTCGTGTGCGCCGGGCTGTTCCTTAGCGTAGTGCTGCTGGGGATGAGGCGCAAGGCGCGCTCGCTGGTACTGCTGGAGCTTGAGACGCTGGCGATCGCCGGCGGCGAGACGGACAGGCCTATAACGGTCAGCGGCATAGACGAGCTGGCGGCGCTCGCGCGGGGCGTGGATGAGATGCGCTCGTCGCTGCTAAGCGCGGCGCGCGAGTCCGACGGCGAGCGCCAGGAGCGCGACGCGTGGGCGGCCGCGCTGTCCCACGACCTGCGCACGCCGCTGACCGCGCTTCGCGGTTACCTTGAGGTGTTGCTGCGGCTTGACCCGAAGGGATCAGCGCGCGTGTTCGCCGAAAAGAGCGCGGCGCAGGCCGACAGGATCAAGGAGATGTCGGATATGCTGTTCTCGTGCTTCACGGGCGCGGCCATCCCTGAGGAACAGCTCGGCGTGATGTCCGCGCTTGAGCTTCGCGCCAACCTGAATGACCGCGTCGAGACGTTTCGAAGCAAAGGATTCAACATATCGCTGGAGTCCGGCGAGAGCGTCAGCCTGAGCGCGCGCGTACGCCGCGACGCGCTGGAACGCGTGCTGGATAACGCGTTCGGCAACCTGTTAAACCACGCCAAGCCCGACGCGCCCATTCTGGCCAGAATAGCCAAGGAAGGCGCGTATCTGATCATATCCATTGAGAACACCCCGCGCGGGAACGACGGTTCCGGCCAGCGGCTGGGGCTTGCGATCTGCGAAAACCTCGCGCGGGCGATGGGCGGGGCGTTCGAGGCTGTTCAATCCGTCGGAACGTTTCGGGTGAGGCTGTCGCTTCCGCTCGTTGACGGCGAGGCATAACTAAATCCCCTGTATTCCATTGACAACGCCGCCCGCGCGGTGCTATCCTCTAGCCATGGAAATTGAAATTGTGGGCAAGATAGGTTCCATGGCGCTTATCCGCAAGGAAGACAACGACGTCAACTACAACATCCTCGCGCGGCTGGGCGACGAGCTGCGGCCCGGCATGGTGTGGGTGTCCTCCGGAGCGACGGAGATCGGGCGCGTGGACTACATGCGCCGCCGCCGCGCCGAGCTTGACGAGGACATGCAGGACGCCAAGACCGACTACGCGGCGCAGGGCCAGGCCATCCTGATGGCCAACTACCGGCAGTTCATCCGCCCGGAGTATAGTGTCAGGCAGGTGCTGGTCGAGCACCAGCACTTCAACGACCCGGAGAAGCGCGAGCACATCCGCCGCCTGCTGTTACGCGCGGCGGGGCAGGACGCCATACCTATCATAAATTATAACGATCCGGTCAGCGGCGAGGAGAACCGCAAGATGGAGCTGGCCTACCTGCGAGGCATGGGCGCGGACATCGTTGAGTGCGTGGACAACGACGAGACCGCGGCCGTGATCGCGCGGCTATTGCATGCCAAAATGCTGGTTATACTAACCTCGACCGACGGCATCTACGAGAACGCCGACGACCCGTCAACGCTCGTTCGATCGGTGACGGCGTCCACCCCGGACGGGCTTCGCGCCAAGCTGGACGCGCTGCGGCGGTCATGCCACGGCGCTAGCCGCGCCGGAGCGAACGGCATGCTGGCCAAACTGCGCTATATCACCGAGCCGGCCGAGCGCGGCACGACCATCATTATAGGAAGCGCGAAGTACCGGCTGTCCGACCTTATAAGCGGCGTCGCGCCGCATACCAGGATCGGCCTGCTGTAAGGAGCGTACATGTATAAAATTATAAGTAAACAGGCGTTGAACGGCGCGGTCACGCGTATGGAGATCGACGCGCCGCGCGTGGCCAGGGCTGGGAAGCCGGGCCAGTTCCTGATCCTGCGCATAGACGAGCGCGGCGAGCGCGTACCGCTGACGCTGGCGGCGTGTGACCCGGAGCGTGGTTCCGTCACGATAATATTTCAGAAAGTCGGGCTGACCACGTTCAGGCTGGACACGCTGGAGCCGGGAGACAGCCTCCGCGACGTGGCGGGCCCGTTGGGGCTGCCGACGGAGATCCACGGGATCAAGCGCGCCGCGCTGCTGGCCGGGGGACTGGGCGTGGCCATAGCGTACCCGATCGCGCGGGCGCTTAAGGCGCAGGGCACCGATACGCGTGGCGTCCTCGGTTTCCGGGGCAAGGACTTGGTTATATTGGAAGATGAATTCGCGCGGTGCTGCTCGTCGTTCGAGTGTATGACCGACGACGGCTCGAACGGGCGCAAGGGTTTTGTGACGGACGGCCTTCGCGCCGCGCTGGAATCCGGGGAGAGGTTCGACCGCGCGTTCGCGATCGGGCCGCTGCCCATGATGAAGGCGGTTTGCGGCCTTACAAAACAGTTCGGCCTGCCTACGACGGTCAGCATGAACTCGATCATGATCGACGGGACGGGCATGTGTGGATGCTGCCGCCTTACCGTGGGCGGCAAGGTGAGGTTCGCGTGCGTGGACGGCCCGGACTTCGACGGCCATTTGGTAGATTTTGATGAAGCGATGCGTCGCGGATCGTTATATATTGACGAAGAAAAGCGGGCGGCGCACGAGTGTAGGCTGCTGGCGGGGGTAATATAAATGCCGAAACAGGTGAACCGCGACCCGCGCAAGACGGACATGCCGCTGCTTGATATCGCCTCGCGCCGGACTACGTTCGGCGAGGTCGCGCTGGGTTACTCGGACGAGGACGCGGCGCGGGAGGCCTCGCGGTGCCTCGACTGCCGCAAGCCCTACTGCATGGATGGCTGTCCCGTCGCGGTGCGCGTCCCGGCGTTCATCGGAGCGATACGCGAGGGCGATCCCGCCCGCGCCGACGCTATCATCCGCGAGACCAACGCGCTTCCGGCGGTCTGCGGCAGGGTCTGTCCGCAGGAAAAGCAGTGCGAGGCGCTATGCGTACGAGCTAAGAACGGAGATCCCGTGGGCGTCGGGCGGCTGGAGCGGTACGCGGCGGACTGGGCGTTATCGCGTGGCGCGGAGGCCGGAGCGGTTCCGGCGGCGGTCGTCGGAGCGCGGCGCGGGGTTAAGGTCGCCGTGATTGGCTCGGGTCCGGCTGGATTATCGGGAGCGGGGACGCTGGCGCGGCTGGGGTATGGCGTGACGGTGTTCGAGGCGCTGCATGAGCCGGGCGGCGTGATGATCTATGGCATACCGGAATTCCGGCTGCCCAAGTCGCTGGTGAGGGGCGAGATAGACACGCTTCGGGCTTTGGGCGTCGAGTTCGAGCTGAACGTCGTCGCGGGTAAGACCGCCTCGCTGGACGACCTGTTCGCCGAGGGATACGCGGCCGCGCTGCTGGGCACGGGCGCGGGACTGCCTCAATTCCTTGGAATTCCTGGGGAAATGCTGGGCGGGGTGTACTCGGCGAACGAGTTTCTCACGCGCGTGAACCTTATGCGGGCATATCGGTTCCCGGAGTGGGACATGCCGATGAGACGGGTAGGCCGCGCGGTGGTGGTCGGCGGCGGGAACGTCGCGATGGACGCGGCGCGGTGCGCGGTGAGGCTCGGAGCGGAGAGCGTTACCCTGGTATACCGCAGGGGCTGGGAGGAGATGCCGGCCCGCGCTGAGGAGATCGAGCATGCTAAGGAGGAGGGCGCGCGCTTCGAGACGCTGACCAATCCCATAGAGTTTATAGGGGATGGCAAGGGAACGCTGGTTGGGGCGCGGTGCGTGAGAATGGAGCTGGGCGAGCCGGACGCGTCGGGGAGGCGGCGGCCTGTCGTCGTTGATGGCAGCGGGTTTGATCTGGAGTGCGATACCGCCATTCTAGCTGTCGGGACCAGCCCGAACCCTGTTCTTACCGCCGCTACGCCGGGATTAAAGGTTGGTCGTTATGGAGTGATAGAGGCCGACGCCGATACCGGCGCGACGAGCCTGCCCATGGTCTACGCGGCGGGCGACGCGGTAAGCGGCGCGGCCACTGTGATCATGGCGATGGGCGGAGGCCGGCGCGCCGCGCTATCTATCCATAACGCGTTAAATTCCGGTAAATAGTTAGGAGACATTCACCATGGAAGCATCCATGATCAAGCCACGCGCGTTGCGTCCCCATTCCCATATAGGAATAGTCGGCCCGTCCAGCCCCGTCGATCCGGTTGACCTGTACGCCGCCAAGTCCGCGCTGGAGGCGCTGGGTTACCGCGTCACGCTGGGCGAGGGACGCGTCAAGGCGTATGGCTACCTCGCGGCGGTCGACGAGGCGCGCCGCCGACCTGAACCGCATGTTCAACGACGATGGCATAGACGCCGCCACGCGTTAAATTCCGGCAGATAGCGTTAAATCCCGGTAAATAGTTAGGAGATATTCACCATGGAAGCATCCATGATCAAGCCACGCGCGTTGCGGCCCCATTCCCATATAGGAATAGTCGGCCCGTCCAGCCCCGTCGATCCGGTTGACCTGTACGCCGCCAAGTCCGCGCTGGAGGCGATGGGTTACCGCGTCACGCTGGGCGAGGGATGCGTCAAGGCGTACGGCTACCTCGCGGCGGTCGATGAGATACGCGCCGCCGACCTGAACCGCATGTTCAACGACGATGGCATAGACGCCGTCTTCTGCATGCGCGGCGGTTACGGAGCTATGCGCCTGCTGGATAGGCTGGACTATGGCGCGGCGCGGAAAAATCCCAAGCCGCTGCTGGGTTTCAGCGACATCACCGCGCTTCATATTTCCTATGGGAAATTCTCCAACCTGGTCACGTTCCACGGGCCGATGCCTGTCGGGGCGGTCAAGTCGGGCGGGCTTACCGCAATTGAGCGGGACACCTTCGACCGATCGCTGAAACACGTTGAGCCTGTTGGGTTTTTACCGTCCGCGTCGCCGCTTTTCACGCTTAGGGAAGGCGTGGCCGAGGGCATGCTGGTCGGCGGAAACCTCTCGCTGGTGGTGGGATTGCTTGGCACGCCGTACGAGCTGGACACCGCCGGCCGTATCCTGCTGCTTGAGGACGTCGGTGAGAAGGGCTACGCGATAGACCGCATGCTCACCCAATTGAGGCTGGCCGGGAAGCTGGACGACTGCGCCGGGATCGCGCTGGGCGATTACTCCGACTGCGGCGGCCCGATGCGCGGGCACCACCTGCCCCTCTCACAGGTATTTATCGATACGCTGCTGCCGTGCGGCAAGCCGATATTGGGAGGATTTTCCATAGGACACTGCGCAAACAACGTGACGCTTCCGCTTGGAGTACAAGCGAGGTTGGATGCCGGGGCTAAGACGCTAATGATAATGGAGAACGCTGTTGAAGGATGATTTAATACATATTGCCATACTGATGTGCGTATTATTGGCGATATTCCCTAAATCCACTGTGGCGGGCGCGCCTATGGGCGGGGACTTCTCGGCGGCGGAGCGGATCATAAGCCGCGCGTTGGCCGGCGATACGCCCATCGAGACCATCATCACCCCGCGGTCGGGGCTGGCGCTGCGGATCACCCAAACGACTCAGCGTCGGGCGTTCGCCGTTGAAAGCGCGGGCGGGCAGCCGCTGACGCTCTGGCAGGATCGCGGTCCGCGCGACATAACCTTTGGAACCAATCTTATTCCGGGCGAGTCAATAGTTATATCGACGGGCGCGTCGGCGAAGGAAGCGGCCGCCCGCGCCCGCCAACTGCCGGGCGTTGGGGCGGTTTTATCCAACCCGCTGTTCAGGTTTTGGGGTGAGACGCGGGATGAGCTGCCCATATGGGACATGGCGGCGCGGCAGTGGGATCGGCTGCTGATACTTATGTCGCCATATGGATCGGAGGGCAGCGCCCCGCTTATCGATGGCGCTGACCCGATCGGCCACTGCACCAGTTACATGTTGGACGGCGAGAAGCTCCCGTCGGTGCTGGCGCGGTGGGCGGCGTCGCTGGCGGACGATCCGCAGCTGCTGTGGCTGGCTGACGCGCTCGCGATGGACGCCGCGCAATCCGACATTTATAAGCGATGGTTCACGGCGTTATCCGACATTTGCGCTTCTTCGACATTGACCGGAAAGCTCACTTTGAGGGTCTATCTGGATACCGGGGACGAGGTCACCGCCGTCACTGGAAGCATAACTATTATGACGGGCGGGCAGACGATCCCGCTGTCGGTCGATTACCGCAAGAGGACCTCCGGCAGCCGCGTCGACAAGTCGCTCTCGCTGCGGGCGCTGCCGTCGACGGGCGGCGACGGGTTCCGGCTGTCGCTGAAGGAGAGCCTCACGGTCGATCCGAAGGGGAGCAACAGGCGCTCGATCGCCGCGACGCTGGATGGACGGATGCTGGGCGAGTCGTTCGAGGCGAAGCTGACCGCCAGCGAGACCAACGCCTGGTCGTTGGACAGCGGGTCGTCGGCCAGCGGCGCGGAGACTTTCAGCGGCGGCGGCTCGTTTACGTTGAGGGCGAAGGAGCGGGAGCGGCTGTCGGTCAGTTTCAGCGGGACGGGTTCGGCGCGGTTTGATATGGCCGCGCCGGAGAATACTTATATCGATCGAACGACATCCGTGGGTTTCCGCTGGATTGAGGATGAGCGGGCAAGCGTATTGGCCAACGCCGCGAAGGACTGGCTGGCGGACGCGCTGCCCGATTGGATGCTGGATGGGCCGGTCGAGGTTGAGGCGGCGTCACGATCGCGGGTTGTTGAGGCGATGCCCCAGCCCGCGGGCATATCGGAGGATTCCACCCAGCAGTTCACGAACCTTGCGGACATGGACGAGGCCGGGTTCGTGGCGCTGGCGGAGCGTTTGGCGCTGGCGTGGGAGCGGGCGGCGGCCACGCTTGACCCAATTGTGAAATCAAGGGAAAATTAATTCTGATTCGGCAGTTAAACGCTTGTCTGAGCCGTTATATTGATGTATAATTGAGTTGAGGCGGCGGAGTCGTAACGAAAAATGTGGAAGGCGGTTACAAATGTCAAGTCGGCGGAATCGTAATGAAAAGTGTGGGAGGCGGTTGCGAGTGTCAAGGAAGATTATGGCAACGCTCATGTGCCTGGTCATGTTGGTTAGCGTGATGGGCGCGGCGGCTGGGGAAACGGTTACGCAGGAGGCGACGGCGGCGCCCGAGCTGGTCGTCGTCGGCGGGCTGGGAGCGTCGGCGATAGCGAACGCGATCGCCAACGGCGAGCGGATCGAGATCACCGCGAACGCGAACTACGAAGGCCTTGAGGAGGGCGGCGACGAGACCTTGCTGCTGGCGCAGACGCTGCTTAGCGCGATCCTGTTCACCGGCAAGATCCAGCAGGGCCAGGAGTCCGGCCTGATATCCTGTGGCGTCACGGCTAAGGATGAGGAGCTGCTCAACCTGGACATTTCCTACTTCGGCGATCTGATTTACGTATCAAGCGATCTGCTGGGCGAGGATACGTACAAGGTTTCGATCTCCGAGGCGCTGGAGTACCTGACGCGGGGTGAAGCGGGCGAGGGGGACGAAACGGAGGAAGATATAGGTTCAGCTACCGAGTCGTTCACGCAGGGCGCCCAGTTTGGCGCGCGGATGGCGGAACTGCTGTCCGATCCCGCTGTATTGGAGCCTTATCAGCAAGCAATACTGGCGTGGGCGGAGACCAACCTGACGAGCGAGTCGCAGCCGCTGACCGCGGAGGAGGCCACCGAATTGGCGCACCCCGAGGCGGTAGAAAAGTACTCGCTGACGGTGTCCGGGCTCGCGCTGCAGACGCTGGTCAACGACCTTCTCAGCGTGTTGTTGGCGGACGACAACATGCTGGGCGCCATCGCGCAGTATTCCGGGGAATACGGCGAGCCGATGAGCGTGGAAGAGCTTAAGGAGGCTGTAACGCAGCTTCAGGGCATGGCAGGCTCGATACTGGTCGGGATGCTCAAATCCATTGAGATTACCGCGCTGTATGACGATCAGGAAGAGCTGGTCTACCTGGATATCACGAGCGGGCTGATCGTGTCCGAGGAGCAGACCGCGCTGCTTAATATCCTGTATGACAAGACCGTCGTTGACGGCATTGGTTATACTCTAGTGGCTGTCGGCACGGATTCCGGCGATGGAAACACGGTAGAGATCTACCTCGCGCAGTCGGTCGAGCCGATAGTGGAGACCGACGGCGTATACACCCAAAATCAGAAGACGTCGCTGACCATAGACATCACGAACGATGGCGAGACCGGCGCGGCCTCCCTGATCCTTGACGCGGCCTACAACACCGGGGCGGACAAGGAAACCATCAATCAGGTTATCGAGTTTGCCCTTGAAGGCGCGTTGGCTGACGGAGTCTATGGCGAAGGCGCTCCTTATACAGCCATGAAGGTAACATCGGTCGAGACGACCGACCTGACCGAGACCGGGTTCATCACGACGATCAACCAGGCGTTCGAATACCTCGGCGAGGACACCGAGGGGCTGCCCATTACCGTCCAAACGGTGACGCTGAGCAACGCGCCCGGCGAGGAGCTGACAGAGCCAGCCGACGCGATAAACGCGCTGACGCTGACCGATGAGCAGTTGGCGGAGTTGAAGCTGTTGATAGGCGAGAGGTTCGAAGCGCTGGGCGAGAAGATCACCGGACTGTATCCGGAGCTGGCGGAGTATGAGGACGAGTTTGAGACCGAGTATAAGAAGATTAACGACATGATCAGGGGCGACAAGGATGGCCCGCAGGTCGTGATAGTCGAAGATGGCAAGGGCGGCTGGTCGATCGTGACAGCCGAGAGCGGCGACGACGGCCAGGTGATCTTGACAATCGATAAAATCGATGGCGGCCAGGTGGTCGTGATAGTCGAGGACGGCGAGGACGGCCAAGCGATCGTGACAGTCGAGGGCGGCGAGACGGCGTACGAGAAGACAGCGCCAGCCGCCGCGGAGTAAGGCTGGAGGCCTTGTCGGTGGTTATACTATCATAACGGTATCGGCGCGGGATTCATCCCGCGCCGTGGTTGTTTTGGCGGGGGAATGTATAGCTGCCTAACTTGATCCGGAATCTATTTTATGGCTTCCGGATAAGGCATATAACCAGATCAAAACTGAAAAATCAATAACCATGAACGCTTATATACAAATTAAATAAACTCTATTGCTTTAACTATTAGTGATACGATGTCTCTAGAATAAATGGTCAATAAGGCAGTGAAGCGCTTGTTAATCTGTTTAACTTCCGTATCATAGAGGTATAACCCGTCTCCCCGTAGTTTTGTGGTAGTGATTGTAAAATCAAGGAATCCACTGAATGCCAGTAAACACAAATCATCTTTTTCTGGCTTAAGAACATTTTTACTTCCGCTTTAGCATAATCAATGGTCATACTCAACGATTCATGGCCGTGTATGTATATTTTATGGTCACCCAACTTGAAAACGCGGACAGATTCGCTAAGACGCCGCGTTTTCAAGTTGGGCGGCTGTAACATTTCCTTCCACTTCCGCCGCTCCCATGGTATAATACAGCCATGCCAAGGCTGCATAAGAAGTCACGCCACCCCCGGGCCGCCCGCCCGTCCGGAAGGATGGATGCCGGGCGATGACGCTTTGGGGGAAGGCACGGATAAGCCCAATCAGGATGATCGCGGCGGGGTTCGCCGCGGTC
>JAISWI010000102.1 GCA_031270865.1 Oscillospiraceae bacterium
TTTCCGGAAGCGCTTGACAAAACTGGGAGCATGATGTAGAATAGACGCAGAGTTGATCGTGAAGTCGGGGTGTATGATCTGCTCGAAAGGCTGAGGGTTGTTTTGTTGACTTTGTCGATCGAAAGATCGATGCTTATGTGGTAGTAAGGAGGCCGCTGGAAATCTTTTGTTAGGAGCTGGAATAACATCCAGTACTTAACAAGGATGTGAATCTTCAACATGGAAGGTTCTAGGTGGTGATTAGAGTATACGATTTTCACCACAAACCTGTACCACTCAAAACCCACTTCCCGCCTCACTTTTCCCGTATTTGTCGAAAAAGAGGAAACAGTTTCTGACAGTTATCCGTAGCGATTCATCTCATCAGGAGCTGAGGTTATTATTGTAAGCTTATTACCGTATCATGAGCAGCGGGAGCATCAAAAAGCCACACGGCACTGCACTCCGCACCGTTGCACACATTCACACAATCCTGCGGCGGCTATGCGGCAACCGTACTGCCGATGGAATGGCACCGCCCTCAGCCTCCTCTGGCCCATTGCGTGAATTACTCAGGACAGTGCACACTATTGAGACGTTATTGTATGTCATATGCCTCATCGGCCTCTACGCCGCCGGAAACGCTTCAATGTGCGTCTCGGTTTGGCGGTTGGATAGTGACGAATAACTAGCGCCATCCTCATAAAGTGGAGATGGCGCTATAGCCCGATCGCGGCGCGAAGTGGGGTATCACCCCTTGATAGACCCGATCATCACGCCTTGGACAAAATACCGCTGTATGAACGGGTATACGCATAGTATCGGCACCGTGGCCACTACGATCAGGGCATGCTTAAGCACATCCGCCAGACCCTGCCGCGCTACGGCAAGCTCTGGATCGGCGATCAGCGTCATGTCTATCTGATTTTTTACCAGTACTTCGCGCAGAATCACCTGCAGCGGCATCAGCTTGCGGTTAATCAGGTAAATAAAGCCATTGAAGTATTGGTTCCAGTGGCCCACCGCGTAGAACAGCGTGATAACCGCAATGACCGCTTTGGCCAGCGGCAACAGCATATAGATGAAATACCCGGCGTCACTGCAGCCATCGATCGTCGCCGCCTCCAGCAGTTCCTTAGGTATGCTGTTCGCGAGGAACGTTCTCACGAGGATCATGTTATAGACGGATATGGCGCCTGGTATGATCATCACCCACACCGTGTTGATCATGCGCATGTTGCTCATCAGGATGTAAAACGGGATCAGCCCTCCGCTGAACCACATCGTGAATGAAAACAGGAACATGAAGCCGTTCCTGCCCGGCATATCGCCACGCGAGAGCGGATACGCCGCTATCATCGTCATGGCGACATTCAACGTCGTGGCGGTTACTGTGTAGAATATGGTATTGCGGTAACCCGTCATTATATCGGGATGCTGGAATACCGCCCTGTAGCTCTCCAGGCTCAGGTCAACTGGCCATAGCACAACCTGCCCGGATGAGACTGCTATACCACTGGAAAACGACGCGGACAGCACATACACCACCGGATAAGCGATTATTAACCAGAGCAGCGTCAGCAGGACCTTAGAGACCGCGTAGTATATCCGATCGCCCATCGAGTGGCGGATCTTCTCCCGGCGGCCTCCTTGCGCCGATATAGCGTTCATATCCGCCCTCCTCACCATAGGCTCGTTTCGGATACACGCCTGCTGATGGCGTTGACCGAAACGATCAGCAAGAAATTCACGACAGAATTGAATACCCCGATAGCAGTCGCGAACGAGTAATCCACCCGGTTAGCCGCCAGTCCAACCTTATACACGTACGTCGATATGACCTCGCTGGACCGCACATTGAGGTCGTTCATCATCAGGAAGACCTTCTCAAAACCGACGTTCATAATGCTGCCAGTGTTCAGTATCAGCAGTATTATAGCGGTAGGCATCAGCCCGGGCAGGTCTATGTGCCATATCCGACCTACGCGGCTAGCCCCGTCGATCTGCGCCGCCTCGTGGAGTTCAGGGTCGATGCTTGACAACGCGGCGATATAGATGATGCTGCCCCAGCCGATACCCTGCCAAATGCCAGACCACACGTAGAGGTTCGCGAACGCGTTAGGTTGGGCGAACAGGTCGGTCATCTCACGCCCGAACAGTTTCCGGAATCCGATAGCGGCCACGCCTATGCGCGGGTTGAGCATCTGCAACAGTATGCCCACCATGACCACTACCGATATAAAGTGCGGTATGTAGGTTATAGTCTGGATAAACCGCTTGTAACGCTGGTTCAGCATGGAGTTGAGCATCAGCGCCAGTAGGATGGGCGTGGGAAACCCAGCGACGAGGCTATACAACGATATGGTCAGTGTATTGCCCAGCACGCGGCTGAACATATACGAGGAGAAAAACTTCGTGAAATTCCCAAACCCGACCCACGGACTGCCCCATATGCCCAGCCGTGGTGAAAACTTCTTGAACGCGATCTGTAGGCCTGACATGGGGTAGTATGCGAAAAGCAGGATATACGTCAGAGGCAGGGCAAGGAATAGATACAGCTGCCATCGCGACAGTATCCTGCGCATGAGAGGATGGGTAAAACCAGTGTTTACCGCTTTTCCAGGTTTACCGGACGCTGTGACGGATGGGCTCACCGTATCCACTCCTCCCGGAATTCAGAGTATACCGTTATACGCGTCGTATAATTTGGGCGGACGGAGGCGCCATAGCGTCCGCCCGCCCATCATGTAGTTAGTCGATCAACGTTTGCATGCGGTCATACGCGGTCTGGGATATCTCCATCCATTCGGCCAAACCGGCGTTCTCCAACTCCTGGACATAGATATCCCAGTCGTCGAAGCTGTATGTGCCCGTAACCAACCCGGCGCGCCATTCGTCGCGCAAGCCGTTGACAGTTACCTTGATGTCCGCCGCTATGTCGTTCTCTTCCTCGCTGAGAATGATGGGCAACGGATATTTCTCGGGCGTCTTCTGGTACACCCCGGCTACCGCCAGGGCAGTGGTATACAGGTAATCGTACTCGTCACCGTTCCATACCAATGACGGATCAGAACGTTCATACGGTCGCCACGCGGGGCCTAGGTCCCCCCAGTGGTGGTTCTGCAGCGAAACGGTCCACAGGTCAATATGGCGCACGATGTATGGCGGAATGCCCATATTCCAATATAGCGACTTCTCTGTTGTGCTTTCCTCGGCCAGATCCCAGTCTTCGCCCTGCTTGCCGAAGCGGCTCTCAACGGACAACTGCGGTTCCCACATCATGTCGCCGATCCGGAAACACAACTCCGGATTTTGGGCATAGCTGGTGACATACCAACGCGCGGCGTTTGGCAACACGATGTACGGCGTGGTGTACGCGACGCCTTCAGGCCCTGATAGCGGCGCCATAGGAACCATAGCCTTTTTGTTATCGCTTTCCTGATAGATGCTCATGCTGGCCGCGACCATTGAGCCTATCGGATGGCTCTCGTCCTTGAGCAGCACGCGCAGCGCGGTCTGATCCTGCGTGAACGTCAGAGGGGAGAGGAGTCCCTCCGACACTAACTGGTTCATGTACTGCAGCCCGGCTTTCCATTCCGGCTTGTTGATGGCAATATCCAGCTTACCGTCCTCATCGAATAGCATGTAGTCAGTGTTCACGTTCGGGAAGATAAACGAGCCCATCAGGAAGTTGTAGGGCAGGTTGTTCCATCCGTTCGTCGAACCGATCAATGGGTATTCGTCGGTTGTGTCGCCGTTGCCGTTCATGTCGTTGTCGCGGAACGCCCGCAACGTGCTAAGGTACTCCTCGGTGGTCGCGGGTATCGGCAGGCCCAGCTTATCCAGCCATTCCTGGTTGATCCACGCGCGTGAGGACCATTCATTGCCTATAACCTTGTTGATGAACGGGATGCTGTAGATATGTCCGTTTGGGGAATACAGGTACGGCATCACCGACGCGTTCTCTGGATCGTCCAGGAATGGGCGCATATAGTATGTAAGGTTTTCATAGTAATCGTCCAACGGCAGCAACACACCAGCATCTATAAATTGGTACAGCGAACCGCTGAGGTCGCGGTCGATGATTTCCGGGAACGGTTCGCGGGCAGCGAGCATCGCAGAGAACTTTGTCTGCGTCTCGACCGACGGGAACAGGACGAATTCCAGATCCACATTCGCCATCTCTTCGATGCGCTTTGTGTATGTGTTGGTCTCGTAGTCCTCGACCGAGTCGTTCTTGACCAGGCCAATGCTGATCTTGACCGGCTCATCACCCAACCAAATAGGGTATACACCAACCTCAGATAGTTGTACTCCACCCCCCCCCCGTTGTCGCGAATGAGGCAAAGGGGACAATGCTCAGCGCCGCGCACAGGCATAGCGTGAGCAGCTTCATGGTCTTGCGCATATCGGTTACCTCCAAGTTCAAGATATGCATATTATACTAAACTTGTCCTTGAAAAGCAAGGCATGCTGTGAAATTTTCCAATGGCTTGACAAAAAAACCTACGAGGGTTCGTACACGGGTAGGCTCGGTAACATCCACCCTATGAGGCAGCAGTACCGCTGCTAGAGAGTACCGTCCTCTGGCTTCCATGACCAATTGGCTAAAATATTCGGTACATGACCCACTGCCCACTGTTAAGACGTTATCAATGTTTTGAACCTCATCGACTACTACGCCACCGGATACGCTCGATACACATACCGATCAGGTTATTACGTCGATATACTCATCAACGATCTGGTCAAGTTGTAAATAATGAAACTTTCGGACAAGCAAAAATGGTATCACCTGATCGGATGGTACCGTCTACTTTTTCTTAGCGCAAGAGTTGGACGAGAGCGGAATTCAGATACTCAAAAGATTATTGATGCTAGGCTTTTGGATAAACAATAAATCAATATCAAGGAATTGATGAAAATACAAGAATTGCGTCAATAGATAATTCACCGACTAAGAAGGATAATCCGGGACAATATATCCCCTAATTTCAACTATCAGTATGCTTGGCAACTCCCGCGCGACCTTCTCGCGCAGTTTTCTCTGCTATTTGTAGCGTAAAGCCACGCTCCGCGCATAACCCCTTCAGTTTCCCTTTTCAAGTCTGCCCAGGGGCATTGTATCATTCCCGGCTAGGCGCTAGTGGTTTTGACGGATGCATTAGGATATATGGATCACGTAAAGATTGACGCGGAGAGCAAGATAATAACAGATTACAACATAATAATAGACTCGTCTGTGCATGATAGTCAGGTATTTGAAAATCTGATAGGTGAAGCTGATGCGGTTGTATATGCGGATAGCGCATATGTAAGCCAAGAGATGCGCGATCGGATATAAAAAATGTATCCAAACACCGCGCTAAAGGTAATAGAAAAAGGGAGCCGTGGGAAACCGCTGACAGAGTAACAGAAGTCAAGAAACAAGGTGAAGTCGAAAACACGAGCGCGAGTAAAGCATGTGTTTGGACACATGACACATGGTTGGCGCGCGGACTGTCGGATGCGCATTCGTACCTTTGGCGCCGGTTCTCCGGCGCGTCAAGCGGGTTGGTTGGCAACCCACACACCAAATACGGAAACGCGTGTTTCCCGCTTCGAGGGTTTCAGGCACATTTCCCTCGCCTCGACTTAAGGGGGACTCGGAACTCGCGTTCAACAAACCCAGTTTCATCCTCATGTCCGCTTCCCATTGCATCTCAGTCGTGCCCTATTGCCTATGGGCAGCTCGCTGCTTTCCTGCAGTGCTGTGTTCCTGTTTCGGCTTTCGCCTTTCGGCTAGGCAGGTTGGGTACCACGTTACCTTGCGGGGTGTTGCTAAATCACTCGCAACTATGTCTTTTCCGGACGCGCGCGCTTATAGTCGAACACACGCAGCGTCCACTTGCCGCCCAGATTGACCCACGTTACCGAGTCAACCCTGCCTTACTCCTCGAAGATGCGGGGGCAACCTGCTCCCCGCGCATGGTAAACCACGCTCGCGGCGTATACCCCGTCGCGCGGCAATGCGCACAGTCTCGCGCTTGGTGGGCAATTCATCCACCGCTCCGCCGCGCGCGGCGAGAGCGGAGCGCACAGCGGCAGGTTTTATTCTGTTCCTTCGGGCAGTTGGTCTGGAAACATATCCGGTTATACCCCCTTGCCAACCTCGAACAGCACGTTCGCGCGGTCCACATTGCTGGCCTTTAACGCGGTCATGATCTGGTCGGCCTCGCGCAGCCTCATCTCGGCGGGTTGGCGCATCCGATCGTACAGGGTGCCGTAATTTATTCCCGTTACGCGGGACAGCTCCGCGACGCTTCGTATACCCCGGATTTCCATTAACCGCCGGATATCGCTTGTTATTCGCCATGTCCTGCCTTGCCTTAACCTTGGCATTATCACGTTCCCCTTCCTTCAGCGCGGCGCGTAGTTTCTCACGCGCCCGTTTTTGTATCATGCGCGCGTAGGACTGCGAGATTCCCATTTCGCAACCTATCTCCTGCTGTTTCATGCCACTCGCGGCCATCGTCACGGCATGGCGTTCATGCCTTGCCAGCGGAAATGCCGCCCCATCATCCGCGAAGCGTTGGTCATCACGCAGACCGCCCACGTCGCGCGCTAGGCGCGGCTGGGGTTAAACTAATCAATTCGCGAGCGCGCGCAGGACGCGCGGATTACGTGCACCCTTAGTTTTCCTGAATCATTTAGATTCGCGGCATATTGTAAGCTTGCCCTGAATTCACATTGTTAGCCGCTGTTTCACTAGGGTAGACAGCGCGACTCGGTTGGGGAATTTAACACTGTTAGTTATGTCCTCCGGTTTAATCGGCAAGGGCATTATAAGCCATCATCTTCATAAATGGAGCAGGATCTTTTCGCGAGACACCCTAACTGCCGTCGGGTAAATAAATTCGGGACATGAGGGAGCTAGGTTATGCGCATAGCGCACCGTGCGTCGTCAAGCGCGTCACTAGACCAACCAAACGCGAGGCAGAGGCCGCGCGGCTGCGTTCCCCAACGCTTGAGGACCTGACGCTTGATGAGTTGACCAGTCCGATTATTCAGGAGGCAACCAATCTGGAGGCGCGGAAAATATGCGCAGTGTCGGTTGTGAATGGCTGGGCGCTGCTCCTTCAGGTACTGAACCACTACTTGCCCGACGCGCCACGGCGGCGCGTCAAGCAAGCTTTACGTCCGGCGCGTGTTTGTGCTGGATGAGAGCAACAAGTGGCATGACCTTGAACGCGCGAAGTCAGCAAAAAGCCGCCGCATCGTTGACCTGCCACCCGTAGCCATTGCGTTGTTACAAGCCCTCTCGCGCGCAGACGAGCGTGTCTTACCGCGAATCAAGAACCCGCAGCGCTTATCCAACCCACTATTCCCCTATGCCTTGACTTACGGTTTTGCAAGGCGTATAATGTTTTCATGGGTTCGGGACTTTTACGGGAGGGGTGGGACGCCGCGATTCCACTGCTTGAATTATTCGATATCCGCAAGGACTTCGGCGAGGGCGACGTGCTGCGCGGCGTGAGCCTTACCGTCGAGCCGGGTGAGTTCCTGACGCTGTTGGGACCCAGCGGCTGCGGCAAGACCACCCTGTTGCGCGTGATCGCCGGACTGGAGACGCCCGAGGCTGGCCGCGTCCTTCTGGAAGGCAGGGACATCACCGCCCTGCCGCCGGAAAAGCGCGGCGTCAACACGGTTTTCCAGAACTACGCGCTGTTCCCGCACATGAACGTCCAGCGCAACATCGCCTACGGCCTAAGGCTGCGCGGTGAGAAACGCGCGGCCATCCGCGAACAGGTCGAGCGGATGCTGCGCCTGGTGCGCTTGGAGGGTTACGGGCGGCGCATGCCATCGCAGTTGTCGGGCGGCCAGCGCCAGCGCGTGGCGATCGCCCGGGCCGTCGCGCTCAAGCCCGCGCTGCTGCTGCTGGATGAGCCGCTGGGCGCGTTGGACCTCCAGCTTCGACGCGCGATGCAGCTCGAGCTGAAGCGCATACAGAAGGATCTGGGCGTGGCGTTCGTGTACGTCACGCACGACCAGGAGGAGGCGATCAACATGTCCGATAGGATCGCCGTCATGCGAGCGGGGCGCGTCGAGCAGCTGGGCACGCCGGAAGAGATATACGAGCGGCCCGCGACAAGGTTCGCGGCGCGGTTCATCGGCCAGACGAACCTGATCCCCGCCGAGGTGGTCGAGGCCTCCGGCCACGGTGAGCTGACACTCCGCGCCGCCGGCGTTACCGTGCCGGCTTGCGGCGGCGCGGCCGTAGGCGACAAGGTGTCGGTGTGCGTGAGGATGGAGCGCGTGCGATGCGGCGCGGCCAGGCCGGACGGGTTCGCGCTTCGCGCGAGGCTGGCCGAGACGCGTTACGCCGGTGGGTTCCTGCGCTCGACGCTGGAGGTGGAGGGCGGACTAACGCTGGAGGCGATCGGGCAGGACGCGCTGGGTTCGCGCGTCGGGGAAGAGTGTTTCGTCTGGTGGGATCCCGCGCTGGCCCCGGTGGTTCCGGCGGAGGACGCGGCGTGAAACCCCGGCGGGACAGGACCGCGCTGCTTGCCGCGCCCATGGCCGCGTGGATGGCTCTGTTCACCGCGCTGCCGTTGCTGTATATCCTTGTGATAAGCTTCCTCCAACGCGACGAGACGTGGGGCGTTACGGATATCCTGACGCTCGACAACTACCGGCGGCTGCTCGATCCCATATACATCAAGGTGTTCACCGGCTCAATCGGCCTGGCGGCGCGGGCGACGCTGCTGTCGCTGGCGGTCGGGTACCCGTTCGCGTACGCGATGGCTCGCGCTAAACCCAAACGCCGCGCCGCGCTGACGCTGCTGGTGGTCATCCCGTTCTGGACCAGCTCGTTGATGCGCGTGTATGGCTGGATGATACTGCTTCAGGCGAACGGCCCGCTCAACACGCTGCTGCTTAAGCTGGGGATCGTCGAGCTGCCCGCGAAACTGCTGTATACCCAAGGCGCGGCGCTGTTGGGCATGGTCTATACGCTGCTGCCGTTCATGATACTGCCGTGTCATACGGCGATAGAGCGGCTGGACCCGCGCGTGACAGACGCCGCCCGGGACCTGGGCGCCAGCCCCGCCAAGGCGTTCCTGACCGTGACGCTGCCGCTGACAATGCCGGGGATAATGTCCGGGTGTATGCTGGTGTTCGTGCCGACGATGGGGCTGTATTACGTGTATGACCTGCTGGGCGGCGGCAAGGGCGCGATACTGGGGCGGGTGATCCATGACCAGATGCTCTCGGCGCGGAACCCTCCGTTCGGCGCGGCGCTGTCGGTCGCGCTGATCGCGCTGACCGGCGCGGTCGTCGCGCTTCAGCGCAGGCTCGGCGGCAGGGATATCGGGTTCTTCTAGGATGAGGGGCAGAGGCCGCTCCGCCTGGCGGCCCGTTATACTCACGGCGGTGCTGGTATTCCTGTATCTGCCGCTGGCGCTGGTCGCGCTGTATTCGTTCAGCGAGTCGAAGGTCGCCGGGGTGATGAAGGGCTTCACGTGGGATTGGTACGCCAAACTGACGCGCGACGGCGCGATGGGCCAGGCCCTGCGGACGAGTCTGCGCGTCGCCGGGTTAAGCTGCCTGGTAAGCGTCCCGCTGGCCACGCTGGGCGCGATCGGGCTGGCGGCCCGTCAATCGCGTAAGGCCAGGTTTGCTAAACTGGCCGGCGGCGTGAGGGGATTGGTTGAGGGCGTAACCGTTCTGCCCGTGATGCTGCCGGAGGTAGTGCTGGGCATGTCGCTGATGGCCGCGTTCTCGATGGCGGGGGCGCGGTTCGGGATTTGGACGCTGGTGACCGCGCATACAACGTTCTGCGTACCGTACGTATACCTGATCGTAAAGTCGCGCCTGGCGGGGCTGGACCCGCAGCTGACCGAGGCGGCGCGTGACCTGGGCGCGGGGCCCGCGCGGGCGTTCTGGGATGTGACGCTCCCGCTGATACTGCCAGCGATATTCAGCGGGACGCTGCTGGCCGTGGCGATGTCGTTCGACGATGTAATCATAAGCATGTTTGTCAACGGCGCGCAGTCCACAACGCTTCCATTGAAGATATACTCAAGCCTCCGCGCGGGGGTCACGCCGGAGATCAACGCGCTGTGTACCATCATCCTGGGGGTGGTGTGCCTGGCAGTGGCGCTGTCGCAATTACTGCGCAACGATAAAAAAAGAGGGGGTAAACCCGATGAAACCGACAATGTCTAGGTTGGTCCGCGTGTTGCTGGCGCTGGCGATGCTGGGCGCGTTCGCGTGTCCCGCGCTGGCCGCCGATGAGGAGCCTGAGCTAAACATATTCACATGGGAACTGTACATCGACTACGACACGATGATCGCGCCGTTCGAGGAGGAGACGGGTATACGCGTCAACTACACCAACTTCACCTCGAATGAGGAGATGCTGGCCAAGCTGGAAAGCGTCAAGGGCGGCGAGTATGATATCGTGTTAGCGTCAGACTACGCGATAGATATACTGCGTAATGACGGATTGCTGTATAAGCTTGATAAGGCGTTGATCCCGAATTTTGGCAATATCGATGAGGCGTTCCAGGGACAGAACTTTGACCCGGAGAATGAGTATACCGTGCCGTACGCGGCGGGTACCCCGCTGATCGTGTACGACGAGCGGTATGTGGATATCGAGATCACAGGGTATGAGAGCCTGTGGGATCCCGCGCTGGCGGACTCGGTAGTGGCGATGGACGACGGGCGGAATATCATCGGCATAACGCTGCGGACACTGGGACAGTCGATGAACGTCAAGGATCCAACGATACTGGAACAGGCAAGGGAGAAGCTCCTGAAGCTGAAGCCCAACATCCGCGCGCTGAACTACGACACCCCGCATAACCTGATGATATCGGGCGAGGCGACAGTAGGATACATGTTTACCCCGCAAGTGGTCTGGGCAATGGACGAGAATCCGAATCTGAAGCTGGTGTACCCCAAGGAAGGATTGGGCTTTGGGATAGACTCGCTGGTCATACCAGTGAACGCGCCGCATCCGGCAAACGCGCACGCTTTCCTGGATTTCGCGCTGAGGCCGGAGATCGGCGCGGCGATTGCGGAGGCGCAGCAGTATCAGAATTGTAACAAGGCGGCGGACCCGCTGCTAAGCGAGGAGTATAAGTCGAATCCCGCGCTATATTTCCCATCGGAATTACTGGAAGGCGCGGAGTACATCGAGGATGTCGGCGACGTTACGCCCATCTACGACGAGATCTGGACCGCGTTCAAGCAAGAGTAACGCATGGAGGAACAACCCACCCTGGCCACGAGGGTCCAGCGTCACGCTGGTCAGGGGGTCAAGGGGGGTGAAACCCCCTTGCGGGGTGCGGGGCGGAGCCCCGCGTCCCCCGGTCGAAACCAACCATCCCAGCCCCGCAGGGCATAAACAAACATTGCGGGCTTCGCCCTTTACGCGGAGTTAGGTACGGGGGGGGGGGGGGGGGGGGGGCGGCGGCCGCGGGGGGGGGGGGCCCACCCCCGCCCCCCGCCCCCGGCGGCCGGGGGCG
>JAISWI010000006.1 GCA_031270865.1 Oscillospiraceae bacterium
TTGTTGATCTGCTTGACCAGTTTGGAGTAGTACATGGACGAACCGACGGCCCCGGAGTTTTTCAGCAGCGTCATGGCCTGAAGCCGCTGTCCGGTCTCGGTGAGCGTGAATGTCAAGTCGCCGACAATATCCGCCGCGCCCTGCTTGTCGCCAATCCTGGCGTACTCTTTCAGTAGTTCCTGGCCCAGCACAATCATGTTCTTGTTGATCTTGCCGCTGGCCATCGCGTAATCCCACTTCCCCCGCGCTTCCAACAGCCCCTGTCCCAGCGCGTTCTCGGCAAACTTTCGGGCCTGCGCGTCGCCCTGGACCTTGTGGCTATACTTGCCCGCGATCACGCCGTCGAGGAATTCAGGGCTAAGGCTCTCGGCGAGCCGCCCGGTTTCCATGATGGTCCGTACGGTCCGCGACACCGCGCTCTCGTTGTCCGTGCGTTTGGGCAGCAGCACCGCGCCTGTCTCGAGGTTCCTGCCAGGCTCCATGGTCCCGAATTTCTTTCGAAGCGCGTCCAATTTTCTTCGCTGGCTGGACGTTTCTCCAGGAATTGAGTATTGCACATCCCCGCCGCGCTGTGATATACTACTGTTATTGACGGGCGCGGCAGCTTCTGAGGGCAATTGGAGCCTAGGAACCCTGTTGTCGCCTGTCACTTTATCCTGAACGCGTCCTAGAACGCCATATCGTTCTGGCGGCACATTCAGCGTCAAACCATTTCTAGCCAGCCAGCCCTTGGTCCTTTGCGTGTCTGGATCAATATACATCATGCGGCTTTGGCTAAGGAAGCTCTGTAGGTTAGCGTCCTTCCCGTAGGTACTAACCAGCCGCAGGGATTCGACTTCCAGTCCGGGGTATGTCGCCGCCGTAGGTACCAAATCGAGTACCGCTAGCACTGGCACGCCCGCCGCGTCGTTTATCTCGCCTAGCATTGTGACGCGTCTAGTTGTCTTTTTTGATTCCATTACAACTACTGGATTTTCTAGTATGTTCGGAACCTGTCGGATTACGTCGTCTGTCATGGCGGGATGGTCTAACTGTGTCCTGATTATCTTCGACGCATGCCAACGGATGCTCTTATCTTCAACGCCTATCCCCCGCAACGCCTCTGATGTTGTGCCTACATAGAAGACTACATCGCCGTCTCGATGGTCCCACGCGTCAAAATCGCGCTGGAATTCAGGGTTTATGAAGTACTGGACTTCTCCGTCGGTCCCACCGCGCCCGACCGCCGCCGCGTCCATGGCCTCGCCCAACAGTGTTTCGGCGCGGTGGAGGGTCTTGTACTCGTCGCGTTTGTCAGCGTCCCAGGTCAGGCGCTTGATCGCGTCTACCGCGCTCCGGATGAGGCTTAGGAACCTTTGCGCGATGGTGGGTTTCTCCATGGCGAGGTTGGTAAGAATCTCGCCGTGGGAATCCTCGACCATCCGCTTCACCAGGTCGGCTGTAAGTTCCTCACGCGCCCCGGCGTCGGTCAGCTCTATGCCCGCCTCCTTATACCGCGCCTTGGTGTCCGCGAGCGCGGCCTTGAGGTCGGCGGTAACGCCGCGATACGTGTTCTCGAACAGGAAGCTCCGCAGTTCGGCATACTCCGGCGTGCCTTGAAGCGGGTGAGTGATCTCATGGCCCAGTACGGCCGCGACGGTCTCGTAGCCGTTGAGTTTGTTACTCAAGACAATCACGCGCGTTTCGGGGTCGTACAGTCCTTGTCTCGCGTCGTCGGCAAACTCGATGGTCACGCCCACGCGCTCGGACAGCCCGGCCATCAGCGCGGCCATGCGCTTAGCCTCGCCAGCGGATACCTTCGGCCAAGCAAGCCCGTCCTCGCTATAAACGCTCTCCGATTCCGCGCCTTCCGCGTCCCCCGCGCCCTCTACGCCCTGCGCGTCCCCCGCGCCCTCAACAGACGCGGCGAGTGTCGCGGGGTCCGCGGGCAGGCCCATGTTAACCAACTCCGCGGCGTCCGCGATGGGCGCGAAGTCCGCCGCGTCGAGCGGTTCCCGGAGCATGATCTCCTCGATTTGGGCTATCCTCGCCTCGTCCTCAGCGTCCCGCGCCCACGCTTGCGCTTCGTCAATGTCCATGTCCGGTTTCAGCGTCATCGACGCCGGAGGCTCCGCGCCCGTGTACGCGCGGTAGAGTTGGCTGGCTATCTTTTCCGCGCCCTCCGACACCCGGTCCGGCCCGTACTCGCTGGCGAAAGTGTCGGGCTTGTAAAGGTCGTCAACGAGGCCCAGCAGCGCGTCCATGCCGTCGTAATCCTGGCTGAGCATGCCCGGGGTGATGAAGTCCGGGTAATCCTCCGCCAGGCTTTGCAGCGCCTCCAAAGGCGAAGCCGCCTTCGATCGGTTACCAAGCGCGTCACGCGTATGGTCGAATTCACCGAACATGAGCTTGCCGAAATACTGGCGGCGCAGGTCCGAATTAATCTGGTACGACGAATGATGGAAACCTTCCTCGCCGCTCGGGATGTGCTTGCTTTTGTTCGGCTTGCCCATGCTTATCATGGTATTTTTCAACGCGAAGCGCAGTTCCTTCTTGCGCCTGCTTCGGTCGGTGTCCACGCCGGAAGTCTCAAGCATGGTCTTAGCGATATCCTGAAACCCGGCGTAAACGCTTTCGGGCGTAGCGTCTGGGTGGTTGATCATTTCCTGGATCGTCTGATCATACGCGGACGCCAACGACCGCGAACTGTCCGTAAGCCCGAATTCCCGCTTGATCGACGCGTAGGCGGCGTTGCGCGGCTTCTGGTCGGCGGCCATCTGTACCCGCTCGACGGCCTGTGTCTGAAGTATCCGCGTCGCGCGGCGCTCGGCGGCGTCAAGCTCTGTGTTCGCCTTCTGGAGCGCGTCCTCCGCGTCCTCCGTGGCATACTCCGCTTCCGTCAGTTTGTCCCGCGCCTGATCCCGCGCGGCCTTGGCGGTCTTGTAGCGTTCAGCCGCGCCCGTGTCCAGCGCGAACGCGGCGGGGTTGGCGAGAATCTCGGCTTCGGCCTGGTATGTCCGCTGCCGCGTGTCGTATTCCCGCTGCCACTGGACGCGTTCCGCGTCCGCGTCTTGCAGTTTAGCCAGCGCGTTGTCGGCGGCCGTCTTCGCGCTCGCGTAACCCGGCGTCGCCTCAAGCACCTGATCCAGAACGCCCTCCAGAATCAATTGCGTCTTGGCCTGGCCAATCTCCAGATCGGCGGCCTGCTGGTTCACGTGCCGGATAATCTCCGGTTTCCGCGAATCCTCCATAACGACGTTGACGGCGCGCTGGATTTCCGGGAGCGTGACGCTCGCGCCAGCCTCAAGTTTCTGGCTGATGGCCATAACAGCCTGATACCCCGCGCTGGTTTCGGGCATCCCGCCAGCGATGGTCAAGGCCTGCGCGAGCGTCATATCCGGGGTGACCAATGGCTTTAGTTCGGCGGCTGGTTCTGTTGGCATGGTTGGCGCGGCTGGTTCCACAGACAGGACTGGTTCTGTCCGCGCTGGTGTGGTTGGTTCCGTTTGCGCGGTCGGTTCCGCTGGCATGACCGGCTCTGTCTGTGCCGGTGTGGTTGGCGCGGTCGGTTCTACCGGCATAACCTGCTCGGTCCGCGCGGCTTGCGCGTCCCGCGCGGACTGGATCGCCTTGTCAGCCGCGCCGCCCGCGCCAAACGGCATGCTTGTCATGAACGCGGACATCGCGGATCGCAGCGCGTCCTGAAGGTACGTCTTGGCCGACTGTGGATCGCCCATTATGAGGTCCTGCGCAACCTCCGCGCCGGTCTGAACGAACTCCTCCACGCCCTCGCCAACCGCGCTCAAAATTGAGCGGAGCACAGCCTGCCCGCCCGTGGACGCGAGCTTGTTAACGCCCAGCTTGGCCGCCATAACGTCGGAGAAGTCGCTGAACCGCCCGAATATCTTGTTCGTCAACCACTCCGTGGAACCCGCGATACTCGCGGACAGTGCGCGCCTAAGCTTGGATTCGGGCTGGCCCGCCTCGCCCGCCGCCTCGCGCGTGTCGGCCCAGTTCTGGCCGAACCCCTGTACGGCGAACCACGCGGGGCCTACGGCCATGTTCATGATTTGGTCCCCGCCCTGCTTGGTGATATCGCGGGCAAGCGTGAACGCGAAGTTATCCGCGTTGCTGCCATGCTTCGCGACGAACGCGGCGTATTGGCCCATAACCTCGTCTATGCGGTCCAGCTCGTCGCGGGCGGCCTGCTCCATAACCTCTGCCGGGCCGCGCGAGTACTCCGTGTCGTCGGTCAGCGCGTTTTGCCGGAACGTTTGAGTGTCAATCCGGCCCGGCTTACCTAGCTCCTTCATGGTCCGAACCCAGCGCGCCCACTCCTGTTGCGCCGTCACGGTCACGTCGCCTATTACCCCGGCTATGAATTCGCCCGCGCCGACCGCGCCGCGCTCTACGGCCAGACCGCCGGACGCGACGCCTAACCCGATCGCGGCGGCGTTCTCCAGGTCCTGGCCGCGAGCGCTGGCGGCGGCGCGGACCATCTCGTCGCGCTGGGTGTAGAACCCGATGAAGCCGCCCATCCACCCGCCCGCGTCGTATTGAGCGACTGGCTGGCGCAGAACCTCGGTCAGGTCCTCGCGCATCCTTATCACGCTGTTGACGAACGTTTCGCTGGCGCCGCCCGCCGCCATGTCCGCCGCGCTTATCTCGGAGTGCGTGGCGAACGGCATGAACTCCAGCAGTTCGGCGGGTCCCCATTCCGTGTACACCATCATCTGGTAGAGCAGCCCTGAATACCAGTCGGGCACGCTGTCCGCGTTAGCCTCAAGGATATTCGCGGCCTGCTCGCCCGTCGCGTCCTTGAACAGCGCCTGTGTCTGACGCGCCAGCGGCGCGAGCGTGTCCGCGATGGTGGGCTGGCCCAGCGCGGCCTCGTCAAACTTCGACTTCTTCTCTAGCAGCTTCGCGCGTTCCTGTTCGTATTGTTCGCGCTTCTCCTTGGTGATGAGCGGCGCGGTCAGCTTCGGCTGGCCCCCGAAATAGTCCGGGCTTAGCCTGTCGCGGGTTGTCGTCTCCGGAATCGGGTTGGAACCCCGCGGCGCCGGAGGGCCGTACGTCTCCAGAACCTTGACGGGCTGGAGGCTGGTTTCCGCAAGCGGCAGGTCCAGCATCAGGTTAAGCTCTTTCAGCCGCTTCGCGTCGGCCAGCGAGAACGCGCTTACATTGCTGAGATATCACGCCGTCCTTGTCCACTAGGATGGGCCAGCGCACACCGAAATCTTGGAAGGACTTCATAACCTTCTCGACGGCCTTCTTGTTGTTGCGCGGGTTACGCTCGTAGGGGCGGATGCTGGAAAGCGGGCGGTCAGTAATTTTCATAGCGGGTTTCATGGCGGCATCTCCTTTTCTTTGTGTGTTGAAAAAAGAGCATTGACAAACCATTACAGCGAATGTATACTTTGTGTACAGGATAATGCGCATTATCCTGGTTGTATTGATTTTGTAGGGAAGGGAGGAAATGCGTAGTCTTTATGATTGTGTAACACACAGGGGAAAGATGTCACGTTGGAAACCCGTTGTAAACAGGTCAGGTTACAGCTAATACCTGCCCTAGTAATACTACATCAACGAAAAAAGGAGGAGCCTCTCGTGAAGTTGGCTCATACCGTTCCCGCGTCCGCAGTAGCCCTCCATGTCGTCCACGCCCTGCGGGGCGTAGGCCACCGAGCAGTTGGTGCGGGATGTCGCTGCCAAGGATCATCGGTATCCTCCAATCCAACAACGCGCTGGCGCATGAACTGGCTGCGCGGATGGCGCTATTGAACCAATCCAAAGTGATCGCGCTATAGTTGCGGGTCAACCCGCATTTCATTGCTAACACACCTGCCCCCCCCCCGGCGAGGGCATGGATTGCGCTAGTGTATTGCTGACAATCTCCAACGATGGAAAGGCCATGCCGGACGATGGGCGTAACAGATTGGAGGCGGAACTTCAGGACGGAGAGGACTGGCCGGGTGCGCATGGCGGCCTTCGCAACGTGGCCATGCGGTTCCGCCTGCTGTTCAGTGGCGGTTTCGATATGGGCATTGAAGCGCGTCCGGAAGGCGGCGTGACGGCGTGCCTGCGGTTCCGGCAAGTGGATATGCCGTTTGATGCGGACGGGCAATCTTGTACTCTCAAGAATCTCTAATAGCAAATTAGCGGAATCAGTAAATGAAACCGGAGGGAACATCATGGACAGGGACCAATTGATCATCCAGGCGGCGCGGTACAGGCATCCGGAAACGCTCCCAGTATCGGTCGGCATTCTGCCGTCGCTCTGGCGTGAGCGGCCAGACGCCATTTACC
>JAISWI010000008.1 GCA_031270865.1 Oscillospiraceae bacterium
TTGTTGATCTGCTTGACCAGTTTGGAGTAGTACATGGACGAACCGACGGCCCCGGAGTTTTTCAGCAGCGTCATGGCCTGAAGCCGCTGTCCGGTCTCGGTGAGCGTGAATGTCAAGTCCCCGACGATATCCGCCGCGCCCTGTTTGTCGCCAATCCTGGCGTACTCTTTCAGCAGTTCCTGGCCCAGCACGATCATGTTCTTGTTGATCCTGTTGCTGGCCATCGCGTAATCCCACTTCCCCCGCGCTTCCAACAGCCCCTGTCCCAGCGCGTTCTCGGCAAACTTTCTGGCCTGCGCGTCGCCCTGGACCTTGTGGCTATACTTGCCCGCGATCACGCCGTCGAGGAATTCGGGGCTAAGGCTCTCGGCGAGCCGCCCGGTCTCCATGATGGTCCGTACGGTCTGCGACACCGCGCTCTCGTCGTCCGTGCGCTTGGGCAGCAGCACCGCGCCTGTCTCGAGGTTCCTGCCAGGCTCCATGGTCCCGAATTTCTTTCGAAGCGCGTCTAATTTTCTTCGCTGGCTGGACGTTTCTCCCGGAATTGAGTATTGCACATCCCCGCCGCGCTGTGATATACTAGTATCAGTGGCGGGAGTCGGAAGTCCTACAGTACTAGACACTTGGTCCTGCTCTGGTGTGCCGACGACCGCCGGGCCATCCCCTAGGAGGGCGGGAGTGCTCCCTGTGAATCCTATGGCACTGGCCCTAGCAGAGCCGCTATCAGCGCTATTCGTGCTGTTGGCGGCTATTTGCATATGCGGCATCCCGTAGAATACGCGCGTACCATCAGCGCGGTTCGCCACAACAAACTCTCCAATGAACCGTCTGCCAGCCACTTCAAACGGCGCGGTATAATAGTCAAAACCCCTTGCCGCGAACGCGCCGTGGCTCTTGTGGTCCTTGTCATGACGCAAAAATCGCGCAATCTCCATGACGTTGTCTAGCTCTGCGGACAGTCTCATCTTGGAATCTAGATTCTGGTACACCGTTGATGAAGATGGGCCGCGTACGTATTCGCCCTTTGCCTTTGTGTTAACGATTGACGCATTGTCCGCGCGGCCTATCGTCTGGCCTTGGAATCTCTCCGTGATAACCGCTGTTGCCTCGCGCCTGAATTCTTCGTTGGTGGTCAGTCCATCAAACCTCGCTTGGTCCACGTCGACGAACACATACCGCCCCTGCGCGTCCTCCTGGACGCTGAACTGCACACCGCGACTTGTGTCCTCACCGCGCCCGACCGCCGCGGCGTCCATAGCCTCGCCCAACAGTGTCTCGGCGCGGTGGAGGGTCTTGTATTCGTCGCGCTTGTCGGCGTCCCACGTTAGGCGCTTGATCGCGTCAACCGCGCTCCGGATGAGGCGTATAGGTGGCCTCGCGCCTGCTCTTTGGCGCTCCCTTGCCATTTTGCAAGTTGCGGATACCCGACCCGCAAATTGGCGATGATGGTTGTGCGCTCTGCAAGCGTGGTGTTCAACCTCGCCTTGAGCTTCAACGTCCGGCGCAGTCCTCACGGATAGAGGGCGTAGGCCACGCCGAAGTTGCGGTTTTTGGATATCGCGCGTCTCGTTTTGTATAATGATGAATTTTTTTCACCGCATCTTCGATCGGGATGTGATAGATAACGCACGTGGTCGAGGCGTGTATATCTCCACCCGACCTGTAGATATCGAGCATGCGCTCGTCACGGCAGTAGAAAGCGGTAACGCGAAGCTCAATCCGCGAGAAGTCGAGCGAGAGCAGCGTCCAGCCGTCAGGGGCAACGAAGAAGCTGCGGACGCCAGCGGGATCATCATCGGGCCTGACCATATTTCGGCAATTTAGGTTCCGCACGGTGAAGCGTCCGGTCCCCGTTGCCAGAGGCAGCAGATCGTGATGGATGCGTCCTGTGGCCGGGTTGATGTGCTTCGCGTATCCATCCACATAGGTGCTCAACACCTTACCCCAACGTCGGTATGACTGAACCATGTTGAACAGTGGCACGAGGTCGGGCTGATGCTCCTCGCGCCATTCGACTAGCAGGATGAACGCCTCGTTGTCTGACGCCTCTCTTGATTCTTGTCGGTCACCTTCAGCGCGGGCAGTTTGAGGCTGTCGTAGAGATATGACTTGTACGCCTTGGTTGAAGCGTTCGCGCCGATATCTACGTCGCCGATGATGAAGGCGATTTCGTTGCGGAGGCGTTCGCGCTCACGCTTGCATTGTTCACGGCAGGTGGTCATTCGCGCGGCATCGACCAGCAAGCCGTTATAACGCATGATCCCACAAAAGACGGCTGTCGGTGATTCCACTCACTCTACGATGCACCGGTGTTTCGGCATAAACCGCGCGAACCAGTCGTTGAAAAACTCGCGCAACCGGAACGCATAGTCAGCGTCGGCACACGCGTAGGCGACGGTGGCAGGATCGTCGGGATCAAGCTCATCGAAGCGCTGCCCGGCGGTCACCTCATCGAACGTGGGAAGCTCAACGTAGAACAATTCAGGCATGAGTGTCTTCAGGCCGCTGTCGGATAAAGAGCGTAACCTATACTGACCTTTGAGCGTCAGTTGCGCGGCGGCGATCGTATCATACACCGGCGGCTGGATGACGATCCCCAACGCGTACAGGAACGCGGCCTCGAACGCCGGATTATGTGCCACTTTGGTGACGGAAGGGTTCGCCACAAGCGCACACAGAACAGTAAATATATCCAACTCGCACGAGTTTCTTCCATATATGTGGTGTACAGGTATGTACACCGCGTCGCACGCCGCAATGGAGAAACTCACGCCAACGATGTGCGCCTTATGCGGGTCGAGTGCGGCCTTCGGGTCGTCGCGCCATTGCGGGTCGGGACTTGTCTCCAAGTCGAATGCAACTGCCTTCGCGCCGAAGAAGTACTAGCGTACCTCTCCGCAATCCGTGATTGTTCTATACATATCAGTTGCCTCCTAGAGGTGTGATGACCTCACCCGTTTCGGGATCTATGGAATACTCCACCTCAATCATAGCATCCGTCTCGAACGCGACGCGCTGCGCGTACTCCTTCACCTGCGCGGCGAGCGGTTCGATGAGCCGCATTTCCTCCGGCGTGAGCGCCCGGTCGAGCGCAAACTGCGCCTGCGCGTAGACGATACCGCCCTTGCTCGTTTCCTTCTTCAACGTGAAGCGTGTCACGGTGCTTGTGGTCTTCCGGCCTTTCCCGAGAAGACGCTTGATGTATCTGGTGAACATGCCCAGGCTTCCGGTCGGCAGCGAGAGCAGCATCGGGAAGACCTCGCCCTCGCGCAGCAAGTATATCCGCCACCATTGCTTTCACGCATTGGAGCCGTTCTCGTCGCTGCCGAACTGGTTGAGCGGGCATCTCTTGCATTCGCCGCCTGGATCGCCGATCCCGGTCTCGCCGTCGAAGCTGCCGCAGTCTGGCGGACTATTACCACCTGTATACTTGATTTTATAGCAGCACAACAGAAGGTGGTGACAGAGGATCACCACCGCAAACTCATTGTCGGGTTCAGGTTCATCGTCCTCGCCTGACATCTTGAACATGATCCCGCGCCTGGTACCTTGATCCGCTCGAACGTTGTCGCGAGACTGTCCAGCTCTTCGGTCATGATTTCCGCGAAGTCCATGCCCGCCAGCGCAAGGAACCCAGAGCGAGGCTGTTCAATGAGCGCGGTCTCGTTGACTGTTGATCCATTCATCGTGATTGCAACTGCCATAATCATTATCATCATGTTATTTCTCCTACAATAGTATTTGCGATAGCCGACAGGGAAGCCAGTCGCGCAGCGTATCGAGACATTGCCAAATCCGCAAAGTGAGAGAGCAATCGGCCTTTCGAGTTTTTTCATGGACTAACGCGTCCGAAACGAAGTATGTCAGCCGTCTCTCTAATCGCGGCAGTTCGATTTACGCAGGAAGTCCCGCCGATGAAAACCGTCGGCGCGTTCGTGTCACCCAGGAGACTGAATCGGCAATGAGCAAAGGACGCGCGTCGATTGCGAGAATTCAGCTTGGAGGCGCGTATGGTATCCGTAGGTATTGACGTTTCCAAGGGCAAAAGCATGGTTGCGGCGCTTCGTCCTATGGGAGAAGCCGCGCTGGCGCCGCGCGAGTTTGCCCACACATCAGAAGAACTCAAAGCGATGTCAACCCTCATTCGGTCCCTTGGAGAAGAAACGCGGGTGGTGATGGAGGCCACGGGGCGTTACCACGAACCCGCAGCGGCGGCGCTGTTGGATGCGGGTTTGTTCGTTTGTGTCCTCAACCCCATTGTCATTCATCAAAGCGGCGCGGGAAGCGTTCGCAAGGTTAAGAACGACCGTAAAGACGCCTTGAAAATCGCCAAATACGGGTTGGACAACTGGACGCGGCTGTGTCAGCGCGCGCAAACGGGCGTGGTTCGCCAGCAATTGAAGCTTTTCAACCGTCAATACAACCGGATTATGCAGACCGTTGTTTCGCCGCAAAACAACCTCATTTCACTGTTAGACAAGTCGTTTCCAGGGGGCAATGAATTGTTTGACCGTCCGCTGCGCAAAGACGGTCATCGGAAATGGTTGGATTTCGCCGAACCCTTTTGGCATTGCGAGCGCGTTTGCCGCGTCAGTCTTAAGGCATTCACTGAACGTTACAGCAAATGGCGCTATCGCAATGGATATCATGATTCAGCGAACAAGGCCGCTGAAATCTACCGTTTTAGTCAAGAGCGGTATACGACGCTGGCAAAATACCCGTAAACCAAGCTGCTTATCATCGCCTCGACCGCTCAGATCAACGCTGTTTCCGCCGCTCTGGCGGATATCAAAGCTGAGATGATCCGCCTTGCGGCGCAACTGTCGGAATATGAGACGGTTCTGAGCATGTATGACGTGGTGAAATTACTGCGGCGCAGCTCATAGCGGTGATGGGCGATGCGCACCGTTTTCCTAACCGTTCGTCATTGGTTGCGTTTGCCGGAATTGACCCCGAAGCAGACCAATCCGGCAAACACCAGCCAAAGAGCAAGCTTGCTTCCAAGCGCGGCTCCCCGCATTTGCGTAAAACGCTGTTCCAGGTGGTTTGCGCCCATTTGAAACGCTTTCCAGACCAAGAACCGGTATACCAGTTCCTGGATCGCAAACGCGCCGAAGGCAAGCCTTATTACGTTTACATGCTCGCCGCCGCTAACAAGTTTCCGCGTATCTATTATGCCCGGGTGAAAGCGGTTTTGCTCGCGAAGAACGCTCACGCGGCATAAACGGACCGTATGCTCAGGAAATTTTCGCGGGGGTTGACATGGAGTGGCAGCCCGCGCTAAGCTCGCCTGCGGTCAGCCCCTTCGGGGGCGCTGACCCGCGCGGGCTGCCGAGGTTCCATGTCAACTCACTGAGCGAAAATTTCCGGTGTCGGAGTTAGCCTCCGTCCCTTCTCCCTGGGAAGCGGCTCCATACCGCTCCCTTGCTTTGCGTTACCCATTTTTCCACCCGTTTCCCTTATTTAGGGACTTGACGTTTATTTACAGGACTTCGTACTTAATACATATCATCATAACCGGCGCAGATTGTTCAAGGGCATTCGACAGCGACCATTTTTGACAATTTGTTACGACTTACGCCCCCACGCCTTGATCTGCTTTAGAATTTTCACTTGCCATCCGCTTCCCCATGCGCTATACTGTTGACGGAGGGATTTACTTGAACGATATTCTATCTCCCCTGTTGGATCGGGTCTTCGGCCATCTC
>JAISWI010000018.1 GCA_031270865.1 Oscillospiraceae bacterium
GGGGGGTGAAACCCCCTTGCGGGGTGTGGGGCAGAGCCCCGCGTCCCCCGGCCGTAACCAACAAACCCCAGCCCCGCAGGGCAGAAACCAACTTTATGGGCTTCGCCCTTTGCGCGGAGTTTACGGGGTTGGGCGCGCTGGGGCTCCGCCCCAGACCCCGCAAGGGGGTTTCACCCCCCTTGACCCCCTGACCAGCGTGACGCTGGACCCTCGTGGCCAGGGTAGGTTGTTCCTCCATGACGCTATGCGGCCATATAAACCCCTTCACCTCAAATAGTTCCGTCCTCGTCAGGTAAAATTCTCCTCTGACCGCTTCCTACGCTCACTCACCAGCTGCCTTAACACCCTATCCGTCGTCAACCCGGACATATGGAACAGCCTTGCCCGCGCTATCCATTCCGAGAACCCCGGCCCTGGAACGAACCCCGCGGCTATCAGGTCGCGCCCATTCAACATCGGCTCACGCATGCGTTTACGGTAATCATCCAATCTATCATACAGGAATACTTCCAACTCATCGGCGCGTTCAGCCTGCGATGTTACCAGCACATCCGCCTTCGACAGCAGTATCAGGTCATTCGGGTTTACAGATTTATCGAACATCGCGCGGGTCTTCTTTAGCTGTGATCTGCTCTGCGCCAGCCGGTTCGGCCGCATATGCATCTGAACCATATTGAGAACATAATCAATCAACGCGTTCTGGTTAGTCAGCCGATGAAGCTGTGTCCGCGCCAGCTCAACGCCAATATCCTCATGCCCTACCGCCGATATGCGCCGCTCCGCCTCGTCGCGGATCACCGTGCAATCCGGTTTCCCGATGTCGTGGCACAGCGCGGCCAGCATGTAGAAAAGCGGCTCGTTCGCCTGTTCGCGCAGCCTTGCCGCCTGGTCCAGCACGCCCATCGTGTGCACCCACACGTCGCCTTCCGGATGGTGACGGGGATCCTGCGGCACGCCGCGCATCCGCGATATCTCCAGGAAACTCGCGCCCAACTGGTCCATATCCGCCAGCGCGTTGAAGAACAGGCTAGGCTTACTCGCAAGCGTCAGCGCCTTGGCCAGTTCCGCGAACACCCTTTCCCTCGACAGCGGCGCCAGATCCATCGACGCGCATAGCCGGACAGTCTCCGGCGCGACCGCGTACCCGAACCGCGCGGCAAACCGCGCGGCGCGGTACGCCCGCAGCGGATCCTCCGCGAACGTTTCCGCGCGTACATGCCGGAGGATACGCGCCTTGATATCATCAAGCCCGCCGTAAGGGTCGATCACCTCCCCGGTCAGCGCGTCGCGCAGCATCGCGTTTACCGTGAAATCCCGCCGGACGCACGCCTCGCTGAACGGCATGAACGGATCAACCGACACATCGAAATCCTTGTGCCCGCGCCCGGTCGCCCGCTCGCGCCGGGGCATCGACACCTCCAGCCCATACCCGCCCAGCCGCAGCACGCCGAACGACTTGCCCACCGCGTTCACCGCGCCATGCTGTCCCAGTATCGAGCGCAGGATTTCCGGCGTTAGGCCGTAAACCTCAAGATCGACATCGGCGTCGGCGTCCTCCACGCCCCGAAGCGCGTCACGTACCCGCCCGCCCGCGAAGTACGCGCGGCCGCCCGCCCCGGCGATCTCACGCGCCAGCGCGTACGCGAGGGAAAGGGTTTCGTCCGCGCCGCGCATCAGCCACACCTTCCTGTCATGATTGTGATTATCCATGATAACGCATAGCCGGGAATTATGCAAGCCGCCGGATTCAGGGTATCACGCGGACTGGCGGGCAGGCGGGTTAGCGCGGACTCACGTCCTGTGGTATAATATAGACATTCTTATACTGTGAGGCGAAAGCTTTGATACTCTTACTAAAACCCAACGCCGACCCACGGCAGGTGGACAGCGTCAAGGCATGGCTGCGCGGCCAGGGCGTGGAACCGCGCGAGGTGATCGGCAGCGAGACCACGATAATCGGGCTTATAGGCGATACGTCCAGGCTGGACGTTGACCTGCTACAGTCGCTGGACGTGATTGAATCCGTCAGGCGCATCCAGGAACCGTATAAGAGCGCGAACCGCAAGTTCCACCCGGACGACACTATAGTCAGCGTAAACGGCGTTAAGGTGGGGGGCGGCGGGTTCGCGATCATTGCGGGACCATGCTCAGTGGAGTCGGAAGCGCAAGTGACGGACATCGCAAGGCGCGTCAAGGCCGGAGGAGCGGATATGCTGCGCGGCGGGGCGTTCAAGCCCAGGACGTCGCCATACGCGTTCCAAGGACTGCGCGACACGGGCATCGACTACCTGCTGCGGGCAAAGAATGAGACCGGACTGCCAGTTGTGACCGAGATCATGGATATCAACCATCTAGGGTTGTATGAACATGTCGATGTTATCCAGGTCGGGGCGCGGAATATGCAGAACTTTGAGCTGCTTAAGGAGTTGGGCGCGACACGTAAGCCGATCCTGTTAAAGCGCGGACTGGCGAACACGATGGACGAGCTGCTCATGAGCGCTGAATACATAATGGCTGGGGGGAACGCGCGGGTTATACTCTGCGAGCGGGGGATACGCACGTTCGAGACCGCGACGCGCAACACGCTGGATCTCTCCGCGGTTCCAGTGCTTCGCGAGAAGACTCACCTTCCGGTAATTGTCGATCCGTCGCACGCGGTGGGCGTGGCGAGGTGGGTGCCCGCGCTGTCGATGGCGGCGGCAGCGGTTGGAGCGGATGGGTTGATAGTAGAGGTGCATAACGATCCGCCGCGCGCGCTCTGCGACGGGGCGCAGTCACTTACGCCGGAGGCGTTCAACGCGCTGGCCGGGCGGTTGAGACGGATCGCCGCGCTGGGGGCGAGGAGTCAGTAGGACAATGCCGCAAGGTTAGCCTACGTAGAGTAAACGTACCATTCACATCGCCACGAGGGTCCAGCGTGACGCTGGACCCATGTGGCCAGGGTAAGTTGTTCCTCCATGCGCCATGTTCGCTTGGCGGCTTTTGCCTACTTGTACACTGTCTTTAGAGCATTCTCCATCGGCTGCTTAAACGTCTCCTGGAACTGCGCCGGCGTCATATCCCCGGTCATGATATCCGACAACCCAAAGTTCTGCGTATCGGACGCCGCCGCCGACGTCAAACCCTCCCACGGATCAAAACTAATCGCCCTTGCCATCAAATGGTTCAACCGTAGATTATTCTCCGCCAGCGCCTCATTCCCCAACGCCGCCGTAATCAGTATCTCATCGTTCCATGACAACGGCAGATCATCGGGATCAAGCACATCGTACAGCTTCGTATTCTCGTGATCCCCGTCATACCAGTCTACCAAATCCCGCCACGCCGCATAGACCAGCGCGGGATCCTCAACCCCTTTAGGAATCATGAAGTAGTTGCCGTCCACCGAGTTATGCGTGTTCGTCTCCTTGTCGCCGCTTGGCCCTACCGGATACGGCACCACGCCTATCTCAAAGTTCAGCGGGTGGTCCATGCCGCCGCCGCTCCCGGCCCTTCCACTATCGTTGAGTATCCAGTTCGCGCTTGTAAAGAACGCCGCGCTTCCATCGCTGTAGTAGTTGTTCGAATCCCAATCAGTGGTGTTCCATGGCCGCGCAACCTTCAGATCGACATACATCCGCTTGAACAAATCCAGCGTTTCCCCAGTCGCGGCGCTCATCAGCCCGCCTTCCGGCGTCCCGGCGATGTGCGTTCCATTCGAGCGCAGGAACCCATTCAAGTGATTCGTCCAGAACCCTGTAAACCCATATACCGGTGGGTTCGCGGTCAAATCCGTCAGCTTCGCGCAGTAATCCAGGAACACATCCCATGTCCACTCGCCGCGATCCCATAGGTCCTGCGGGTTCTCCAGCCCCTTGGACTGCAGCAGCGTCCAGTTGAATCCCAGCATGTACACTGTTATATACTCGGGGTAATGCGACCACAAGTATGTTTTGTCCTGCGACGGGAACCTCAGCCCTTGGAACACCTGCTGCTTGGTGAACATGTCGTCGTCCGGCAGCATGATGTCTTCCAGCGCGTACGCGTACTCGTTCAGCGCGTAGGACAGTCCGCTTTGTATGGAAACCTCGTAGATATCAGCCTCCGGCCTCCCGGAGAGTATACCCTCGTCTATGCTGATCGTCGTGCCTTCGAACGTCGTGCGCACGAACTCAAACTTGACGTTGTACTTCTCCTCGACCTCCTTGAGCCGCTCGTACCTCTTTTCATAGCTCTCTGGCGAGGTAAAATACGCCGTAAGGTCGTCCAGCTCCATGCCGCTGAAGTACGGCCACGCGTACTCGTACCATGACGCTACGCGGATCACCCTCGCGCCGCCGTCATACTTGCCCTGGCCGGGCGTGCCCATTGGCGAACCCGGCACATCCACCGCCGACGCGAACGCCGGCGACGCCAGCGCCAACGCCAGCAGCAGCGCCAAGAATAATGTTGCTTTCCTCATAAGCGCCTCCCTCATTTACTGAGCGCAAGCGCGATACGCGTGATCGTGTCCGCGCCGTCCCAGCAGCCTATGCCCACGTTCTGAACCTCGGTCACCTGGTCCATGTCGTCCAGGTACAGCTTGACCGACTTGCCCGGATCAATCTCAACTAGCGGATCATCCAGCGTAACCTCGCGCCAGCCCTGCTCAGCCGGGCCGCCCACCACCTGTATGACGAACTTCGATCCGCCGGGGTTGGTCTCAATCGGGCTGGAGCCGTCGTCCCTCGGCGTGAATTCCACGATAAGCGCGGTCGCGCTGTTCCAGACCTCCAGCGGCACGTCATTGGAGTTGAAGTTGTTCCAATCCGACTTGTACGGCGCGAAACCCAGCTCATACTCATCGGTTGGGGCGTCCTCGGGCACCTCGTCGTATCCTGCCGGGAAGTCCTCCCCGGCGTCCGGGTTCACGGGCAGCGCGGCCCCTTCCGCGTCGAGGAACGTCAAGCCCAGTATGTATAGATCGCTCTTGCCCGTGTAGCTCGTTCCGTCGTCCTGGCTGGGCTGGATCAGCAGGTAGTTGCTTGCCCCGGCCGAGAACGGTTTCGCTATGCGCACATACATATCTTTTGGGTTGCTCTCGGGCGTCTGTATGCCGAACTTCCCGGTGGATTCCTCCAGCGCGGCTGGATCGCTGCCGGTATACGCGTATACCGTGCCTGTCATCGGCCAAAACTCGCCCGTCGCGCTCTCAAGCCCCGCCTTGACGACCACAGTCGCGACCCTTGGCAGGTCCTCCGCGGACAGCAGGCTTGATACCGATACCCCGATATACGGCGTCTTCGCCCCCTGTGAGGCCACTTTCACCGCCGGCTGTCCGTTAAACTCGGCGGGTTCCAGCGTGAAATCCATGCTCGCGCCCCTGCGCGCGCGGTCCAGCCTTAGGAACGCCTGGTTCCCGTTGCTGAAATCGATCGCGGTCGGCTTGATCGGCGCGACTGGCGCGCTCTCCTTCGGCTGCCCGTCCGCGAACGCGGACCCAACCATCGCCAGCGCCATCACCAACGCCAGCGCGGTCAAGGCCCGTCCCAATCCCTTGCTCATCTCGCTGTTCCTCCTTCGAAGTCATTCATATTCCATAACCATAACCCCGCCTAACCCACAATGCCGCTGCGCTCCACCCCCTCTATGAACCTGCGCTGCAATACAATGTATAACACCAACAGCGGAACGATCGCCAGCATGACGCCCGCGTACAGGTACAGCGTCGTCAGCGACGGGTCGCGCAGCTGGTACAGGTTCGACACGCTGGCCTGCAGCCCGGATATCTGCTTGCTTAGGACGATCTTCGGGCTGATCGAGAACAGCTGCGCGTAGAACTTGTCGTTAAACTGCCAGACCACGGAGAATATCACCACGGTCACCGCGGAAGGCATGGCGTTGGGCAGCATCACGCGCAGGTATGTGTAGAACGCGCCCGCGCCGTCGATCTCCGCCGCCTCCTCTATCTCCTTGGGCAATCCCCGGAAGAACTGGGTGAATATATAGATATAAAGGCCGGACCGCAGCCCCGCGCCAAACAGCGTCATGATGTACATCGGCCATGGCGAGGCCAGCAGGTTCGGCGGCGCGATCCCCATCCGCGCGAGAATCCCCAGCGGGTCGAACCGCTGGAACAGCATGTACAGCGGCAGCATTATCACATGCGACGGCAGCACGATCATAACGATCAGGCAGCCGAACAGCAATCCCTTCAGCGGGAACCTGAACCGCGCGAACCCATACCCGACCATCGAGCACACGAGCGCCTGGATCACCGCCAGCCCGCCGACGAACAGCAGGTTCCGGGGCAGCGTGTCCGCGTATCCCATGATGTCGATGGCGGCCCGGTACCGCTCCAGCGTGGGCGTCTGGGGGATCAGGTAGACCATCGGGTTGAACTGGTCCGAGTTCGAGAAGAACGACCGCGCCGCGATACCTATCAGCGGGCTGACTATTATGTATGACACGCCGACTATCAGCGCCCACCTCAGCAGCGACAGCGTCCAGGCCTTCGCCCCGGTGATGATCCTTCCCCTGGTGTTGCGCGAGGTAACGCTCCGCATTGCCGCCACCGCCTAATTCTGGTAAAACGCGCGTCTGCTGACGACGCCGCTTGATATCATCAGTATCCCGCACAGCGCGGCCATGCTGACCAGGCTGAACGCCGAGCCCAGCCCGTACTGCTTCGACGCGCCGAAGATCGTGTCGAAGGACAGGTTTATCGCGTCGCTGGACACGAACGAGTCAACCAGCGTATAGACCATGTTCGTGACGATCAGCGGCGAGACCATCGGGAAGGTTATCTTCCAGAACGATTCGTAGGCGGTCGCTCCCTCAATCCTCGCGACCTCGTACAGCGCGGGCGATATAGACTGCAGCGCGGCCAGGAATATCACCAGCTGCACGCCGCTGGACGTGATGATCCCGTTGATCCGCTCGACCGCGCCCACGATATAGTCAAGCGCGGCGCGGGGCATGCCCAGGTCCGCCAGCATCCCCACGTAGTACGAGACGTTGACCCCGCCGCTCCCGGCGGCCTGCGTCACCGCGGCCGACGCCGGCGACGTGCCGCCCAGCATCATCGCGCGCGAAAGCTCGAGCGCGTCCGCGATGGCCGGCGCGTTCAGCAGCACGGGCAGGAAGAATATCGCGCGGGCGAGTGTCCGACCTCGAAACCGCTGGTTGAGCAGAATCGCCATGAACAGGCTGAAGAACAGTATCAGCGGCACGTCCAGCGCCATGTCGCCGATAGAGCTGGTGAGTATCTGCTTGAACGTGGCGTGCTCGCGGAACGCGTATATGTAATGTTTCAGCCCGACGAACGCCAGGTCATACCCGCCGTTGGGACGCAGCGACAGGTCGGACAGGCTGAACTCCACCGTCAGCAGCAGCCCGCGCAGGTAGAACGCGATGAACCCGACGACGAACGGCGAGACGAACGCCAGCCCCACGGCCGACCTCCGCGCGGAGAGCGACAGCCGCCGCTTCCTAAGCGGGGCGCGTCCGGTGATCCTTCGGTTTACGCTGGCCGTCATCGCTCCGCCTCCTTTACCGTCCATGTTAAATCGTTATAGTTGATGATGAACTCCGTCCCGCCCTCGTAGACTACGCGCCTCACGCCGGGCGACACCGTCTCATGCAGGACCATCCCTTGCCCGGCCACGCGCGACAACGCGCCGTTCACCTCATTATATACCATGGCCGCCGCGCCTGACCAGACATCGAACGTCGTCGAATAGTAAGGGTTCAGCGCGGTATACTTCATCTGGCTGGAGGACTCCCAGGTGAACGTGAAGCGGGGCGACGCGCCGCGCTCGATCAGCCGCAGCGCTTCCTCGCGAAGCTGGCTGTCGCCGCTAACGCCGCTAAGGTTCAGCGGCGGCCCGGCGTACGGCATGATACCGCTGATGATCATCCCATACCATGGGATCTCCTCGTCTACGATCAGGAACGCGCCATGGGACAGCGGCGCGTCGGATACCGCGAAGGCGTACGGCAGCGCGTACGCGTTCGCCGCGCTGACCATCAGCGGGTATTCGGCGGCAAGCGCGGCCAGGCTGTCGGCGGCGATGGCCTCCGCCTCGTCGCGGGTGATGGTCTCGGTACGCTTGCGGTCGGAGGCTAGAACGCTGCCCAGGTCGCGCAGCGACACGCCGGGCAGCCCATACCGCTCAAACGCGTCCATGAACAGCGACGCGTATCGGCCCAGGAACTTAGGCGAGAGCAGGTTGGAGAACAGCTCCCTATAGCCGCCGGGCGAGTAGTGGACGTCATAGCTGAGCGGGTTCCACATCCCGGTTATCGCGGCGCCGCCCTCGCCGTAGTAGCGGGCGTTCTCCGCCGTGTACTGGTAATGCCGCGACGAGTACGGCACCCGCTGGAACGCCACGTCCGAGAACAGCGTCCCGCCGCGCGCCTCGACCTCCCGCGCCAGCGATTGAAGCTCGCCCACGTCCCCCAGCTCCCGCACGGGCGTTATGCTGCTGGCCGCGTCGTGGTAATACCCGCGATTGAACCAGCCCTGGTAGTTGACGAACTGCCGCGTAACGCCGGATTCCGCCAGCGCGCCGACTATCCGCGCGGCCTGCGCGTATGTGGTCATGGGCGTTTGGCCTTCATAGGCGATATCAAGGAAGAACCGCCGTCCCGTCACGCTCCCGATTATATCGATGAACGCGGGGATGTCGGTTTGCGGGACCGGCTTGGCGTCGGGGAACAGCCGTTCCCGCTCATACCGCGCCATGCCGCTGTAGCCGGAATACTCGCCGGTCAGGAACGTATACCGGATGGTTATATCCAGTTCGGCCTTGCGCTTCTCGACCACGGGTATCAGGGACTCGCCCGCGCTGGAGTTGATACGCGCCATCGACGACGACCGCAGCGCGAACACCGCGTTTATAGAGTTGTAACTGTTCAGCTTGCCCGCGACGGACGCGGTGATCTGCGCCAGCGCCGCGCCATTCTCGACGCGGACGAGTATGCCGCCGCCCTCGCGCTCGATGCCGAACAGCGGCAGCCGCGCGGTCACCGTTTGGTCCAGCATGGCGTTTGTGACCAGCAGCGGGTCAAGCCCGTACACGTACTGGCGGTAGTCGTCCGCCGTGGTCTTGCCGTTGTTGAACCGTATCAGCGATCCAGAGCCGTTCGGAACGACGAAGTAACCCTCCTCGCCAGTCCCGGCCGCGCCCATGAACGGCAGGACGCGTACTCCCTCTATGCTCGCGCCGCCCATCTCCTTGATTTGCGAGGATGGTATCGAGACCAGCAGGCTCTCGCCGTCGAGCCTGTACTCCATCGGTATCACGAACCCGACGCCCTCGTCCGCGAGGCCTGTCTCCGCCTCGTCGCGCCTTCTGTCCTCGTCGGTGTAACCTATCTTCTCAAACTGGGTGACCATGCTCTTCTGCTGGTTCGGGTTGTTGATGATCGAGGTCAGCAGCTTCATCACGCCCGGATTGCCGTCTACGGCCTCCCAGCGGCGGACCAGCAGGTTTTGGGTTCGATCATCCATCATGCCCAGTATCTCGCCCAGCCGTTCCGCCTTAACGTATATGGGCAGCAGCCCCGCCTTGGGCTTGGTGTCGCCCAGCGTGTAGGTAAGCCTAACGCCGCCGGGTATGGATTCCAGCGCGACCTGCCCCAGCATCGAGGACATCTTGTAGGAGGCGACCTCCGCTGTCCTGCCGTTTTCATCGAAGTATGACACGATCAACTGGGACTGGAGGGTCTCCTTGTTGGCGGGGTTCGCTATGGGATCGGACGCCGCTCCGGGCGGGTTGGAGTAAGTGACGCGGCCGCCGCGCTTGTCGAGCAAGGCGGTATTGCCGACGGACGCGTTGACATACAGCGCCAGCGACTCATTCTCCAGCGCCAGCGCGTAGCCGGACAGCTCGCCCTCGCCCTGCCCTAACGGTATGAACGCGGAGGCCTCGGCGCGCTCCGGCGGCGGCGCGAGCGCGGCCTTATACCCATCGTACAGGCGATACCTTAGCGTTATATGCAGTTGGTACGCGCCGAACCCCAGCGCGGCCGCCAGTATCACGGCCAACGGTATATACCGCGTCCTGTTCGGAACCTCGCGCCTTGTCTCCGCCGTCATCGCTCCACCCCCTTCCCCATCGTTCATACCCGGAATATCAATTCAATATAAATACTGTAGAAGAATACATAAACCTGCCGCGCCATGTTCGCCAGCAGCAGCGCGAAGAACACCAGCGCGAACATCGCCAGCACGGTCAGCGCCAGCGTAACGAGCGTCTTGAGCAGCGTGTAGTTGTGCGCGGTCATGATCCCGGCGAGCAGCAGCATGGCCGTCCAAGCCACGCCGACCGCGAGGATCAGCGTGTAGAACACCTCCTCGCCGGACGCGATGAACTGGCTAACGAACATAGCCAGAATGGTCGCGGCGGCCATCGGAAGCAGCGCGTACCCGGTCGCCGTCACGATATCGCGCAAGCGCCCCTCGCCGTCAAGAAGGCATGTCACCGACCAATTGCCCGCCGCGAACAGCGCGAGCATGACGAATATCCCGCTCATCTCCAGCAGCCCGTTCACGCTTCGCGGGTCAACGTCGTTCACGACGAAGCTGGCGAATATCCTGTTCGCCGTGTAGCACGCCGAGAACAACACGGCCGCCAGGACCGCCAGCGCGACGCTGCCCTTGCCGCGGTAACGTATCTCATAGAAACCGTCGATGGGACGCGTGACCGCGCGGAACATCGCGCGGACCTTATCCATCCTTGTATACCGCGACGCGTTAACCATCGTCCATCAACCCCGCTTCCGGCTCGACGCGCTGGCCGCCGCGCCTGCGCAATACCGCGCGTACTATAACCATTATCACGGCCAGCGATACCGCCGCCGTCAGTATCCCGCCCAGGTTGGCCTTCAGTATCTCGTTGCGGTAACGCCTGAACGCGACGGAATAGTATTGGCGGCTCATGCCCAGCTTGAGGTAGCGCATGGCGTTCCTGTTGTCGCCTGAGGCCAGGTACGCCTTGCCTATCCCTACGTTGGCAAGCTCCAGGTTCTCGTTCAGGCGCAGGGCCTCGCGCCACTTGCTGACCGCCAGCGTCTCGTCGCCGTCGAAGCGCAGCCCTACCGCCTCGTTGATCAGCGCCCCGTACTCCGTCGGCTGGAATACCGTTATATCGCCTCGCGCGTAGTCCAGCGCTAGCAGCCGCGAGCCGTCGCCGCCGTCCATGTACTCTATCGCGGTCGGCGAGCGGAACGTCCCCGCCTGGCCGCCCAGACCGCCGAATATGTAGAGCAGGTCGCCCTCGCGGTCATAGGTGAATATCCTGCCGCGCTGCGAGTCCAGCAGCGAGTAAATCCCCCGGCCCTGGTACGCGACGTCCACAATCCTCGACACGCCCGCGTAAGGCCCCTCGACCTCAACGCCGATATCGCCGCCCAGATTGCCGGACACGCCCGCTATCGCCACGTCCTCGCCCTTCGGGTTCAGGCGCCGCGCGGCCTTCACGCCCTGCGGGTCCATGTTCGACGCGTACACGAACCCGTATGGGTCTACATCCAGGCCCGTGAACTCCGTGGGCACGAACAGCCGCGCGTTGGCCCGCTCCTCCTTGCTGGCTATCGCCCGCCAGAACCGCTGCCACAGCGTCACCGTCACGTTGATCGTCCCGAAGAATCCGGTGAACGCGCCGTCCGGCTCGAAAACCATTATCCCCTGGAACATGTTCTGCGCTATCACGTACACCCGCCCGGCGTAATCGACCGCCACCCTCAGCGGCGTGAACACGAAATCCGCGGGCAGCGCCTCATGCTCCGGGTTCTCGAATACCTTCACCAGCGTCCGGCCATCGGCGCCCAGCGCGACGATCCGGCGGTTTTTGGAATCCGCGATGTACAGCTCGCCGTCGTCGGAGAGCGCGACGCCCGTCGGCGCGGAGAGCTTGTCGGCGAAGCCGTTGTTATCGAATCCGGTGATGATCGTCTCGGCGCGGGACATGCCGGCGTCCGTCACGACGATCCGGTTGTTGCCGGAGTCCGCGATGTAAAGCCGACCGTCGCCGGATACCGCTATGTCGCGCGGCTGGTTGAGCGGCGTGACGCCCAGCGACGCGCCGTTGATGATCGCCTCCGGCAGGTACGGCGCGGGCGTGAGGACCACGTTCTCGCGGTAATCATAGGTATACGACTGGTACGGCGCGGCATCGGCCAGCGCCGTTTGTGAAATAATCATAAACACCGCCGCCATGACAGCGGCAGCCCGCCTGAATCCTTGCGTACCGCGCCCCCCTTCCCGTCAATCCTTCATGCCGGATGTGGTCATCGTCTCCAATATGCGCGACTGGGCGCACAGGAAGAACGTGATCGGTATAGCCGCGATGATCAGCGCGACCGCCGCGCTAGCCCCGGCTCGCTGCGCCCCGCCAGCCGCGATCTGCTGCATCGCGAACTGGAGAGGCTTGAGCTGCTCGTCGCGCATGAACAAGTAACCTGTATTCCCCCATAACGACTGAAACTGGAAGATCGCCAGCGTCAACCACGCGGGCTTGACGTTGGGCATTATCACGCTCCAGAATATCCTGAACTCGCCCGCTCCGTCCAGCCGCGCGGACTCCATCAGCGAGGTCGGCAGCTGCTCCATAAACTGCTTCATCAGGTACAGCCCCATACCATACGCGCACGCGGGGAGTATCAGCGCCAGGTAAGTGTTGTTGATCCCCAGCGCGGACACGATCAGGTAGTTGGGTATCTGCGTCACCGTCCAAGAGAACATCAGCGAGAGCACCACCAGCGAGAACAACAGCCGCTTGCCCGGGAAATCCATCCGGGCTAGCGGGTACGCCGCAAGCGACGCCAGCAGCACATGCCCCAGCACGCCGCCCCCTGTGATTATGACCGTATTCAATATATACCGCGAGAAGGGTACCCACGACCCCGCCAGCAGCACGAACAGGTCAGCAAAGTTCTCCAGCGTAGGGTAACGCACAAATACGCGAGGCGGGTACTGGAAGATCTCGTCAAGAGGCTTGAGCGCGTTGTTGACGATCATCACCAGCGGCAAGACCATGAATACGCCGCATACCGCCATCAGCGCGAACAGAAGGCCATTGCCAGCGACGGAGCGGTTCAGCTTCCTAGATTTCATTCGCCGACCCTCCTTAGGACGCGCTGGACCAGCTTGTTTGAGCCTATCATCAGCAGGAACAGCGTCGTCGCTATAGCGGAGGCGTAGCCCATCTCGAACCGAATCCCGCCGTAGTCCAGCAAGTGCGTTACAACCGTTGAGCCCGCGTAGTTCACCGATGGGTTGCCCGCAAGCTGCAGCGATACGTCGGCGATAGCGAAGCTCTGCGTGATCTGCATCACCGCGCCAAACATCAACTGGGGACGCATAGCGGGTAACGTTACGTACCAAAGCTCCTGCCAGCGGTTCTTCACTCCGTCAATGGCGGCGGCTTCGTAAAGCGCGTTGTCTATGGTCTGAAGCCCAGCCACGAACGCGAGAAAACCCGTGCCCAGACTCAACCAAAGCTGCACAACTACCAGCATCGGCATCACGTATCGCTCGGTCTGCATCCACAGGCGAGGTTCGGTTAGCGCGCCTAAACGAAGAAGTATCCCGTTGAGCAGGCCGTACCTGTCCCCGGTAAGTATGATGTTCCATATGAGATACGCTTGGCCGCAGATCGACGGAGCGTAGAATACCAGCGTCAGGAACGCGCGGACCCAGCCGCGGAATTCGTTGATTATCCAGGCGAATAACAGGCACAGCAGGTAACTGGCCGGGCCTGTGATAAGCGCGAGGGTAAGCGTGTTGCGCAGCGCTTTCAGGAAGAGCTCATCCTCCAGGAAGAGCTTGAGATAGTTGCCCCAGCCGATGAAGCGCGGCCAGTTCAGCGCGTCGAAGTAAGTCAGGCTTACGCCCATCGCCATCAGCACCGGGACTATCGTGAACAGCGTGAACAGGATGAAGTAAGGCGCAAGCATAGCGTAAGCCGCTCGGCCTTTCCACATCCGGTTCAGCAGCGTCGGCGGCTGAACCTTTGGCGATACCTTTACCGGGGTTAGCCGCGTCATAGTCTAGCCTCCTTTCGCCGCCGGGCAGCGCTCTGTCAACATTGCGTGGAGGAACAACTTACCCTGGCCACGAGGGTCCAGCGTCACGCTGGTCCCTCGTGGCCAGGGTAAGTTGTTCCTCCACGCAATGTTGACAGAGCGCTGCCCGGCGGCGAAAGGAGGCTAGACTATG
>JAISWI010000046.1 GCA_031270865.1 Oscillospiraceae bacterium
GATGACGCTTTGGGGGAAGGCACGGATAAGCCCAATCAGGATGATCGCGGCGGGGTTCGCCGCGGTCATCCTGCTGGGGACGATGCTCATGACGCTCCCGGCGGCAGGCCGGGACGGCGTTGCCTTGCCGTTTGGGGACGCGCTGTTCACCGCCGCGTCCGCCGCCTGCGTGACGGGGCTGGTCGTCTACGATACGTATACCCGCTTCAGCCTGTTCGGGCAGTTGGTTATCCTGTGCCTGGTCCAGATCGGCGGGCTGGGGTTCATGACGGTCGGCTCGCTGTTCCTGATGATGGCGCGTAAGCGCATCGGCCTCGCGGAGCGCGGCGCGCTGACCGAGTCGGTCAGCGCGTTCCAGATCGGCGGCATCGTGCGGCTGGTCCGGCGCGTCATCCGCCTGACCGCGATACTGGAGGGCGCGGGCGCCGCGCTGCTGGCGGTCCGGTTCTGCCCGCGGCTGGGTGTGGCGGAGGGCCTGTATTTCGCGCTGTTCCATTCGGTGTCCGCGTTCTGCAACGCGGGCTTCGACCTGATGGGACGATTCGCGCCTTACGCGTCGCTGATCCCATACCAGCGCGATGTTTTGGTAAACCTGACCATAATGTCGCTGACCGTCATGGGCGGGCTGGGCTTCGTGGTTTGGGATGACTTGCTTGAGCGTCGCCCGCGCTTCGCCGCTTACCGGCTGCATACCAAGCTCGTTCTGGTGTCGACGGCCGCGCTGGTCGCCGTCGGCGCGGCGCTGTTCGGTATTTTTGAGAGGGGAAACACGCTTGCCGGGATGGGTTTCGCCGACGCGCTGCTGACCTCGCTGTTCCAGTCGGTTTCGCTCAGGACCGCCGGGTTCGCTACGGTGGATATGGGTTCCCTCAGCGAGGGCGGGACGGTTTTATGCATGCTGCTGATGATGGTCGGCGCGTCGCCAGGCTCGGCCGGCGGCGGCGTCAAGACGACAACGGTCATGGTCATACTGCTCGCTACGTTCTCATACGTCCGGGGCGACGGGGATGTCAGCGTATTCGGCAGGCGGCTGGAGGGTTCGGTAGTCAGACGCGCCTACTGCGTGGCGACGATCTACGCCGCGCTGACGGTCGTCGGCGTGTTCCTGCTGCTGGCCGCGCAGGGACTGTCCGTGAGGGACGCGGCGCTCGAGGCGCTGTCGGCGATCAGCACCGCCGGCCTTGCCACGGGCGTCACGCGGGGGTTGAACACGCTGTCCCGCGCGATCATCGTCCTGCTGATGTACTGCGGGCGCGTGGGCAGCCTGACGCTGGTCATGGCCGTCATGACGGATAGGAAACCCAGGATGAGGAATCCTGAGGAGAAAATCATCATCGGCTAGCGGGGGAAAGCCATGAAAAACGTGTTGGTAATAGGCGTAGGCCGGTTCGGCAAGCATCTGGCGGTTAAGATGACGGAACTGGGCAGCCAGGTCATGGTCGTTGATAAGCAGGAGGAGCGGGTGAACGACCTGCTAGGCCGCGTGACCCGCGCCCAGATAGGCGACTGCATGGATGAAAAGCTGCTTGGCTCGCTGGGCGTTGGCAACTTCGACCTGTGCTTCGTGTGCATCGGCGGCAGCTTCCAGGCTTCGCTGGAGATCACATCGCTGCTTAAGGACTTGGGCGCGAGGCATGTGGTTGCGAAGGCGGACCGGGAGATCCATGAGAAGTTTCTGCTGCGCAACGGCGCGGACGAGGTGATCCACCCCGAGCGGGACGTCGCGCTCCGGGCGGCGAAGAAATACAGCGCGAGCAACGTGTTCGACTACTTCGAGCTTGCGGACGGCTTCTCCATCTATGAGGCCGGGGTGCCGGACAGCTGGGAGAGGAAGAGCATCGGGCAGCTGAACATCCGCTCACGGTTCGGCGTTAACATCATCGCGGTCAAGCGGAACGGGAAGATCGTGCCCATCACCAGCGCGGACCACGTCTTCCTCAAGGGCGAGCATCTGGTCATCGCGGGCAACACAAAGGACTGTGCCCGCGCTCTTGAGATGAGGTAGAGCGGGCGGCCAACGGGCAGCCCCGCGCGGGGCGTGGCGGTTATGATCGGCTAACCGCGCGTCCCCGCCTCGTAGATATGCTTCGCCGCCACGATATCCTCAAGGGTGAGCGTCTGGTCATCGCGGGCAACACAAAGGACTGTGCCCGCGCTCTTGAGATGAGGTAGCGCGGGCGGCCAACGGGCAGCCCCGCGCGGGCATGGCGGTTATGATCGGCTAACCGCGCGTCCCCGCCTCGTAGACATGCTTCGCCGCCGCGATATCCTCAATGGCCAGCCCCAGCGCCTCGAACACCGTTACGTCGTCCGCTGAAACCCTGCCGCGAACGCTCCCCAACGCCAGCTCGCCGATGGTTCCTAGAAGCCACTCCTCCCCGAACAATCCTTCCTTCATGGGGATCAGGAAGTCGCCGGCCTCCGCCAGGACTGACTCCCTCGCGTCGCCGAACACCCGCGCCCGCGCCATCAACATGGACGGAAGCTCCCTGTCGTCCGGCCTGCACGCTCCGACCGCGTTGATGTGGGTTCCGGGGGCGATCCAGTCCGGTTCCAGGATTGGGACGCGCGATGGCGTGAGCGTACAGACGATGTCCGCGCCGTCGATCGCGGCCCACGCGGTTGGCTCAGCCGCGACGGGCAGGCCCGTTTCCGCCGACCATGCCGCCGCGAACGCTTTCGCGCGTTCCGGGTCGATGTCCCACGCCGTGACCCGCGTCAGGCCGCGTACCAGCCTGATCGCCTGAAGATGCGATATGGCCTGCGACCCGCAGCCAAGCAGACACAGCCGCGAGGCGTCAGGCCTCGCCAGCAGGTCCGTCGCGACCGCGCTGACCGCGCCAGTGCGGACCTGCGTCAGCGCGAACGCGTCGACCAGCGCGACCGGCGCGCCGCTCTTCGAGTCGAACAGCAGCGCGCCGCCCTGGTGCGACGGCAGCCCCGCCGTCTGATTATCGTGGTATATCGATAATATCTTCGCGCCGAAGTACTGCCCGTCCAGCCACGCGGGCATGAACGCGAGCAGGTTTGAGTTCGGCAGCGCGACATGGCCGCGCAGGTATTGCCTGCCCTGCCCGCTGGCCAGCCCCGCCAGCGTCTCGCGCGTCAAGCGAATACAGTCGCCCGTGTCCAGCAGCCGGAACACGTCGTCCGCGCCGAAGAAACGTATTGTGTTCATAATGGCTTACCTCGATTGTTATGTCGGCGTAAGGTTCTCGCGCCAGCGCGCGCACGCCACGCGATGGCCAGGCTCCGCTTCCTCCGCGGGCAGGTCCCGGCCCACGCACCGCGGCGCGGCGAACACGCAACGCTTGGCGAAGCGGCAGCCCGGCAACGGATTGACCGGGGAGGCGATCTCTCCGCGCAGGAGTATCCTCTCCTGCTTCGCGTGTATGTTCACGGTTGGGATCGCCGATATCAACGCGCGTGTATATGGGTGAAGTGGGTTGCGGAACAGCGCCGCCGTCGGCGCGGACTCGACCACCTGACCCAGGTACATCACCGCGATCTCCGTGGAGAAATGCTTCACGACCGCAAGGTTATGCGTGATGAACAGGTATGTAAGCCCAATGGCCTCCTGCAGGTCCTGCAGCAGGTTCAGTATCTGCGCCTGGATGGATACGTCCAGCGCGGAGACCGGCTCGTCGCACACGATGAACTCCGGCTCCAGCGCGAGGGCCCGCGCTATCACAACGCGCTGCCTGCGCCCGCCGTCCAGCTCGTGCGGGTATGTGTTGACCACGCGCCGCGTCAGCCCAACCATCTCCATCAGCTTTAACACGCGCCCCTCGGCCCGCGCCGACGCGCGGTATATCCCGTGGATTATCAGCGGGTGCGCTATCGCCTCGTAAACGGTCATGCGCGGGTTCAGCGAGGAGAACGGGTCCTGGAATATGATCTGCAGTTTCGCCCGAAGCCCCTTCAGTTCCCGCTGTGGCAGGCGCGTGATGTCCACGCCCTTGAACAGTATCTGCCCATCCGTCGGCGGCTGGAGCATCAGCAGCGCCCGCCCGACCGTCGTCTTGCCGCATCCGCTTTCGCCTACTACGCCCAGCGTTTGCCCGCGCCTGATCGCGAAGCTGACGCCGTCCACCGCGTGGAGCTTCCCGGCGGGCGTGTCAAAATACTTCTTCAGGCCGCGAGCTTCGATCAGGGGGATTGACGGATTCGACGGCGCGTCCCGCATTTACAGCCCACCTCCCGCCCGCCGCGCCTTGATATCGGCCGCGCGCCAGCATGCCGCCATGTGCCCGCCGCCCAGGTCTACCTCCGATTGCGGCTTGCAGCACCCCGGCAGCGCGTGACGGCACCTCGCCGCGAACGCGCATCCTTCCGGCAGGCTGAACGGATCGGGCATCAGCCCGTCGATAGGCGTCAGCCTCCGCGTCTCCCGCGTGATGTCCGGTATCGACCCGAACAATCCGTGGGTGTATGGGTGCAGCGGGTCGTCGAACACCTGCTCAATCGTGCCCATCTCAATCACGCGCCCGCTGTACATGATCGCCACGCGCTGGCATGTCCGCGCCACAACGCCCAGGTCATGGGTGATCAACAGCATGGATGTGTCGATCTCCGTCTTAAGCCGCGCGATCAGTTCCAGCACCTGCGCCTGAATCGTCACGTCCAGCGCGGTCGTCGGCTCGTCCGCGATCAGCAGCTTCGGGCGGCACACCAGCGCGATGGCGATCACTACGCGCTGCTTCATCCCGCCGGAGAACTGGTGCGGGTACTCGACCGCCCGCCCGCGCGGTATGCCGACCATCTCCAGCATGTCCCCGGCGCGGGCGTTCGCGGCCGATACGCTGATGGATTGGTGTGAGCGCAGCGCCTCGGCGATCTGCTCGCCCACGTTCATGACGGGGTTCAGCGCCGTCATGGGATCCTGGAAAACCATGGAGATATCCTGCCCGCGCTTGCGGCGCATCGGCTCGCGAGGCAGCGTCAGCAGGTCCTCGCCCTCGAACAGGACGCTCCCGCCCTCTACCCTGCCGGTCTCTTCGGGCAGCAGTCCCATTATCGCCAGCGCGGTCGTCGTCTTGCCCGCGCCGGTCTCGCCCACCAGCCCGAGCGTCTCGCCGCGCCGCAGCGTGAAACTGACGCCGTTCACCGCCCGCGCCACGCCGTTGTCCGTGTCGTAGCTGATGATGAGATCGCGCGCGTCAAGCAGCGTGTCCGTTGAGCCGGGCAATCAAGCCGCCCCCCTATCGCTTGAGTTTGGGATCGAGCGCGTCGCGCAGTCCGTCGCCGACCATGTTCAGCGCGATGACCGTTATTACGATCATCAGCCCCGGGAAGACCGTGATGTTCCACGCGTCGCGGATGTAGGACTGGCCCGCGCTGAGTATCGCGCCCCATTCCGGGGCGGGCGGCGGCACGCCCAGCCCCAGGTAGCTTAGCGAGCTTACAGTCAGTATGCACCCCGCCATATCCAGCGAGGCCTGCACTATTATCGGCGACATCGTGTTTGGGAGTATATAGCGCAGCACGACGGTCATGTCGCCCGCGCCCAGCGCCCGCGCGGCCTCGACGTACTCCTGCTCACGCGCCGACATCACCTGGGCGCGGACGATCCGCGACATGCTTGGCGCTCCGGAGACCGCGATCGCCAGCACCAGTATGGGAGTGCCCGTCCCGAACGCCGTGACCATCGCGATGGCCAGCAGCAGGCTCGGTATCGCCATGAACACATCCATGAAGCGCATGACGACGTTGTCTATCCTGCCGCCGTAGAACCCGCTGACGCTGCCCAGGGCCATGCCCAGCGCGAGCGTGGCCATCTCCGCGAGGAAACCGATGGACAGGGATATCCGCGCCCCGTGGATGATCCGCGCGAACAGGTCCCGGCCCAGCTCGTCCGTGCCGAACAGGTGGGAGCGGCTGGGCGGCTTCAGCCGGTTGGCCACGTCTATCTTTATCGCCACAGTATCGTAATCCGCGATAACGTTCGCGAACACCGCCAACAGGATTATGGCCGCCAGCAGCGCCATGCCCACTATGGCGGACGTGTTGCGGCGCATGCGCAGCCACGCTTCGCGCCATAGGCCCTGCTTGCGGTTCAGCGCGGGCGCGGCTGATTGGGCGTTTGGGCTGTTCATGGCGCGGCGGTCGCCTCCTTCGGCGGTTTTTTCGCGGATCGGCGCGTGTACTGCGCCTTTATGCGCGGGTCGATGAAGCTGTACAGTATGTCCGTAATCAGGTTGACGACGGCGAACACCACCGCGATGAATATCACGCACGCCAGCACTGCGGGGATATCCTTCTGCCGGACGCGCTCGATCATCAGCAGCCCGACGCCCGGGATCGAGAACACGTTCTCGATAAGCACGCTGCCGCCCAATGAGCCGGCGAAGCTCATGCCCAGCACGGTTACTACGGGCAGCATCGCGTTCCTGAGCGCGTGCTTGCGGAATATGACGCTCTCGCGCGCGCCCTTGGCCCGCGCTGTGCGTATGAAATCCTGGCGTATCACGTCCAGCACGGACGCGCGGACTATGCGCGTGTTGATGGCGGTGGACGCTGCGGACATCGCGATCGTGGGCATTATGTAATTCTTCCAGCTGGACAGGCCGCTGGTGGGCAGCCAGCGCAGCCACACAGAGAAGACCAGCATCATCAATATGCCCAGCCAGAACTTGGGCGTCGCTGCCATGACCATGCTCAGCACCATCGTCGCGTTGTCGCCGAACCCGCCCTTCCTCACCGCGGAGTATATGCCCAGCGGTATCGACAGCGCGACCGTCAGCAGCATCGACAGGAACGCCAGGCGGAAGGTATACGGGAAGCGCCCGAAGACCATCGTGAACACGCGGTCACGCGTTGACCACGAGGTGCCGAAGTCGCCACGCAGCGCGCCGCCGATATACTTGATGTACCGTAGGATGACGGGATCATCCAGGCCCATCTGTGCGCGCATGGCCGCGACCTGCTCGGGCGTGGCGTTCGCGCCCAGTATCATCCGCGCGGGGTCGCCCGGCGTCAGCGACAATATGAAGAAGACTATAAACGTGATGCCCAGGATGATCGGAACCAGCATGACCAGGCGTTTGCACACGTACCGGAGCATCGCGTCCACTCCTTATCGCCGCGCGTATGGGACGGCGGGCGGTTTTAAGCCGCCCGCTCCAGCGAGGGCTGCCGGGGGAGATTACTCGATGTAGGCGTATGTCAGATCCCAATACCCGCTCGCGTTGAACCACAGGCCCTTCAGGTTCTTGGCGGTCGCGTAGCATGTGGAGGTGTATGTCAGCGGATAGTAGGGGTTATCCCGCGCGACCAGCTCCTGGACCTGCCGTGACAGCGCTATCTCCTCGTCTATGTCCATCGTCTCCAGCGCCTTGTTGATCAGGGCCATGACCTCCTCGTTCGCGTAGAAGCCGAAGTTGCCCGATGAGCCGAAGTATTCGCTGTTGTAATACGTGTTCAGCGTTCCGGCGGCGTACGCGCCCAGCGTCATGGATCCCAGCAGCATCATATGCTCGCCCTTGTCCAGCAGATCGAAGAACGCGCCGACCTCATACTGCTCGATCGTGACGCGGATGCCCGCCATCGACATGACGGCCTGGGTCATCTCCGCCAGCGATTTCATGCTGTCGCTGTATATCCACAGCGTGGTGTCGAATCCGTCGGCGTAGCCCGCCTCGGCCAGCAGCGCCTTGCACGCCTCGATATCTAGCCCGCCGATCTCCACGTCGCTGTGCTGGGGCAGAGGGCCTGAAACCATCGTGTTGGCCGGGACGTCGACGCCGTTGCCCAGCGTGATGATGGACTGACGGTCGATAACGTACTGCAGCGCCTCGCGGACCTTGGGGTTGTCAAACGGCGGCTTGGACGCGTTGACGGCCATGAACCGGATGCCCAGCGTCTGCGCGACCTTCGCGTCGATCTCGGTGTTGCTGAGAGCGCGCTGTATGTCGCCCGCGCCGCTGATCTGGTCTACGAAGCTGAACTCGCCGTTCTCGACGCCGATGTAGCGGCTGGTCGGGTCCGAGACCGCGCGGAAGGTGATCTTGCGCAGGCGCGGTTGGATGGACGGATGGCCGTCCCAGCGCTCGAGCGTGACCTCGTTGGACGGGATGAACGAGGCGAGCTTGTAGGGACCTGTGCCGACCGCTGTCTGGCTCCAGTTGTCGCCGGCTTCCTTAACGGCCTTCTCGTTGACTATAACCAGCCCGGTCAGGTCGTATATCAGGCCGTTGTACGCCCGGTTCATGTGGATGGTCAGCGTGTCGCCCACGCCCTCTACGGACTCGATGTACTGGACGTAGCTCATGCCCTGCGGGATATCGTAGCAGCGGTTGAACGAGAACAGCACGTCCTCCATAGTCAGCGGTTCGCCGTTATGGAACGTGTAGGAGTCCAGATCCAGCTTGAACACCCACGTCATATTGTCAGGACGGGTCCACTCCGTGGCGATCTCCGGGATGATGTTGTTGTCGATGTCGTTGTCGACCAAGGTGTTGTAGATGTGGCGGCCGATGCTGGAGACCGTGTTGTAGTTGGCCAGCACCGGGTCGATGGACGTATGCAGGCTGGACAATCCCACGACGGCCTCATCCCGCGCGGCCAGCGCGGCGGGCGCTCCGGAGAGAAGCCCGGCCAGTATCGCGGTTACGGCGATGAGCGACAGTTTCCTCTTCATCCTCTTGACCCATCCTTTCCATAATAAGGCGTACGCGCTAACGGTTATACTAACCGGATTACCCGCAGACCTCGCCGAACACCCTCAGCCAGTTCCCGCCCAGTATCTTCCCGACGGCGGTGTCCGAATAACCGCGGGCGACCAGCCCGCGCGTGATGTTGATGAACTGCCTGTACTCGGTAAAACCCTCGACCGTCTCCTCCGCCGGGCCGTCGCCGGGCAGGAAGCCCATCGTCAGCGACAGCGTGTCGCGCATGTATACGAGCGACTCCATGACCTCGCTCATCGGCCAGTCGGTGCCGATGCCCACAGCGTCCTCGCCGCACAAGCTCACCGCGTAGTCAACCTGGTCAAGGAAGTGGTCCATCGTCGCTGAATGGCTGTCCGCGTGTATGAAGTTGGGCATCGTCACCAGACCGACCACGCCGCCGCTGTCCGCGATGGACCGCAGCGCCTCGTCGCCCTTGGCGCGGTTGTGAGGATACACGCCCCTTGCGCAGCAGTGGGACGCTATGACCGGGGCGCTGGATATCCGGCAGGCGTCCAATACGGTTTGGTCGGAGCAGTGGCCGGTATCGACCAGCATCCCCAGCGCGTTCATCCGCGCGATGAACCTCTCGCCGAAGTTCGTCACGCCCGCCGACTTGTTATGTTCGTAGCAGCCTGCCGCCACGTGGGTCTGTGTGTTGTATGATAACTGTAAAACCCGCAGACCGAAGTCGTACATCATGTCCAGGTTATCCAAATCCTTGCCCAGCGCCAGGGTATTCTGCGCTAGCAGGAACCCGGCTTTCCTGTTCTCGCGCTTGGCGCGGCGGATATCTTCGGCGCGTGTCGCCTTGATCAGCCAATCCGCGTATACGTCGAACTGCCGCTGGCAGTCCGCCATGCCGCGAACTAATTCGAACGGGTCGCCGCCAACGTCCAGCTGCCTGCATCCCGCCGTAATCCCGCTGTCATACCAGCATTGCTTATACTCGGGCAGCTCGTCCCGGAGCGCGGCCTCCAGCACGGCGCGTTCCACCTTCGCGAAGTACGCGCTGGGGTCCGCGGCCTTCAGCGGAGCGTATTTCTCCAGCGTTTCGCGCGTGAACGCGTCGTCCAGCGAGTACGGCGACAGCGGACCCTGGAACAGCATGTCGATGATGATAGACTCGTCATGCAGCCGCTCCGCCCGTTCTTCCTGGGAGGGCGTAAGGCGGTAATCGTACAAACCAAAGCGGCCTGGCCTCATAGGGAGCACCATCCTTGAACGTGTCATTACTACATTTTATCACAGGTTTCGGCATAAAGCAAGGCGTATCGCGCGAATAGTTATAAAATGTCAGGTTAGTTGGTTCAGCTCGGCCAAGCGTAAGAAGATGAGATTGAAGAAATATATACATGATAGACCTGCTTCGACTGCTTTAACTGCTTATTATTATGACGCGGTCAACTTTTATAAGCGGTATTTTAATCATTTCTGATGGTTTTCCGTTGTTCATTTTATCGGAGTGAACAGGGAAACGAAATTATGAAATGAGTAAAGATTCGAAGAAGATACAAAAAAAGGTATAATTACTTTAAGTATCCTGGAATAAAGATGTATGTGCCGTATAATTGTTTTTTTATATTAGGAATAGGAAGAGCTATACATTTATTGGAGTTAACGGCGCAGGTAAATTCAAAATATCTAAATTATTTATAGGGTTGTACGATAGTTGTGAGGGCGATCTATTGTTGAATGGTAAGAGAGTTGAAGGGTACAATTACTCTATGATAAAAGGATTAATGTTAAACAGTCAGACATAATTCTAGAATGAGTAGGTTTCACATATCCGGCATCAACAATGCCCGCGTTAATGGGCTGATCCCACAATTGAGACAGCGGAACGCGCGTCATCAAGTCCCTTCCTCGCGCGCTATCCTGACTGGAGGGATGCCGCCGTAACGGCAGAGGGGGATACGCCATGCCAGCCCCGCAGTGGCTGGTTGAGGAGTCCACCTCTATCGCTGAGGCGACATCTTCCCTAGAGGGGTGACAAGGTGGAGGGGCCGCCCCCTCACCCCCGCATCAACCCTTCCGCCTTTGCCATGTCCTCCATGCTGTTGACGCCCGTCGCCTCGTCGTTATCCCGCAGGCGGTAGACTTCGACCCGCTTCCCCATCGCCGCGTAGACCCCCGCCGCCGCCGTCAGGATGCGCTCCGGGGGCTTGCGCCGCGTCTCGTACGGCACGCGCGCCAGCCCGTCCCACATGTCCGAACCGTTGAATACCTGTATCCCTACATTGACCTCGTCGATCAGCTTCTGCTCCGGCGTACACGAGCTTTCCTCCACGATATCGACCAGCCGCCCGCCTGAGTCGCGTATCAGCCTCCCATACGGCGGGATCGGATGGATCACCCCGGCCAGCAGCGTCTGGTCCGCCCCGGTCTCGATGTGCCGGCGCAGGATTCCGCTGTATGTCGCGGCGCTTAGCAGCGGCATGTCGCAGTATAACACCATCACCGGGCCGGTGAATCCTTCCAGCGCGGGCCGCGCGTACTCCGCCGCGCGCGCCGTCCCGTCCAGGACCTCCTGCTCGACATAGCTGTACGCCGGGCCTAACTCCGCGACGACCTGCTCCTTGCGGTATCCGACCACCACCGTTATATCCTCCGGCGCGATGAACGGCAGGTGGTCCAGCACATGCCGGATCAGCGGACGCCCGCACAACAACCGCAGCGCCTTGGGCAGCTCGGCCATCTCGCTCCCCAGCCGCTTCCCCTTCCCCGCCGCCAGTATCACAACCTTGACAGGCACGCCAAATTTATCCACGCGCACTATACTCATCCTCCAAAACCGAACTCCTTGAGCCACTCGCCCATCAGCCGCGGCCAGTCCCGCGCCAGCGGTATATCTTCGCCTAGGCCTACGCCGTGCCGCCCATACGGGAATACGTGCAGCGCGAACGGACGCTTATGCGCGGACATCGCGGCCGCGAACAGCAGCGCGTTCTCCACCGGGACGACCGGATCCTCCGCCGTGTGCCAGATGAACGCGGGCGGCGTGTCCTCGGAAACCAGCGTGTCGGGCGAGAGCAGCCGCGCGGTCATCCCGTCGATCGCCTTGCGCCCGGTAAGCGACTGGAACGATCCCCGGTGCGCGATGGAGACCGCCAGCCCGCTCATCACCGCGTAGCAGGGAAGTATCGCGTCCGGGCGGCAGCTGACGCGCTCGATGGGATCGTCCGCGTCGGGATCGCCAGCGTCGTATGTCGTCCCAGCGTGCGCGGTCAGGTGCCCGCCCGCCGAGAATCCCAGTATGCCAATCTTGTCCGGCAGTATCCCCCACGCCTGCGCGTTCGCGCGGACAACGCGGATCGAGCGCTGCGCGTCCTCCAGCGGTATCGGGTGGTTGTACGGCGCGACGCGGTAACTTAACACGAACGCGTGTACGCCGCTTTCATTGACCTTTTGCGCGATGGGCGTACCCTCGTGTTCGGCCTTCATCACGTAACCGCCGCCGGGACAGACGATCACCGCTCCTCGCGGGCCTTCAGGCGTGTCCGCCCAGAACGGTGTCAGCGTCGGCTGCGGCTGGCCGTACTCGGCTATGAAGTCGGGAGCGCCATTCTCCCATAACTTAATAGGATTAATGGGATGATCCATTGCGCAATCACCTCTCATTTATAATTGGACGCGCCAGCAGGTCGGGTATCAGGTCGGACAGCCTTCCGGCGACGCGGCCCGGCTGGATGGGCGAGCCGTCCAGGTCGGCCAGCCGCGCCTCGCCGGTGAGGACCATTATCGATAACAACCCGTTGTTTACCCCAGCGGCTATGTCGGTGTAGAGCCTGTCGCCCACCATCGCGGTCTCGGCGCGGACCGCGCCCAGCATTCCCAACGCGCCGTCGATAATCCCGGCGTAGGGTTTGCCGATAATCGCGTCGGGCCTGCGGCTGGCGGCGGCCTCCACAAACGCGATCGTCGCGCCAATATCCGGTATGGAGCCTGTCTCCGTCGGGCAGACGAGGTCCGGATGCGTCGCGATGTAGGGCAGTCCGGCGCGGACGAGATCGCACAGCCTGGCCAGCTTAGCGTAGTCCAGCGTGGTGTCAAACGCTGTTATGACGTAGTCTGGGTCGTTATTGTTGATAACGATCCCCATGGATTCCATCTCCGCGCTCAGCGCGGGCGTGCCCAGCAGGAACGCCCGCCGACCGGGGAACGCCTTCAAGCAATAGGCTGCCGCCGCCTGACCGGAGGTGTATACCCTGCGATGACGATCCGGCACGCCCATGCGTTCGAGCTTGCTCTCATATAACGACGCTGACTTTGAGGAGTTGTTCGTCAGGAACAACGCCTCGCGGCCCGTGCGCTCCAGCGCGTCCAGGAACTCCAGCGATCCGTCCAACAGGCGGTCGCCCAGGTAGAACGTGCCGTCCATGTCCAGCATGAACACACGGGTTGACGAAAGGTCCGCGCGGTTGTCCATCATCTACGCTCCGTCACATCAGCGCGATCAGCTGCAACGCGTATACCGACAATAACAATAATACCAATAGTATAATTACTATCATCAGCCCGCGCGGGAACCGCGCCGCTTTCACCGCCTCCGCCGCTTGCTCGCCCCTTCCGCGCGACGCGCCCGTGAATACCATCCGCATCATCAGCCCCCACAGCGCGAAGGATACCGCCGTTTGGATGAACACGGTCAGCGTCGTCTCACGGGAGATCATCTCCCGAAGCGCGACGTCCGTGTCATACTGGACGAAGTAACTCACGGCGACAGCGCCCGCGTTGTGCGCGAAGTGGTATACCATCGGCAATACCAGGCTGTCCGACGCGATGGCCAGCATCGCCAGCGCGACCCCTAACAGCAGGTGCGTGGGCAATCCGGGCAGGCTCATATGCGTCAGCGCGAACAATAACCCGCTGATCACCGCCGCGCGTCCCGCGCCGTAACGCTCCAGCGCGGGCAGCGTCAGTCCCCTGAACGACAGCTCCTCGAACAGCGCCGGGGCAGCCGCCATGATGAGCAGGGCGGTGGGCATATCCATCCCAGTGTCGGCGGCCAGCCACTGGCTAAGCGTGTCCAGGTTCAGCCCTAACCGCGTGAGCAGCGTCACCCACAGCGCGTCCAGCCCGGAGAAATACTCCAGCCCGATCAGCGCGGCCAGCGCCGCGGCGACGCATGTCCCAATCCTCGGGACACGCGCCATCCGGGTGAACGGCTTCGCGTCCGGTTTGAGCTGGTAGTACGCCGCCCATGGCAGCCCAAACAACACGATCTCCTGCGCCAGCTGCCACAGCGTAAGCCAATCATCCCGCACAACGACAAACTGCCTGGCGCAGAACAGCAGCGCGGCGGCAACCGCGAACAGCGCGACCGCGGCCCGCGCCGAAGGCCTGTTGTCCCTGGGCGCGTCCATCCTCGCGGTATCGTCCGCGCGATTATTCCCTAGCATGACAGCTCGTAATACCCGCCCGTGCTGTCGCGGTACGCCATATCCACGCGCACCGACGGGGACAGCGCGGACTTGACGGCCAGCATCGCCAGGTCTGGGGTATTCGCCTCGGCGCTCATGTGCCCTAGCACGCAGTGGCGCAATCCCGCCGTCGTCAGCCCGCGCAGCAGCTCGGCGCAATCACCGTTGGACAGGTGGCCGCGGCTGCCGAGTATGCGCCGCTTCAGCCACGACGGATACGCGCACGCCTTGAGCATGTCCGGGTCATGGTTCGCCTCGATGAGCACTAGGTCCGCGCCTTCCAGCTGGCCGGTCCACGCGCTGGCCAGGTGGCCCAGGTCCGTGGCCGTCACGATCCGCCTGCCCCGGTACTCCACAGCGAACCCGACGGGTTCGGCCGCGTCGTGGGGTATCAGGAACGGCTGGACGTTCACATCGCCTATGTAGAAATCCACGCCCGTCACGAACACGCGCTGGTTGCGAGGCTCCACGCCCGGGAATCCCGGCTTGTCGCGCATAGCGTTCCACGTCGCGGCGTTGGCGTATATGGGCACGCCGTAACGCTGGCTGAGCGTGCCCGCGCCCTTTATATGGTCGGAGTGCTCGTGCGAGACGACTATCCCGTCCAGGTTAGCCGCGCTCTCCCCGATCGAGCCGAGCAGCTGCTCCAACGTCCGGCACGAGTGCCCCGCGTCGATCAGCAGCCGCGTCCCCCCAGCGCCAAGGAACGAGACGTTCCCGCTAGAACCGCTCCTTAGCGGACAGAACCGTATCGGCATGCGCCGCCCCCTTACACCGCGTCCAACATTACCGCGCCCATCCATTATAACACATATGGGACTATATTACCAGTAAAAAACAAAAACGCGCGGCGGCAATTCCCGCGCCGCTGGGCGCGTTTTTTTTGATGAACGGTTGACTAAAATTGTGAAAGATGGTATAATATGGGAGAGGAGGGGACATCATGGAGTGGATGAAGGTGTTTTTCAGCGGCATTGCCACGCAGCTGGTAAGGTTCGTTCTTGACCTTTTCGTCCGCAGGGGCGGTAAGCCCGGCGCGGATGGCGCAATGGTCAAGGTTGATGGCAAGAAGCTAACCGCAACCGGGGCATCGCAGGTCTCGAAGGCCAGCGGCAAGGGATCCGTCGCGTCTAACGAAAAGCAAGGAAAGACCAATACCCCCGCGCCGCAAGTAGCCGTCGCGGATAACGGTGGCAAGGCGATAAACAAAAGTATTGAAGGATAGGGGGCGGCCAGATGTTTTCGTGGAATAAGGGGCAGGCTGAGAAGCCAGAGGATGATATAAAAGCCGCTGAAGGCGCACAAGTCGCTGTCGCTAAAGATGGCGGTACGGCGGTCAATCAAGAAGCGGATACAATCATTGATCACCCTGTTGTTAACATTTACCTACCCCCTAACGCGTCAAGCGAAGGCCAGACGGTCGCCTCCTCACGCCAGCTTAACCTGCTTGGCCTGGATCCGATAGGTCGAGATGAATTTACTAGTAAAATAGTGGGAAAAGTGTTGGATGAACGTAAGCGGGTAGTTGAGGTTTACGGTGAGCCGGGGATTGGCAAGACTACTGTATGTCTGCATATTGTTCGAGAGTTGAAGGATAACTATGCAAATGTGTATGCTGTGAACTTCACGGATATACGTGAAAAAGAAGCCGTTATCGCTGAAATGCTGATGGCTTTGGGTATAAAACCTGGCGAGACAAACGCGCTTGAAGGACAGTTAGTATATGCCGCGAACAAACGGTCAAGCACGCTTTTCTATATGGATAATATGGAAGACGCGATGAGGTTCGATTCATTTAATGATTGGTTCATTAGATTTATTAATGCTGTGGGATGGACAATAGTATTTTCGTCGCGTGAGCGATTCAATAACCATATGATTTACTCCGAAGCGCTGGAGGAGCTTTCGCCTGAACACGCGTTGACGCTGTTTACGAAACATTGGCAAAATAACCAACGCCAGATTTTGCCAAACGATGAGCCGATTCTTAAAGATTTGCTGAAGGATATGGGACATCACCCGCTTAGCATTGTTTTGGTTGCCACTCAAGGGCGTTATCAGTCGGTAAAGGATTTGTCGAACGCGTGGCATAAAAACCCGTTTGATGATAATATTAGTGTTGACGGCGCGGGAAGGCATAAAAATCTGCTGAAGGCGTTGTCTTTCAGTTATGAAAGTGTTTCTGAAGATAAGCGCGCCATAGAAATATGGGCAGTAATGACATTTGTGCCAACACAGATTAGTAACGAGATGTTTGACGCTATATTCGGGGATTCAGTGGAAAAATATCGTGATGCCGCTGCGCGTCTTGTTAAGAATAGTCTGCTTCGCGGGGACAAAAGTGGTTTTAGTATGCTTAATCCTATAAAGGGCTTTATCTTTACTCGTGATAATGAAGGTGAAGTCTGCGATAGTGCCATTGATAGGTTTTTCGATTCGCTTACGATGTTTTATAAGAATGCTAATAATTTTCGTGGATCAGACTATGGAAAATGGAATAACCTTGCCATTGACGCGTTACCGATCGCTATTGAGTTGTTGAGTAAGCGTGAAAGCCATTCAAAGGCAGAAACACTGACTAACGAAATGCATAACCATTGGAAGTACAAGGCATTTGAATCCCTAGTGTTTCTACAAGGATACCTTCCTGAAATAAAGACGCCTATTGTTCGCGCGAGCGTGCTTGATTCCATGGGCGATCTGGAAATCCAACTTGGAAAGGTCGAAGCCGCGCGGGGTCATTTCGCGGAAGCTGAAAAGTTGTTCCTGGCGATGAAATCTAACCTTGGCCGCGCGAACGCGCTTCTGTCCATGGGCGTTCTGGAACGCCACCTTGGAGAGGTAGAAGCCGCGCAAGGTCATTATGCGGAAGCTGAAAAGTTGTTCCTGGCGGAGAAAAATAACCTTGGCCGCGCGAACGTTCTTCGGTCCATGGGCGATATGGAATGCCAGCTTGGAGAGGTAGAAGCCGCGCGGGGCCATTTCACACAAGCTGAAAAGTTGTACCGGGCGGTGAAAGATAACCTTGGCCGCGCGAACGTTCTTCAGTCCATGGGCGATCTGGAAATCCGACTTGGAGAGGTAGAAGCCGCGCAGGGCCATTTCGCGGAAGCTGAAAAGTTGTACCGGGCGGTGAAAGATAACCTTGGCCGCGCGAACGTGCTTCGGTCCATGGGCGATATGGAATGCTACCTTGGAGAGGTAGAAGCCGCGCAGGGTCATTACGCGGAAGCTGAAAAGTTGTTCCTGGCGGAGAAGTATAACCTTGGCCGCGCGAACGTGCTTCGGTCCATGGGCGATCTGGAACGTGAGCATGGTGAAATAGACAAGTCAATACCTTTATACATACAGGCTCTCGATTTATATAAATTAGTACAAGAACCAATGGGATATGCTCACACAATCGCTGAATTGTGCCGGGCATATGCCATGGTTGGTAAGCGTCAAGACGCGTTGACCTATCTGGATTTACTAAAAACTGTCATTGACGGTCAGCCGGATGTTGTGAAATCTTACCTTGAAGACTGCGCGAAAGAAGCCTTAGACCTGCTGTCTCCCGACTAATCCATATATGCAATGAATGAAAAAAGCGGCTGGTCCCCCCCGACCAGCCGCTCCCTCTGGAAACCATGGATTGATGGGTTGCCGGGCGTTCAGCTGGCCCGCTTCGCCCTTAATGACTCAAGCACGTCGCGGTTCTGGATCAGCATCAGCTGGTATATCACCTTGTCCAGCCTCTGGCTCCAGCGCAGCGCGAGCTGCCTGTCTCCCGCCAGGTACGCGTCCTCAGTCAGGCGCGTAAGCCCTTTGCACATTTGCCTTAAGAATACCTCTTTCACTTCAAATCCCCCTCCGTTCGCAAAAACCGCGCTGGTTATTTGATGTTTGCGTCGAATTACCGCATGGGTTGCCGGAATTCGCCCAACCATCAGCGCATGACCATTATACCGACAAGTTACCTTTATTACAATAGGATATCCTGTCGAAACATATTATTGTTTGTCGATTCCATTAGATTTAATGACTGTTAACAGATAAACCCGTGAATGCTGTATAAAGCGGTTCGCAACATGCCACACGCTGTCGAAACGCGGCGTATCATAACGAATTGGATCGAAGAAACGCGCGTGTATGGGTTGATATGTTACGGAAGTGTTAAGTTAAATTAAGGTAAATACGGCGCGGACGCGAATCAAGTCGACACGCGTGTCGAATCCATGGTATCACGCCAGCAGTTCGGCCATTGCCTCCAGGTTATCCATGATTTGAGCAAGCCCGAACGCCGCGCATGCTGTCGGATCGTTGGGGGCGCGGCACGGAATCTTTATCTGGCTGGACAGCGTTTCGGCAAGGCCGGGCAGCATCGCGCCGCCGCCGACCAGGGTCATGCCCCGCTCGAATATGTCGGCGGCCAGCTCGGGAGGGGTGCGCTCAAGCACGGAATGCACGCCCTCGACAATGTCGCGGACAGGTTCCTCCATGGCCTCGGTAAGCTCGTCAGAGTTGACGCGGACAGTGCGCGGGAGGCCAAGGATCAGGTTGCGGCCCGTAACATCCATGTACATGGGCGTGTCGCGCGGGATGGCCGCGCCCATTGTGGTTTTGAGTTCCTCGGCTGTGCGCTCGCCAATCATGAGGTTGTGCTTGCGGCGCAGCTCGCGCATGATCGCCTCGTGGAAACGGTCGCCGCCAGCGCGGGCGGCGTCACGGGCAACGACCCTGCCCATGGATACAACGGCGACGTCGGTTACGCCGCCGCCTACGTCCACGACCAGGTGGCCATAGCTGCCCGTGACGTCGAGGCCGGCGCCAATAGCGGCGGCCACGGCGTTATCAATTAATTGGGTTCGGCGCGCGCCAGCGTCCAGCATAGCGTCACTGACGGAACGTTTCTCAACGTCCGTGACGCTGCCGGGCACGCATAGGAATACACGAGGACGCAGCAACGCGCGCCTGCCCTGAACCTTCCGTAAATAATACCTAAGCATACGCGTGGTGACGTCGTAATCGGATACGGAGCCGTGTTTCAAAGGACGCATCAACAGTATGTGGCCGGGGGTTTTGCCCAGCATGCGCAGGGCTTCATCGCCAACGGCGATGATGTTGCGAGTGTTCCGGTCAAGCGCGCACAGCGCCGCTTCGCGCAGGACGACGCTCCGCCCCCTGACGGCTGCCAGACACGTGGATGTGCCGAAGTCTACGCCCACGTCCTCACGTCCCAGCACGGCGACCAGCCCCTTCCCAAATGCCTTTATGGTTATGGGAATGATTCTGCGCGACCGCGCCAAAACCCTGCCTGGCGCGGCTAACCTTCGCTGTTTTTCCTTTTGTATTTCATGCATGTGGCCTGGCCGCCGCGCAGATGGCGCTCAGCCTTGTTCACGTCGAGCACGTGGCGGACACTGCGAGCTAGTTCCGAGTGCAGGTAAGGCAGCCGATCCATCATGTCCTTGTGGACGGTCGATTTGGAGACGTGGAACTTCCGCGCCGCGTCCCGGACAGTTGAGCCGCTCCCTGCCAGAAATTTCGCGATATCCAGCACGCGCTGCTCGATGTAGTCCTTCATCCTGATCCCTCCCGCTGGCGAATTCATGAAAGTGTATGCGGGGGGATTAATGGGATATGCGAAAACAAGCTTGAGGCGTCCGGGGTTTGTTTTACCCGGAGGCCATGGTATAATAAGTCAATGTCTCCTTGGAGGAACAAACTACCCTGGCCACGAGGGTCCAGCGTCACGCTGGTCAGGGGGTCAAGGGGGGTGAAACCCCCTTGCGGGGTGTGGGGCAGAGCCCCACGTCCCCCGGTCGAAACCAACAAACCCTAGCCCCGCAGGGCATAAATAAACCTTTCGGGCTTCGCCTTTTACGCGGAGGTAGGTACGGGGGGGGGGGGGGGGGGGGCGCGCGGCCGCGGGGGGGGGCGCCCCCCCC
>JAISWI010000062.1 GCA_031270865.1 Oscillospiraceae bacterium
CTCCGCCCCGCACCCCGCAAGGGGGTTTCACCCCCCTTGACCCCCTGACCAGCGTGACGCTGGACCCTCGTGTCCAGGGTAAGTTGTTCCTCAATGCCTATGGCTGTCTCTCAAATCCCCTTTAACTTCCTGCCATTCAACAGCGTCAGCGCCCGAACCACCGCCTCGTCCGGCGTAACGTAGTACGTCCTCTGGTTCGTATACGTCACAAACCCCGCGGCCGCGCCGCCGGGCTTCTTCACATACTTCCGTCGCGTTGCGTCTACTGGCACGTTTGCCGACGCGCGGCCTTTGCTGTACCATGCCGCCAGCATCAACGCCTCGCCCATCGTCTTCTCTGGCAGCTCGCCGTTATGCCTTGCCACCACATGCGACCCGGGCATATCCTTCGCGTGCAGCCATGTCATATCCCCTTCAGCCGCGCCTGTTATCCGATCGTTCTGCTGGCTTGTCTTGCCCACCTGAATCTCAATCCCATCGCTTGACTGATACCTATACGGCTCCGACTGCGGCAGCCTCACCTTTGCCGGCTTACCCTTCCTCGCCTCCCGCTCAGCGCGGACCACCCCTGCCTTTGTCAGCGTCGCCCTTACTTCAGCCAGCTCCGCTTCATCCGCGCACATCTCTAGATCCTGTTCTTGCGTACGCAGGAAAACCAGCAAGTCCTCCGTCAGCCGCCGCTGTTCCAACGCCGCGTCCCTTGCCGCCTTCATTTTCCTTGCCCGCTTGAAATACTGCTGCGCCGACCTTACCGCGCCTGCCCGCTCATCCAGCGGGATCGTCACAACCGGCGCCCCTTCCTGGTAATAATCCACCACCGCGGCTGCCGTCGCTCCCGGCGGAATCCGGTACAGGCTGCCCATGATCAACTCGCCGAACCTTGACGCCTCCTCGATTCTTTCCCGCGTGTTGATCGCTTCCAACTGGATGGCCAGCTTCTTCTCCGCGCGCTCGATCGCGCTTCCTACAGCCTTCTTCAGTGACTGCTTGCGCCGCGCGATCCTCTCCGCCTCATCCCTGTGCGCGTAGCAGGCGTCCATCGCCTCCGAGAGCGTAGCGCGTCTCCTCAGCCGATCCGCCGTCAAACTCAACATCCCAAACGGGAACGCGTCAACCGCCGCGCCCGTCCCATCCAAAACCGACACTGGGTCGGCGTAATCCGGCAAATCCCGCAGAATCGACGCCAGCGCGTCGACCGCCGCCTCGCGGTTCAGCCGATCCATGTACGCTTCAGCGTCTCCGCAAACGCGCTGGGCGAACTCCCTTGCCGTCTGCGCCCCCACGCCCATAACCGTTTCCGCTATCCCCCGGCTTAATTTCCCGCCCGTCGGCATCCTCGCGGAGAGCGCCGCCCGCGCTTCCTCCGCCGCCTCGCCGCGAAACGCTGCCGGGTCCAGCTTATCCTGCGAAGGCGGCGGCTGATATATCACGCCGGGCAGCAGCTCGCGGTAACGGTTGACCTCCGCGCCTACCCGCCTTATCGAATCCACGATCCTCCCGGTCCCGTCCAGCAGGATTATGTTGCTGTGCCGCCCCATGCATTCCACGATCAGCCGATGCGAGCCGCGCTCGCCCAACTCGTCCTCGGTGTCGAAGTCTATCCACGCTACGCGGTCGCCGCCTATCGCGCGTATGTCCGCGATAACCGCCCCGGCCAGCCGTTTGCGCAGGAGCATGCAGAACATTGGCGGCTCGGGCGGATTGGGCGGGTTCGATCCGGTTAGCTGTATCCGCGCGTTGTTCGCGTCCGCGCTGAGCAGCAGCCGATGGTTCGCGCCATGGCTGCGCATGACCAGTATCATCGTGGATCGGTCGGGCTGGCGGACCTGATCCACCCTGCCGCCGCGCAGCATCGCGCGGCACTCCGCGCACATGAACCCCATCGCTACGCCGTCCATGCCCGCCCCTTACTGCCTGGCCGCGTCGCAGTACGCGCAACGGTACTGCCCGCGCTCCGCGTCGGTCAGGTGGAAGACGTGATCCAGCCCAGGCTCCGTGGTCGTTATGCAGCGCGGGTTGTTGCAGCGTATAACGTTAACGATGCGCTCGGGCGGGGATATCTTGCGCTTCTCGACGGTCTGGCCGTCGCGGATCACGCTGACCGTAACATTCGGGTCGACGAACCCCAGCGCGTCCAGGTTCACGTCGAAGTCCTCGTCTATCTTGATGATATCCTTGCGCCCCATCTTGCGGCTCTTGCAGTTCTTGATGATCGCCACGCTGCACGCCAGGCGGTCGAGGCCCAGCAGCTGGTATATGCGCATGCTGTTGCCGGCCTGTATGTGGTCGATCACGATGCCGTTGCGGATGCTGTCGATATTCATACGCTTACCCCCAGCATGGCCGCCAGCAGCGCCTTGCGGATCACCTTGCCATAGAACATCTGTTGGAAGTAACGCGCCCGCGGGTCGTCGTCAACCTCTACCGCTATCTCGTTGACGCGCGGCAGCGGGTGCAATATTGTAAGGTCACGCTTCGCTCGTTCCAGCGTCTTTAATGTTAATATATAACTATCCTTCAGCCGGACATAGTCGGCCTCGTTGAAGAACCGCTCCCGCTGCACGCGCGTCATATACAGCGCGTCCAGCTCGGGGACGACCGACTCCAGCGAGTCCGTCTCCTGGTAGGAGACGTTAGGGCGGCGAAGCGCCCCTTCCAGTATATAGTCAGGCGCGCGCAGCTCCTCGGGCGACACCAGCGCGAACCTTACGCCGTCATACCGCGACATCGCCTGAATCAGCGAATGGACCGTACGCCCGAACTTCAGGTCGCCGCACAGCCCGATGGTCAGGCCGTCCAGCCGCCCCTTCTCGCGCCGGATCGTGAACAGGTCGGCCAGCGTCTGGGTCGGGTGGTGATGCCCGCCGTCGCCCGCGTTGATGATGGGCACAGGCGAACGCAGCGACGCCGCGATGGGCGCACCCTCCTTGGGGTGCCTCATCACTATTATATCGGAATAACACGCGACCGTCCGCACCGTGTCCGCGACGCTCTCGCCCTTCGTCGCGGATGATGAGTTCGGGTCGGCGAAGCCTATCACGTTCCCGCCCATCTCCAGCATGGCAGCCTCGAAGCTCAGGCGCGTGCGCGTGCTAGGCTCGAAGAACAGTGTCGCCAGCGTTCGGTGTTTGAGCGAATCCTGGTACTTCGCGCGGTCCGCCAGTATGTCCTCCGCCAGCGCGATCAGCCGCTCCACCTGTTCGCCTGACAGGTCGTTAATATCGTTCAGGTTCTTGATCACACAACCTCCGGTTTAGTTATAATCCAACTGGTGTCGTCGGGATTGTCGCGGAACGCCCGCAGCCTGGGCAGGTCGGCGGGATCGACCGCGCCCGTCCGCGCCGCTATGTCCGCCAGCGTGTCGAAGTCCGTGAGCGACTCCAGCCTCAACCCGGACTGTCTAAACGCGTCAATGCCCCGCCCCATGTTATAGGTAAATATGCATACAACCCCCAGCGCGTCCGCGCCAGCGCTGCGCAGAGCGTCCACCGCGTCCAACGCGCTGCCGCCGGTGGAGACCAGATCCTCCACGACGACGACCTTCCAGCCGGGAAGGAGTTTACCCTCAACGCGGTTCTTAAGCCCGTGGTCCTTGCCGCTGCCGCGTACGTAACCCATCGGCAGGCCCATCATGTACGCGACTATCGCGGCGTGGGGTATCCCGGCGGTCGCAGTGCCGAACAGCGCCTCGCATTCCGGGAACGCCTGGCGGACGCGGTCCGCCAGCGCGCGCTCGATCCTGCCGCGCGTATCAGGCTCCGACAGCGTCAGGCGGTGGTCGCAGTATATGGGGCTCTTGATCCCGCTGGCCCATGTGAACGGCTCGTTCGGGCGGAGGAACACCGCGCCGATGGCAAGCAGGTCGGACGCGATACTCTCGGAGACGGATAACGGCATTGTTGCCTCCAATAATAATTATTGTGCCGGGTACTTTTGGTTATACCCGCCGCCGGTGGTGCGGCCTATGTACGCCTCGCCGTTGATGAACGACACCGACGCCACAGGCCCGGCGTCGAACATTCGGGCGTTAGCGCCGTTGGTGTCAGCCACGGCGAGCGAGCTGCCCGTGATATAGTACATCGAGCCTAGATGGAACCCGAACCACGTCACGCTGCCGGATAGCACGGCGGTCTCGCGCCCGCCGTCTATCCTGAATACCCAACCGTCGCGGCGGTAATACAGCACCCCGCCGCACAGCAGGACCTGCTGCGCCCCGCTCTGCAGGACAGTAGACAGCGGGTTGCCCGCTCCGTCCAAGCGCCTTATCTCCTGCGGCGTGGCCACATAGAGCACCATGTTCGCGGTATCCAGGTAGAAGTCGTTGACGTTCCCGGCCAGCTCGCGCAATTCCTCGCCGGGCCGGGCGCGGAACAGCGTCCCGCCCTCCAGGTAGTAGTACGAGTCCCCGGCGGCTGCCAGCTTCTTGATAAGCCCGGTTTGGGCGATCGCCTCGCGGCGGCCATTGCCCGGCGTGTAGCGAACGATCTCGCTGTCCGTGGCGTACACCAACGTGCCGTTGATCACGTGGATGAACCGCGCCGAGTCCCCGCAAACCGGGGTAACGCCCGTCCTGCTGGACAGCGAGTACAGCTGCCCGCCCAGCGCGCCGTCGGCATAGTAGACGGTCCCGTCCGGCGCGAGAGCGGCTATCCCGCCGCTGGAGAGGTTGGTCTGGGTGGTGCCGGTGGCCGTGATCTCGCGGGATTCCAGCGCCTCGTTGTTGAGCGCGGCCAGGTCGGGATTCCCTTGCGGCAGCGTCGGCCATGGCGCGGCCTTGCTGGAGAAGAGCAGCGACTGGGTGGACGCGTAGGCGACGCCGTCGTCTATGCCTTCCTCCGGCAGCTGGTACGCGTTGATTATCTTGAAGCGCTTGATCGCGGCGGCGGTCGTCTCGTCATAGTTATCGTCGGAGGAGTTATCCAGGTAGCCCAGCCGCGTCAGCGTGTCCTTCAGCGCGGCGACCATCGTGCCGCTGTCGCCCGAGCGCAGCGTGACGTCCGGTGTCGGCGCGGGCGTGGGCGGGATGGTCGGGGAAGGTTCTGGGGTGGGCGAGGGGGGCATCGTGCCCGGCGCGCCCAGCGCGGACAGCGCGACGTCGGTGAACAGCAGCGAGAGCGTCCGCGCCCCGGCGTAGCCGTCGTCGGGCAGGCCGTTCATCCTCTGGAACGCCAGCACCGCGTCGCGGGTCTGCTCGCCGTAGTAGCCTGTCGCTCCCTCCTTCAGGTATCCCATCCGGATCAGCCGGTCCTGCAGCATGGTCACGTCGTCCGAGCGGTCGCCGAACTTCATCGAGCCGACGTTCGGGGTCATATCCAGTTGGGAGGCCAGCGCGTCGTCGGAGAACAGCGCCTGTTGCGTGCTAGAGCCCGCGACGCCGTCCGCCGCTAGCAGGTTGCGCGTCTGGAACCGCCTCACCGCCGCGGTCACCGCGTCGGAGTAATTCCCGTCGACCGCGCCCAGGTAGTACTCAAGCTCTTTCAGCCGCGCCTGCAGCAGCTTCACGCCCTCGCCCACGCTGCCTGGCCTTAGCGCGCCGTTGATCGAGCCGTCCGCGTTGACCGTGGTATCGACGTCCGGCAGCGTGAACGGCGTGGGTTCGGGCGTTATTTCGGGTTGAGTGGTATTATATGGGAATTCCGTTGAATCGGGCGCGACCGATCCGATCGCGCCCGACGGGGCAGTAGTGGAAGCGATTCCCATATCCGTGCCGCTGGACTGGCCAGGCGGCGTTGTGGCCGACGGCGGAACGCCGGAGGATGAGCCGGCGTCGAGCGGACTGGACTTGCTGTCGGAGACGAGGCTTGTAGGCGTGGGATTGGCGTCGGTCATGGTCGGGACGTCCGTGGCCTTGCCGTTCGGGTATAATTGGGTGAGGTTCTGCGCCGGGAGCGCGCCGGGCGAGTATAGCTTCTGCTGGGTGGCGGGTCCCGCGATGCCGTCGGCCGCAAGGCCGTTGCGCTGCTGGAACGCCTTGACCGCCTCGGCGGTGCGCCCGTCGTAGTAACCGGACTCCGCGCCCGACATGTACCCCAGGCTGATAAGATACCGCTGCAGCTTGTATACGTCGTCGCCAGTCATCGCGCTGCGCAGCGTGCGGTAGGCCGCGGGTGTGGACTTGGGGCTGGCGACATTGGAGCCGTACAACGCCGTTTGGGTGTCGGGACCGGCCTTGCCGTCCACCCACAACGGTTTATTATCCTGCTGGAACGCGGTGACGGCGTAGCTGGTCGCGCTGTCGTACGTGCCGCTGATCGAGCCGACGTAGTAACCGAGCTGCTTCAGGCGGCTTTGCAGTGAGCGCACGTCCGTGCCGGTCGAGCCGATATCCAGGTAACGGTAGTCGGACGGGCCCGCGACAGGTTTCTCAGTCGCGCGGACGGTCGCGGTGGGTTTGGCCGTCGCCGCCGCTGTGGTCTTGGCGGTCGGGGATACATACGCGCGGATATCCGTTGAGCCGTCGAACGCCGAATATAGCAGCGTGAGCGTCTTTGATCCCGCGATGCCGTCGTCGGCCAGGCTGTTGGATTTCTGGAACGCGGTCACGGCGGACTTGGTGCCCGCGCCGAACGCGCCGTCGATCGCTCCGTTATAGTAACCCAACTGGTATAACGCGCGCTGCATATCCGCGACGGCGTCGCCCTTCATGCCCTGGCGAAGCGTCTCGAAGGCTGTCGGCGCGACATATGGCGTGGGGGATGGCAGCGCGGGCGCGTCCGATGGCGCGGCAGTGCCGACGACTATGCCCGTCTGGTCGTTCCAGTCCTGGTAGTTGCCGTTCGGGGCGGGCTGGATGGTGGGGGCGGGCGTCGCTGTAGGCGTGGGGGTTGGGGGCGTGGTGGGCGATCGCGTGATGATCACGCCCGTTGGCGACGGCGTGGGGGAGGGCGAGGGCGCTGCCGTGCTGTCGAACGGCAGCGAGATCGTCGTGTCGGTCAGCGGGTCCTGCACGGTCGTGTCGGGCTTGAACGAGCACGCGCCCAAGACCAGCGCCAGTATAACCAATAAAACCGCTATGCGTATGGCAATATTCACCCTAACGTTTCTCACGGCTGATACCTCCCTGCGCGACCTGTCCGGCATGCGCCTTCATCAGTATAACGCGCCAGCGGCGCGGATTCATCCAAATTATTCAATCGCGCCGCTGTTTTCCAGCCCCAATATTTCGTAGAGCCGGTCCAGCGACCTTACCTCATAGTCCGGCGAGGGGCCGTCCGGCGCGGGTTTGCCCGACGGATTCAGCCAGCACGACACGATGCCCGCCGCCCGGGCCGCGCCGACGTCGCTCTTGAGCGAGTCCCCGACCATTATCACCCGCGACGGGTCGGACGCGCCGGCCACGCGCATCGCCTCATGGATCATCAGCGGGTCGGGCTTTGCGGCGCCGGCCTCCTCCGATATGAGGATGCCCAGCGGCAGTCCGGCCAGCTCCGACGCTTCCAGCCGCCCGCGCTGTGTCGCGCCGTTGCCGTTGGTGATGATGGTCACGGGCATGCTGGCCAGCGCGGACCTGACCAGCCCCAACGCCCCGGGCGCGAGATGGCCCGCCTCGCCGAGCCGCCCGACATAGGCGCGTCCGAAGGCCAGCGCGTCGCCGGACTGGCCGTAGTCCGCGAAGAAGGCCATGAACCGCGCGGCGTTTAGCTCCTCGAAGGTGGTCTCGCCGCGCTCGTACAGCAGCCAATGGGCTTCGTTGACGCGGCTGTAACACGCCAGCGCCGCGTCGGGATCGGGCACGCCATGTTCCGCGCACGCCGCCGCGAACGCGCAGGCTTGCGCCGCGTCGAAGTCGAACAGCGTGTCGTCCATGTCGATCAGCAACAGGTCGTATCGGGGCATGCTGGCGCCTCCTTCGCGATGGTTTATTATGCCACGGGGCCTACGGAGGCGGTCTGTGTCTCCTCGCGGAGGGATTCGAGCCGTCCCCTCTGTCGTTGCGTCGATATCTCCCTTAAAGGGGCGACAAAGGGGTTGGGGCGGCGGGGAGTGGGTACGAGGCGCGCCATCCGTTCCTCACCCGCCGTAGCGACGTTCCAAACCTCTTGTTGCCCCTTTAGGGGAGATGTCGCCCTCAGGCGGCAGAGGGGGCGGCGCGAATCCCACCGTACAAACAACAGAGGGGGTGGCGCGAATCCACCCGTCCTACTCCTACCATTATACCATAGTTAGAAGGATTTGGCAAGCGAAAAGACGGGCGGCTCTCCCGAACCGTCCGCCTAATCCTTATAACCGACTATTTATATCGGTGCGGTTTTGTTACATATGCCCTGGCAGTCGCCAAGCTCGCATTGGAGCTGCCCGGATATGTCGTCGCCGCACAGCGCGTTGAGTGCCAGGCACAGTTTGTGCATGGTGACCTCCTCTATCTTCAGCGCGGAGGCGGTCAGCTTGTCGACCGATCCCATTATGTCCTTGATCTCGTCGTAGTCGCAGTAGGTGGGTGATGTGGTTGACGCGCCCAGGGCCGCGGCCCCGGTGGTGACAAGCGCGGTCGCGCCCTCCTCGGTATCCACGATGGACGCGATCAGCTGCTCAAGCGGGTCAATCAGCGACGAGGGCATGTCGGGGCTGCAGCTGGTTATCGCGCCCAGCGACATGCAAAGCTTACTGCTCAGCGCGGCCTCAACGTCCGCGCTGGCGCTGGCGATCTCGCCAAGCGTGTCGAGCATGGTCTGGGTGAGCGTGGGATTATCACTATCAATGGCGCACTCCAGCGCCTTTGAGCCGGACTTAACCAGGTCGCTGGCGGCTGTTTCCTGGTCGGCGATAGAGGCCACGATGCTTGAAAGCGCGCCCTCCATATCCTCGCTTATCAGGCAGCAGCCGGGGCCGGTCGGGCTTTGGCCGCAGTCGCACAGGCTGGTAAGCGTACAGCACAGCTTCTTTGTCAGTACGCATTCCAGGCTGGCCACCTTCTGCGCGAGTTGCAGGGTTGCGTCCATCGCTTCTGGCAGGTTGGTGAGTTCACAGCCGTTAGTATCCGCCAGGCACTCGAGGACACTCGAGCTGGCTTTGAGCATTTCGCTGCCCGCGACCTCGCCCTTGGCGATGGATTCGACGATCCGCGTCAGTGAGCTATGCACCTCCTGGGACAGCGTGGCGGTATAGATACACCCGCCGCCGTCGGCGGTCACATACCCCATATCCTTGTACGCGTCCGGACAATCCGTGCCGGCGAATGGCTCGACGTCCTCTATGGCGTCATAATCATCCGGGTAATCGGCTGGGTACGCTGTGGGGACGGCGTCCGTGTCCGGGCTGGCCGTTTCATACTGTCCCGCTGATAGGCGCTCGCCGGTTCGCGCCTCATGCAGCGCTTGCCAGTCTATATACGGGCCGTTGTTGGGTTGCTGGGACGCGCCCGGGTTTTGGTTGATGGGTGTCATTTACCAAGGCCTCCTTCAAACAACTGTGATAACCTACGCTGAAAGCTTCGGCGCGTGCTTATCCGACCGAACAGATATTGGCTATAAACATCGTTTGCGGAAATTATCGCGCAGACGCTTGTAAAGCGGGACGGATGCTGGTATACTGTCATAGCAAACCTTGGCGCGCGGGATTGGCGATCCATACGCGCCGGGCAACCTTGCCCCGCGATGAGGCGGGGCCTTATGTCCGTAAGGAGGCAGAACGAATTGAACAAGTATGAGCTGATGTACATCCTGGATCCCTCGCTGGAGGGCGACGCGCGTAAGGAGTTGATCGACCGCTTCGCGAAGCTGCTCACCGACAACGGAGCGCAGATCGACAAGTCGGACGAATGGGGTAAGCGCCGCCTGGCGTACCCGATCGACTTCAAGAACGAGGGCTACTACGTGCTGGTCAACTTCCGCGCCGAGCCTACCGTGCCCACCGAGATCGAGCGCAACCTGCGCATCTCCGAGATGGTCATCCGATCGATGATCGTCAAGATCGAGGAGAAGCGCAGCAGCGTCAAGCCGCGTCCGGTGCAGGTGCGCCCCGCAATCGTCCCGTTCGGCCAGCCCGCCCCGGCCGCGCCAGCCACGACAGCCGAGGCCACCGCCCCGGCCGCGACAGCCGCGCCAAGCGAGCCCGCCGCCGCGCCAGCAGAGACCGCCACCATCGCGGCGGAACCCGAGGCCGCGCCGGACGAACCCGCGGCAGCCCCGGCGGAACCCGCTGCCAACGCCGCGCCAGCGGCGGTTCCAGCGGAGCCGGTATAATATGTAACCGACTGGCCCAGCCAGCCGCCTTACAGCTGGATTGAGGCGTTAGCCATGAATAAGATATTCCTGATAGGGAACCTCACCCGCGACCCGGAAACCCGCACGACGCAGTCGGGCAGCCAGCTATGTCGCTTCGGCCTGGCCGTGACGCGCCGACGCAAGCAGGAAGGCCAGCCCGACGTGGATTTCTTCAACTGCGTCTGCTTCAGCAAGCTGGCCGAGATCGCGCAGCGGTACCTGCAAAAGGGCCGCAAGGTCAGCGTCGTGGGCACGCTGACGCTCAACACGTTCGAGGGTCAGGACGGCCAGCGGCGCACGACAGCCGAGGTGGCGGTGGACGACCTGGAGTTCCTGCCCAGCGGACAGGGAGCGCAGGGCGGCCAAGCGGCGGACGGGACATATCCCGCCGCGCAAGCCCCGGCGCAGCCTTCCGGCGGGTATTATGGCCAGACCCCGCCGCGACACGCCGAGCCGACCAAACCCGCGGCACAGCCCAGCTACGCCGGCTTCAGCGAGGTCGACGAGGACGAGCTGCCGTTCTGATATGACAATAACCAACATTACCTTATATATAGGAGGGATTTCTCATGGCTGAGGAACGCGGAGAACGCAGGGATGGCCGCCGCCCGCGCGGGCGCAGGCCGCGCCGCAAGGTGTGCAGCTTTTGCGTGGATAAGGTTGAGTTCATCGACTATAAGGATATCAACCGTCTGCGCCGTTTCACCAACGAGCGCGGGAAGATACTGCCCCGGCGCATGAGCGGCAACTGCGCGAAGCACCAGCGGCAGTTGAGCGAGTCGATTAAGCGGGCCAGGGTGGTCGCGCTGCTGCCGTATACGATTGATTAAGGCGGGCGTTGCCGGATAAGGCCGCCGGAGTTTTTGTGGCCCTGACGGGGTGAGGGGATGCGGCGTTTTTCTTATACATATGTTTTTCAAAAAACTATGTATAGAGAACAGTTGCATCCCCTCATACCTGTACCCTTTTCCTTCACAATGCCGAAACGTCCCGTCCCCTCTGTCACTGGGTTGTGGGATTCGCGCCTCTCCTTTGTTGCCGGGGTGAGGGATTCGCGCCGCCTCTTTGTTGCTGGGGTGAGGGATTCGCGCCGCCCTTTGTTGCTGTGGAGTGGGATTCGCATCGCCTCCTCTGTCGCTGCGGCGGCATCTCCCCTAAAGGGGCGACAAGAAGCTAGGAACGACGCAGTGGCGGGGTAGTAACGGACTGCGAACCCCGTACCTACTCCCCGCCGTTCCCAGCCTCTTGCCGCCCCTTTAGGGGAGATGCCGCTGCATCGGCAGAGGGAGCGGGGCTTTGCCAACACCGCATCAACTGGATGCTGGCGCCCTCTCTGTCGCTGGGGTTGAGTAAGTGAAGCCCCTGTGTTTCTGTGGTGAGGGATTCGCATCACCCCTGTGTTGCCGGGTTGTGTGATTCGCGTTGCCCTTCTGTCGCTACGGCGGCATCTCCCCTAAAGGGGTGGCAAGAAGCTAGGAACGACGCAGTGGCGGGGTAGTAACGGACTGCGAATCCCGTACTTACTCCCGCCGTTCCAAGCCTCTTGCCGCCCCTTTAGGGGAGATGCCGCCGCATCGGTAGAGGGGGCGATGCGAATCCCACACCCCATCGGCAGAGGGGGCAACGCGAATCCCACAGCATGTGTCGAAGCGGGCGATACGAATCCCCTCCCCAGCGGCAAAGAGGGCGGCGCGATCCCCTAACAGCGGAAGAACAAGCCCTTCCGAAATGTACAAGCATACTCCAATCCACGGTCTGTTATGCTCCTTATCCACATTGTCCACAGAGTTATCCACAGTTAGCCCCTTCATCGCGCTTGTTTTTCATCGGTTATCCACATCTTTGGACGCGTTTGCTGGCGCTGTGGATGGTTGGACACGTGGGTAACGTGGATAACTGGAAACAAACCGACGGTCTATATGTATCCGGTGACGCCAGACTACCCGCGCGGCAAAGCGGACCGATGGTCTGTATCGGTCCGCCTGGTTTGGTTTGAGTTGTTGGTTGGTTTGGTTTAAATAGCTGGCTGGTCTGGCTGGACTATTAGCTGGCCTGGCTGGATTATTGACTGGCCTGGCTGGGATTATTGGCTGGTCTGGTCTAACTAACGCCCGGTTTGGTTTGGATTACTGCCCGGCCAGCATCTCCAGATCGCCGCTTACCGCCGATAACGTCAGCGTCTGGCCTTCCCGCAACTCCCCGCGCGTTATCTTGCGGGCTATCTCCGTCTCGACCTCGCGCTGGATGTACCGACGCGCTGGCCGCGCCCCGTATTGCGGCGAGTACGACTTATCCGCTATCAGCGACTTCGCGCCGTCCTCAACCACGAGCGCCACGCCCTGCTGCGCCAGCCGCTCCGCCGTCTTATCCAGTATCAGGCCGACGATCCGCGTGACCTCGCGCTTCGTCAGCGGCTTGAACAACACGGTCTCATCCATCCGGTTCAGGAATTCCGGCTTGAACGCGGCTTGCAGCGCCCTCATCACCCGCGAGCGGACGCCATCGCTGATCTCCCCGCGCTCGTTCACGCCCTCCAACAGCAAGGGGCTGGCGATGTTGCTCGTCATGATCACTATCGTATTCTTGAAGTTGACCGTCCGGCCCTGGCTGTCAGTCAGCCGCCCGTCGTCCAGCAGCTGCAGCAGCAGGTTGAATACGTCCGGATGCCCCTTCTCTATCTCGTCGAACAGCACGATCGAGTATGGCTTGCGCCTTACCGCCTCGGTTAGCTGCCCGCCCTCGTCGTACCCCACGTAGCCCGGCGGCGCCCCGACCAGCCGCGAGACGGTGTGCTTCTCCTGATATTCGCTCATGTCGATCCGCGCGATCGCCTGGTCGCTGTCGAACATCGCCTCCGCCAGCGCCTTGGCCAGTTCCGTCTTGCCCACGCCCGTCGGCCCCAGGAACAGGAACGACCCGATAGGCCTGTTTGGGTCGGACATGCCGGCCCGCGCCCTGAGTATCGCGTCCGCGACCGCGTCGACCGCCTCGTCCTGCCCTATCACCCGCCGGTGAAGCTGCTCGGGCAGCTGCAGCAGCTTCTCGCGCTCACTCTCCACCAGCTTGGATACGGGCACGCCCGTCCACTGCGACACGATTTGCGCTATCTCGCGCTCGGTGACCACCTCGCGCAGCAGCGCCCCGCCGTCGCCGGACCGCGCGTCGTTCCTGCTTTTAAGCGTCTCAAGCCGCGATTCCAGTTGGGGTATCTCGCCGTATTCCAGTTCGGCGGAGCGGGTGTAGTCGTACTTGCGCTTCGCCTCGTCCAGCTCGCGGCGCGCCTGCTCGATCCGTTCGCGAAGGCCGCGCGCCCGCTCGATGTCCTGTTTCTCGGTTTGCCACTGCGCGTTCATCGTGTCGGACCTCTCGCGAAGGCCGGACAGTTCGGCTTCAAGCGCGTCCAGCCTCGCGCGGCTCTTGGAATCCATCTCGCGCCTTAACGCCTCGCGCTCTATCTCCATCTGCAGTATCCGGCGGTCTACAGCGTCGAGCGCGGTGGGCTTGCTGTTGATCTCGGTGCGCAGTATCGCCGCCGCCTCGTCCATCAGGTCGATCGCCTTGTCGGGCAGGAAGCGGTCGGATATGTACCTGCGCGACAGCGTCACGCACGCGATCAGCGCGGCGTCGGTGATCCTTACGCTGTGGTGAAGCTCATACTTCTCCTTCAACCCGCGCAGGATCGACACAGCCTCCTCGACCGACGGCTCGTCGACCAGCACGGGCTGGAACCTCCGCGCCAGCGCCGCGTCCTTCTCGACGTGCTTGCGGTATTCGTCAAGCGTCGTCGCGCCGATGCAGTGAAGCTCGCCACGCGCCAGCATCGGCTTTAACAGGTTGCCGGCGTCCATCGCGCCCTCCGACTTGCCCGCGCCAACGATATTGTGCAGTTCATCTATGAATAGTATGACCCGCCCGTCGGCCTCCCTTACCTCGCCCAGCACGGCCTTGAGCCGTTCCTCGAACTCGCCCCGGTACTTCGCCCCGGCTATCAACGCGCCCATGTCCAGCGACCAGACCGTTTTGTCGCGCAGGTTCTCGGGCACGTCGCCCTTTAGGATACGCTGCGCCAGGCCCTCGACGACGGCGGTCTTGCCCACGCCCGGCTCGCCGATCAGCACGGGGTTGTTCTTCGTTTTCCGGCAAAGTATGTGGATGGAGCGGCGGATCTCCTCGTCGCGGCCTATGATCGGGTCCATCCTGCCCGCTCTGGCCCGCTCGACCAGGTCGTCGCCGTATTTCTTGAGCGCCTCGTATGTCGTCTCGGGGTTCTGGCTGGTGACGCGCTGGCCCGATCTCACGTTTGACAGCGCGGTCAGGAAGCGGTCGCGCGTGATCCCGCGCTCCGCTAACAGCCGCGCGGACGGCGCGCCGCGCTCATCCGTCAGCGCGAGGTAGAGGTGCTCCACGCCTGTGTATTCGTCGTGGAAACGTTTCGCTTCCTCCTGCGCCTTCACCAGCAGTTCCATGAAGCGTCGGCTGGGGTAAAGCTGGCTGCCGCCCTGGACGGAGGGCTGCTGCCTTAGCGCGTCCTCCAACGCGCCGCGAACGGCGCCGGCGTCCACGCCCATCAGTCCCAGCAGCCGCGGTATCAATCCCTCCGGCTGCTCGACCAGCGCGAGGTGGAGATGCTCGCCCTCCAGCTGCTGGTGCGATCGCGCGATGGCCATCTCCTGAGCCTCGCCAATCGCCTGCTGCGCCTTCTGGGTGAATTGGTTCAGATCCATCTATATCACTCCCTAATCGTTATGTACGGCTTCATACGCCCGGCGCACGGACTCCGGCAGCGGCGCGGGGTTCTGTATCGTCAGCTTCACCAGCAGGTCGCCCCTGCGCCCGTCCCGGTCGCGGTAACCCTGGCCGCGCGCCCGCAGGACCGTCCCGCCGCGCGTGCCCGGCTTGACCTTCACCTTGATCTCCTTATCCAGCGGCGATAGCGGCAGCGTCGCGCCAAGCGCGGCGTCCCATGGCGTCAGCTCGCGCTCGGCGGTAAGGTTTATCCCGTCGAGGGAGAGTCCGGTCTCGGCGGTTAGCTCCACCTTCAGCAGGCGGTCACCCCGGCGGCCATTTCCGTCCTCGCGGCCAAGGCCGTCCAGACGGATGCGCTCGCCCGGCTGGATCCCCGCCGGGACCGTGAACCTTACCTGGTCCTTGCCGCCTATGCGGATCGTCTTCTCTGTTCCCGTGAACGCCTCTTTCAGCGGGACCTGGATCGTGTTTTCGATGTCCAGCGGGCTGTTGTAGCGCGAGTCCCCGCCGAACACGCCGCCCATGTCCCCGAATCCCCTGAACCCCTCGAAATCATAACCGCTTGACCCGCCGCCCGCGCCGTGATTTCCGGGCGTGTACGAGCCGCCCTCCCAGCCGAACATCGCGCCTAGGATCGCGTCCCAGTCGATGCCGTCCTCGCCCATGCCGCCGTAGCTGTATTGGCCCGCGCCCTGCGCGTTGAACCGCCCGGAACGCTGCTGTTCGACCAGCGTGTCGTATTTCTTGCGGTTGTCCGCGTTTCCCAGCACGTCGTAAGCCTCGGAGACCTCGGTGAACTTGCGCTCGGCATCCTTATCGCCGCCGTTCACGTCCGGGTGGAGTTCCTTGGCCAGCTTGCGGAAGCGGGACTTGACCGCCGCTTGGTCGGCGTTTTTCTCCACGCCTAGTATCTTGTAATAATCCTTTATCGGCACCGCGCGGCCCTCCTGTCGGCAATACCGCTTATCGCGGTATAACCGTTACGCTATTCTTCTTTGACTATCTTTGACCATCATTAGTATATACCATTACGCCCGCCTACGCAATAGGGCGGGCGTAAATATTTTTGCCGGAGCGGTAGTTTTCTAAACGCGCCTGACGCTTGCGGACGCGCCGTCAGATAAAGTAGACAGCCTCCTCATCCTCTTCGTGAGAGTCCGCGAGATCCTGCAGGGTGACGGAATCCACATATTCGTCAATAACCTTCTGCAGTCCCTCATAGAAGCGGATCGTCGGGCAGATCGGGTAGCGCGGGCATTGGTTGGGCGAATGTTCCAGGCACGCTACGGGGGCGAGCGAGCCCTCGATCGTGCGCAGTATCTCGCCCGCGGTGTACTGCTCGGCGGCACGGGAGAGCTGGTATCCGCCCGACGGCCCGCGCAGGCTCCGCACCAGACCCGCGCTGCCCAGGTGCTGGACGATCTGCTCGAGGTACTTCATCGAAATATCCTGGCGCTGGCAGATGTCCCGCAGCGGAATCCATTCCGCCGTATGCGTGTGCCTGGCGAGGTCGACCATGGTGCGCAGCGCGTACCGGCCCTTGGTGGAGATCTTCATCGGCTTTCCCTCTCTTTCGATAGGATTTATTGTACAATGGATTCTGTCTTAACGCAAGGCGAAAAGCTCCGGCGCGTCCGCCTCACCTAAAAACCAGTGTGCTGACCAGATAAAGCCCCACGATGTGCGCGGGATAGAAGATGTAGAAGAAGCTCTTCATGCCCCGGCCCTTCTGTCCGTTGTACATGAGCATCGGTATCGCCGCGAACACCATCATCCACTGCGGCTGGGCCAGCAAGTCCGGCCACGACACGATAAACACATACAGCGACGCGGCGGCCAGCGCCGCGACCTGCGCCCAGCGATTCCCGCGCAGCAGGTAGAACGCGACGCCAATGCCAATCATCAGCGCGCCGCCCTCCGCGGTAAACACGCTGGGTATCGCCAGCGCGATCCCGAGCGGCATCCACATCGGCAGTCCCATCGAATCCGCCGCGCCGATGAACCGGTCGAGCATCAACACCGGCAGTCCGGAGATAACGGGAATCAGGCACAGCAGCGCGGCCGACACAATCTTCCACGCGTCCCGCGCCTTGATCCCCTCGATCAGCCTATCCGCGAACAGCATGTACAGCGCGGCGATAAAGAATGTCGCGAACGCGTTGTTCGTGAGCATGACGTTCGGGTTGGGCAGGAGCAGGGGCAGCGCGAAGAATCCCACCGACAAGGCTACGGCGGCGATCCCCAGGCGCCTGATGTACCGGGAGCGGCTGCGCGTATGGTGGAACGCCTCCGCCGATGTGAACAGGAACAGGATAAACACGGGCCGCCCCAGCCACGTGAGCCAGTCCGGAGCGCCCACATGGATAAACATCTGGTGGACATGGTCCGCGAACATCAGAACGCACGCGATTGCCTTGAGCGCTGTGGAGTCGAGAGTTTTCTTCATTCTGCCATACCTCGCGGCTTTTTTTTGGAGGCGAGTGCCTTGGTGACAGTATACCCCGAGTATTTTTTGCCACACAAGTTGGCAGTATACCACATCCCGTGTTTTTTATACAAGAGAAAATTCAACGCAATCGTTTTATTTTATACGACAAGAGTCGCCCCCGCGCAGCTACAACGCGGGGGCGCAAGCAGGAGGGTTTTCTTTAAACGTTTCTCTGTGTACCCGCTGTAGGCCGTATCAGCACGCGCAGGACGACGGCGGGAACCACGGTTCCAGGGGCCTTGACGAGCCTTGGCCGGGAGCGGCGCAGCCATCAGGCGCGCAGTCGCACGAAGCGGGCGCTCGCCCAATGGGTCCGCCCGCGCCAGGAGCGTTCCAGCCATACCCCGCGCCCCATGAGGGCAGACCAGGATAATAACCGAAGCCCGGGTAAGGCGGGTAACCATGGCCGCATCCCTCAGGATTGCAGCCGCAGGCTTTGCCGCAGCTCAGTGGGTTGTGACAGCCGTGACCGGCAGCCGCAATGATCGCCAGAGCCTGCATAGTCCAGTTATTCAGCGCTACCTGATAACTGTACAGGTTGCCGTCATGCGGATACCATGGCATGAACGAACCCAGCACCGTTCCGTCAAAGTGACAACCGTCTTGTAACGGCATACCACTTCCTCCTCCAGCCCTTCAAGACTCGACCGCGGACCGCGGCGGCGTCGCGCGTTCGATAGCGGCGACATAAGGACCTGGTCTAAGTGTATGTCGCTCCGTGTCCGTTGTGCGGAGGTTGACAAGCGGGTCCCTGTCTGTTAAAATACCGGCCATGGATAAGCAAGAATCGCCGGTATATAGGATTAGGGACGCGCGGGTCTCGGACGCCGAGGGGATTCTAGGGATATACGCCCCGCATGTGCTGCGAGGCGCGGTAACCTTCGAGACCGACGTCCCCTCCGTCGGGGATATGGCCAGGCGCGTTCAGGCGGTGTCGGCTGAATATCCGTATTTGATCGCGGAGGATGGATCAGGCGTGATCGTAGGATACGCTTACGCCGGGAGGGTAAGAAGCCGCGAGGCGTACCAATGGTCGGCGGAACTGTCAATATATGTCCGCGAGGACGAGCAGGGACGGGGTGTTGGCCGCGCGTTGGTTAAACGGATCATCGCCGCGCTGAGGGAGATGGGCGTTAAGACGCTGTACGCCGTGATTACCTCGCCTAACCCGGCCAGCGAGACGTTCCATGAGCGGCTGGGGTTCAGGAGGCTGTACGTGTTCGAGAAGATGGGGTATAAGCAAGGGTTGTGGCGCGACGTGCTATGGATGTCGCTGCCGCTGGGCGAGTACGGAGAAGCGCCCGAACCCATACGGCCATACAGGAGAGGGGCGACATGAAGTACACGGACATTAACGCCGAGACCATCAATAGGTGGGCTGACGGTGGGTGGGAATGGGCGGTTCCAGTAACGCATGAGGTTTACCAGGCGGCAAGGCAAGGTAAGTGGGATGTGCTGCTGTCGCCGAATAAGTCTGTGCCGCGTGAGTGGTTTGGGCCGTTTTTGAGGGATGGGCGGCTTGATGGGGTGAGGATACTAGGGCTGGCGTGCGGTGGAGGCCAGCAGATGCCTGTGTTTGCCGCGTTGGGCGCGGATTGCGTGGTGTTGGATTATTCGGAGCGGCAGTTGGATCAGGAGCGTTATGTTTCCGCGAGGGAAGGTTATGATATTAGGATTGTTAGAGCGGATATGACGGAGAGGCTGCCGTTCGAGGATGAGGCGTTCGATATAGTGTTTAACCCGGTGTCGAATTGTTATGTTGAGGACGTTTACCATGTGTGGAACGAGTGTTACCGAGTGTTGAGGCGGGGAGGGACGCTGCTGGCTGGGATGGATAACGGGTATAACTTCCTGTTTGAGGATTATACCGCGCGTCCGTTGGTTGTGACTAATAGGTTTCCGGTCAACCCGTTGAAGGATCCGGGGAAGATGATGGCTGGGAAGGATGAGGGTATTCAGTTCAGTCATACGCTGGAGGAGCAGATAGGCGGCCAGTTGAAGGCGGGTTTCCGGTTGACTGATGTTTATGAGGATACAAATAATGATGCGGAGTCTATAGCGGATGGGATACCCGCGTTCTGGGTGACACGGGCGGAGAAGGCATAAAGCAAGTGTCTGACCTGGAGGAACAAACTACCCTGGCCACGCGGGTCCAGCGTGACGCTGGACCCTCGTGGCCAGGGTAGGTTGTTCATCCATGTTTTCACTTGACAGCATACCCATTTTGTGTTACCATATGATTAGTTCAGACTAACTATGTAACTGGGGAGGCTGCCCTATGGATCGACGCAATGGTGACGCGTCGTCTACCGTAAAGGAGATAATCCGTTTCGAGAACGTCACCCGGCGTTACGGCGAAGGCGGGCACATCCTTTACGCGCTTGACAGCGTAAATTTCTCTATAAACACAGGGGAATTCGTCGTAATACTTGGCCCGTCCGGAGCGGGCAAGTCCACGCTGCTGAACCTTCTTGGCGGGATGGACGCCGCCACTTCCGGCGCTATCCTTGTTGATGGCAAGGACATAGCCGGACTGCCTGACGACAAACTAACTGAATACCGCGCCGCGCAAGTTGGGTTCATTTTCCAATTTTATAACCTGATCCCTACGCTTACCGCCCTTGAAAACATCGCGCTGACCAAAAAACTGGTCAAGCAGCCCATGGACGCCCATGAAGCGCTGGACATGGTAGGTCTAGCCGACCACGCCGACCAATTCCCGGCGCAGCTATCCGGCGGCGAGCAGCAGCGCGTCTCTATCGCCCGCGCCGTCGCTAAAAACCCGGACATGCTGCTTTGCGACGAACCCACCGGGGCGCTCGACTCCGAAACGGGCCTGGCCATCCTGGAGATGCTCCAGCGGATGAGCCGAGAGCGCGGCAAGACTGTTATCATCGTATCACATAACGCGGCTCTGGCCGAAGCCGCGGACCGCGTGATACGCATCCGCAGCGGCAGGATCACCGGAATCGCTGAAAACCCCGCGCCCAAGCCCGTCAGCGAGGTGGGCTGGTGATGCTTACGCTCAAGATGATCCGCGACATGGCGCGTAACAAGATGCAGTTCGTCTCGATATTCCTGATGGCGTTCATCGCGCTGTTCATATACGCTGGGGTAGGCGGCGACTGGCGCGGCCTGAAGCATAATTCCGACTCATTTTATAGGGAAACCAACCTCGCCGACGTATGGTTATACAACGACGGGTTTACCGACGCGGCGGCGCTTGCCATTGAGTCGTTAGAAGGCGTCTCATCGGTCGAGCGCCGGCTGGAGCTAACCGTCACCGCCGACAACAGCGGTTCCTCCACGCTTACCCTCTACTTCGTGGAGAAGGGCGCGATATCCAAACCGTACCTTATGGAAGGCGAGCCGTTCGATCCGGAGGACAAGGACGGGGTGTGGCTGGATAAGAGGTTTGCCGACGCTAACGGGCTTACGCCCGGCGACACGATCGGCGCGTCGCTCAGCGGCTACTCTATGTCCAAAACGATTCGCGGCCTTATCTACTCGCCCGAGCATGTTTACGAGGCTGGCGGCGACGCGATGACGCCGGACTTTGCTATGTACGGGCACGCGTACCTTTCGCGGAAGGCGTTCCCGCTGCCGTTCCTGTTCCGTTACAGCGCGATGCTTATCGAAACGGAATCCGCTGTCGGCGCGGACTTCGAGGAGCGGGTCGCCGACGCGCTGCGCGGCGCGGACTCGTCATACACCGTCTACCTGGAGCAGGCGAACCACCCTAGCGTTTCCATCTTCGAAAACGAGACACAGCAGCACAAGATGATAGGCGACCTGTTCCCCGTCGTGTTCCTCGCGATCGCGCTGCTTACCATCCTGACCACGATGACGCGGATAGTCGCCTCGCAGCGTACGCAGATCGGCGTTTTGAAGGCGCTGGGGTTCACGAAATCCGCCATAACCCGACATTACACGGCGTACGGGTTCTTCCTCGCGCTGGCTGGCGCGGCGTTAGGCGCGGCGCTTGGCCCGCTGGCATTGCCGTCGCTGTTTTTCCCATCATTATCCAGTTTCTATACCCTGCCGGAGTGGGAAACCGCCTGGTCAGTGGCGTACGCGTGGGCGGCGGCGGGTGTCGCGGTGATGTGCGCGGCTGTGACATGGCTTGCGGTACATCGCCTTCTGGCCGGGGCGCCGGCGGAGACCATGCGCCCCAAGCCGCCCAGCGCGTTCAGGCATAATCCGCTGGAACGAACCAAACTATGGCGGCGGCTGGGATTCAACGCGCAGTGGAACATCCGCGACGCGCCGCGCAACCCCGTCCGCTCCGCGATGGCGGTCGTCGGGGTATTCGGTTGCGCGGCGCTGGTCGTGTGCGCGTTGTCCATGAACGACAGTATGCTGTGGATGCGGGTGTGGCAGTATGAGACGATCAACCGTTACGCCGCTAAGCTGGCGATCAGCGCGAACGCGTCTACGGCGGAGATAGACGGCGCGGTCAGCGAGGTTAACGGTGAAGCGGTTATGGAAGCCAGCGTCGAGATCCGCGCTAACGGCGTGAGGAAGTCCGGCGCGCTGCTGGTTACGGACGGCGTAACGCTGATCCAGCCGACGGATGTTAACATGAAGCCGTCCGCGTTTCCGGACGGAGCCGCGTCGATCACGCTGAAGATGGCGCAAAGCCTGGAGGTCCGGCAGGGCGATACGGTCCAGTGGCGCGTCTACGGCGAGGATGAATGGCTGGAGCTTACCATCGGCGGCATCCACCGCGAGCCTGTCAGCCAGGGGTTGACCATGCCCCGCGCGTACTTCGAGTCGCTGGGGCTGGAATACCGCCCGACGGCGATCCTTACGCCGGAGGTACCGCCCGCGCTGCCGGACGGCGTGGACTTCGCGACGCTCACCTCGGACAGCGCCGCCGACTGGGACGACCTGACGGAGGCGATGCGCCTGACGATATACCTGCTGATCATCGCCGCCGCCATACTATCCATAGTCGTGTTGTACAACCTGGGGTTGATGTCGTTCACCGAGATGGAGCGCGGGCTTGCTACGCTGAAGGTGCTGGGGTTCAAGTCCGGAGCGTTGCGCGGGCTGCTGCTCACCCAAAACCTTTGGTTTTCAGCCGTCGGGTTCGCGCTGGGCGTGCCGGGCGGGCTGTGGCTGACGCGGACGATCGTCGCGCTGTCTGGGGAAACGTTCGACTTCCCGGTTTCGATAAGGCCTCTGACGCTGTTGGCGGCGCTTATGTTCACGTTCGGGCTGTCGCTGTCGGTAAACATGATGTTCTCGCGCAAGACGCGTCGGATCAATATGGTTGAATCATTAAAAGCGATGGAATAGGCCGCGCCCGTTGGCATGATTTAACCGATTCAAGCCGCGCCCGTTGGCATGATTTAACTGATTCAAGCCGTGCCCGTTGGTATAGTTTAACCAATTCAAGCCGCGCCCTGGCTGGGCGCGGCTTGTTGGCTGGCGTCGATCAATCGGCCAGGAACGCCGTCACCTGCTCACGGAATGAAGCGTAGAACGGTTTCTCCATCATAACTGGATGCGCCGCGCCTTCGATCACCGACGTGACCGATCCTTCCGGCAGCTTCCCGCCTTCCGATATCGCCACGTCTACGTTGACGTATGGGTCCCTGTCGCCGAATATCAGGAGCGTCGGGCACTTGATATCCCCGATAGGGATCAGCAGCGTGTCCGCCGGGGTCTCCAGCAGGTCGCGCCGTCCTCCGTTCGGGCTTATCGGGTCGTTCAGCCAGCAGTTCGCGATGTAGTACAGCGCGACGATCTCCTCGGTTATACTGTAGTCGATCCGCGAGCCCTCGGCCATCTGGAAGTCCTCGGCCGCGCCTTCGTAGGACGTTACCTTGAACGGATCGGACACAGTGCCCTCCGGGAAACCGAACCCGTAAAGGATGGGCGCGTAGAGCGCGAGCCTGCCAATCTTGTCCGGATACTTGGCCGCGAAGCGCGAGCTGGTCACGGTGCCCCAGCTCCAGCCCAGTACATCGACCGTGGTTGAGCCGTTCTCCTCGATGATCTTGTCGACGGCGGCGTTGATATCTTCGGCGGCGTAGTCGGAATCGGGCATATAGCCATCGTCAACATCGCCGGAATTGCCATACCCCGCGATGTCGAGCGCGTACACAACATACCCGTTGCTGGCAAGGTAACGCGCGAACGAATAGTCGCCGACGTTCACATCGAATTCGTGCGAGGAGAACGTCAGGCCATGGACGAGCAGGACGGGCTTCTTCGCGCCTTCATCCGGGCTGGAGTACTTGGCCAGGTACAGGCTGACGCCGTTGCGCTCCAGCGGCACGATCTCCTTAGTAACGCCGGCGTACGCTTCGGATTCCGCGGCCGCCGCGCCGAACAGTCCGGTGAATGCAAGTGACACGATAAGCAAACTGCAAATAAGTCCCCGGGCGAGTTTCGCGAGTGGCGTGGTCATGATGGCGTTTCCTCCTTTAATCAATGTGGCGGCGGGGCAATTGGTTCGCCGCGACGGGTTAATGATATCGCATACAAAATGGATTTGCAAGTATTCGAGTATAAAATTGCATATCGCCTGTTGGGTGGCTAGAGGTTCCGCGCCGACGATTATTGTTAAAAAATATAAAGGCGGGAAGCGCAGCTTCCCGCCCGTGGAGTATGCCTAACGTTTACTGAGCGTAGACGCGGTCGACGACCTCCTGGTGGATGGCGGTCAATTCCTCAAGGCCCATCGCGTTCAGCTTCTTGATGAAGTCCTCCCACTCGGTCTCGATGTCGCCGCGCCCCATGATCCAGTCGATCTCTTTTTCGACCATCGCGTTCTCGATCGGCGTGGTCAGTATGGCCGCGCGCTCGTTCGCCTCGAAGCTGAGCAGCAGCGGCGGGTAATACTGTTCCACGGCGAAGGGAGCGACCATCTTGGACATCGGGTACTTGGTGTCGCCGTCCTTGCGGAACGTCTCGTCGGTATCCTGGTAGTAATACGTCAGCTTGGACACAACTTCGTTGCTGGCGTAGCTGGGCAGCGTGCGCAGCGTCGTGCGGCCGATCCAGTTCTTTTCGGGATCGAAGCCAACCTTCGCCTTGTCGCGCGCGTCCAATATCGTCCAGCCGTCGTCGGTCTTGAGCGTGCCTATGCCCTCAAGCCCCCACAGCTGCTGGACGGTCTCGTCCGGAGCGAAGAAGAAATCCGCCCAGCGGCACAGTATCTCGGGATTCTTCGCGGTTCCGGAGATTGCCATGTAGTTAGCGTTGGTCCCGGCGTACTGGTTAGACCAGGTCCGCGACCCGTCCGCGCCTTCCAGCGGCAGCAGGACCTTGTAGTAAGGATCCTCCCCGCCGAAGCCTTCGACCTTCTTGTCGGCCTGTATCGGCCCGACCTCGAAGGCGCAGTACACGCCCCAGACGTCCTCTTCGACGCGGCCTTTCGCGTTGTAGCGGCTGCCGTCCATCGTATACGCTTCCGGGTCGATCAGGCCTTCTGAATAGAGCGCGCGCTGGTATTTGATCGCCTCGACGAAGCGCGGGTCCTGGATCGCGTAGAAGAACTTGCCGTCCTGGACGTTCTTATGCTTCGCGTTGCCGATGATACCGAACGGGCAGTACAGCAGCGCCTCCGCGCTGTCGTTGCCGTTGTTGTAGAGGAATCCCAGCGGGATCTCGTCGCTTGGGTCTCCGTTGCCGTTCAGGTCGTTGTCGCGAACGCCGCGCAGGTATTCGGTGAACTCATCCAGCGTTACGGGGATCTCCATGCCCAGCTGTTCCACCCATTTGCTGTTGATGAACGCCTGCGACGCGATGTATACGCCGTCGCCCGGCCAGGTCGACCACATGTTGATCTGCGGGATGGTGTAGATGTTACCGTCCGGGCAGGTGATGATGGCCTTGGACATCGGCTCGTTAGCCAGCATGTCCGTGAACAGCGGCATATACTCAAGGTAGTCGTTCACGTTGAGCAGCGCGCCGACGGGACCGTAAGTAAGCTTGTCGTTGTCGGTGATGATGTTGACGAACGCGTCAGGCAGATCGCCGGAGGCGAACGTGGTCGCCAGGCGCTCCGGCCCGATCTCGCGCGGCACGCCCTCAAAGACCATGTTGACGCCTGTGCGCTCCGCTACGTCCACGTAGTAGGGCATCTCGTTGGGATCGACGTCGGGCATCGTCGCGCCCTGCGACTGGTACAGTACGCGGTAGGTGACGGGTTCCTTGACGATCCTCTCGCCTGTCAGGTACATGTTGCCCAGCAGGGCGGGTTCCTCCGCCAGCGCCGGCGCGAAGGCGCACAGGCACAGCGTGAGCGCGAGGGCGAGAGCCAGTGTTCCACGCATGGTTGATCCTCCTCAAATGGTTGTTTAGCCATGGTTATCTATGATTCAGCCCTTAATAGAGCCAATCATCACGCCTTTTACGAAATATTTTTCTATAAACGGGAACACTATCATGATCGGCAGCACGGCGGCCACCACTATGATATACTTCATGGACTCGCTGCGCTGGTACAGCTCATCCACGTTGCGGATCAGCTCGTTGTTGCCCATCTTGGCCTCCTCGATGGCGATCTGGGCCATGCGCAGTATGTTGCGCAGCACCAGCTGGAGCGGATAACGGTCCTTGTTGGTCATGTACAGCAGCGCGTTCCAATACGCGTTCCAGTGCGCGACGCCGTAATACATCCCCAGGATCGCCACGAGCGTGCTGGACAGCGGCAGCACGATCGATAGGAAGAACCGGATGTGCCCGCATCCGTCGATCAGCGCGGCATCCTGCAGCTCGTCCGATATCGTCATGCCAAGGAACGCGCGGGATATGATCAGGTTCCACGTGGATACCGCGCCTGGCAGCACCAGCGCCCACACCGTGTTGATCAGGCGCAGGTCCCTGACCAGCAGATAGCTGGGGATCATGCCGCCGCCGAAGAACATCGTCACCATCACCATTATGGATAGCGGGGTTTTCAGCCAGAACCGCTTGCGCGAGAGCGCGAACGCCCCGGTCGTCGTTATCGCGAGGTTGACCGCCGTGCCGACGATCGTGTAATAGATGGAGTTGAGGTACCCGCGCCACAGCTCGGGCATGTTCATCACGCGGCGGAAGCCGTCGATGTTGCTGCCGCGCGGCAGGAACATCACCTTGCCGTTGAACAGCATCGTAGGCGATGAGAAAGACGCGATGAACACCATGTACATGGGATAGAAGAACAGCGCGGTAAGCGCGGCCAATACGCTGAGGTTGACCACGTCGAACAGCAGGTCCCCTTGTCGCCGCGAGCGCAGGAGCGCCCCGGTGCGCCTGGGTTTGCGGTTGTTTACAGTATCCGTCATGCTGTCACCTCACCAAAGTCCCGTGTCGGTCGCGCGGCGGCTGATGAAGTTCGCGGCCAGCACCAGCGCGAGGTTCACTGCCGAGTTCATCAGCCCGATGGCCGATGAGAACGAAAACTGGTTGTTGATGATGCCCGCGTGATATGTATATGTGGATATAATCTCCGTGACCGACAGGTTGGTGGGCAGCTGCATCAGCAATACCTTCTCGTTGCCCACGCTCATGATCCCGCCGATGGCCAGTATCAGCGTGATGGAAAGCGTAGGCGCGATCGAGGGCAGGTCGATACGCAGTACGCGCTGTATCTTGCTCGCGCCGTCCACGATGGCCGCCTCATACAGTTCCGGCGACACGCCGGCCAGCGCCCCGGTATATATGAGCGTGGACCAGCCCGCGCCGCTCCATATCCCCGATATCACGTACTGCGGCAGGAACGAGCCCGCCGTGGTGAAATCCAGCGCGCTGCCGCCCAGACGCCTGACGATCTGGTTGATGATGCCCACCTGGTTGTTTGTGAACAGCTGGAGCATGCCGACCGTGACCACGACGGAAACGAAGTTGGGCATGTAGAACACGGTCTGGATCAGCTTGCGGGTCTGCTTGAGCGGCAGCGAATTGAACATAAGCGCCAGAATTATCGGGATCGGGTACCCGCATATAAAGGAAACGACGGAAATGCGCAGCGTGTTGGCGATATACGTCCAACTCATGGGCGAGGCGAAGAAATTGCGGAAATGCTTCAGCCCGACCCACTTGCTTTTGGCAAATCCAAGGAAAGGGTTATAATCCATGAACGCGATGCGCAGTCCATACATGGGTCCATAGTGAAAAATGACATAAAACGCTAGCGTTGGCAGCACAAGCGCCAATAGTTCCCATTCGCGGCCGATTCGCCTGGCGAATCGTTTCATTTCCGGCATGTCGTGATCCCTCCCGCCGGATAGTATAGCATCGTTTTACCGAATTTTCAACCAGTAAACGCGTACATATTTGTAAATTGCGTGTAAAATTCCACGCAGGCTTTTGAATAAATACGCACAAATTTCTGAATGAAAAGACCACGATTGACATGACGCAGCCCGTGTGATAGACTACGCAAGGGGTGGTATGTATGCCAAAGGTACACTTGATCGGCAACGCGCATCTGGATCCCGTATGGCTGTGGCGGTGGCAGGAGGGCTACGCCGAGGCGCTGGCGACGTTCCGCAGCGCGTTGGACCGGCTTAGCGAGTTTGACGGCTTCATCTTTACATGCTCCAGCGCGGCGTACTACGCGTGGGTCGAGGAGACCGACCCCGCCATGTTCGAGGAGATACGCCAGCGCGTCGCGCAGGGCCGCTGGATACCCGTTGGCGGCTGGTGGGTGCAGCCGGACTGCAACGCCCCCAGCGGCGAGTCGTTCGCCCGGCACGCGCTGTACTCGCAGCGGTTCTTCATGAGTCGCTTCGGCAGATACGCGACGGTTGGCTACAACGTCGATTCGTTTGGCCACAACGCGATGCTGCCGCAGCTGCTGCGACTGTCGGGTATGCGCGGCTACGTGATGATGCGCCCGGACGCCCAAGACGAGAAGCGGTATCCGTTCCCTGAGAACGTTTTCATGTGGCGGTCTCCGGACGGATCGAGCGTCCCGGTGTTCCGTATCCCGAATGGTTACGGCTCCGGGCCGTTCGGACAGGCGGCGGAGAAGGCCGTTGAGACATTGGGGCTGGCCGAAAGCGCGGGCCGGCCGATGATGTGCTTCTACGGCGTGGGCAACCATGGCGGCGGGCCTACCATCCAGAATGTAAGCGAGCTTACCGCGCTTATGGCCGCGAGCAAGCCGGGCGACTACGCGTTCTCATCGCCGGAAGCGTATTTCGACGAGTTGGACCTGGACGGCCTGCCCATACTCGACTATGACCTCCAGCACCACGCCAGCGGCTGCTACACATCCGTGATGGAGATCAAGCAGCTGAACCGGCTGGCCGAGGCTAGGCTGGCCGCCGCCGAGAAATATACGCTCATGGCCGTGTCGCAGGGCATCCAAATATTGGAAGAACCGCTGGGGAACGCGTGGCGGAATGCGCTGTTTGGCCAGTTCCATGATATAATGGGCGGCTGCAGCATACGCGAGGCGTACGAGGACGCGAAGGAATCCTTCGGCGAGAGCCTGAGCGCGGCGGCGCGCGTGACCAACCGCGCGCTGCAGGCCATAGCCTGGCGGATAGACACCTCGCGCGAGGGCGTTGAGCGCAACAGCAAGCAGGAATTTACGTTATGGGAACAGAACGACCAGGGCGTTCCGGTGGTGGTGTTCAACCCGCACTCGTGGGAGGCGTCGCTGCCCGTGAGACTGGCCGCGCGGGTATCGGCCGTCACGGACGGCGAGGGCGAGGCTGTCCCGACACAGCGCGTTCGAAGCGGAGTTACCAACGGGACCGAGGATAAGTGGGAGAATATCTTCCTGGCGGCCGTGCCCGCGATGGGCTGGCGCGTATACTGGATGTACCGCAAGCCGCGCGGGGCCGACGCGGTAAGCCCGCGGACGCTGATTGCCGACCCGCTCTCGCTGGAAAACGACTGGCTCCGGGTACGGATTCACCCGCGATCCGGCGCGATCGTCGAGCTTACCGACAAGCGGACGGGCGTCAACCTCATCCATGGCGGGACGTCGATCCCGGTCATGGACGAGACGCATTGCGACACATGGGCGCACGCGGTGTTCTCGTTCCGGGACGAGGCGGGGCGGTTCGAGCTGATCGACACCTCGCTTCTGGAGAGCGGCGGCGTGTTGGCGGCCGTACGGATACGCATGAGGTATAACGAATCCACGCTTGAACAGCGCCTGACGCTTTACCGCGACAAGCCCGGTCTGTTCATCCGTTACCACATACATTGGAAGGAACGGCACCGCGCGCTCAAGCTGTCGTTCCCGACCGGACGGCGTGACGCGACGGACGTCGGCTCGATACCGTTCGGGTTCCTGACGCGCTCGGCCAACGGCAAGGAGCAGCCGATGCAGCAGTGGGCGGCGATCCAGAAGGATGGGTACGGCCTGGCGGTCGTGACGGATACCCGAGCCGCGTACGACGCGCTGGACGGCGAGCTGCGCGTTACCGCGTTGCGCAGTCCCATATACGCCGACCACTTCGGCGAGCGCGACGACCAATGCGAGTTCAGCCAGCAGGGTGAGCAGCGATTCACCCTCGCGCTCATGCCATACAACGATAATCCCGCCGAGATATCGCGCGCCGCGGCTGAGACGCTCTACCCCGTCGAGCGGATCGTCGGCACATACCACAAGGGGAACGTCCCCGCGCGGTTCGGATTGCTTACGATCGACACGCCGGAGGTAATCGCGGACGCGCTGAAACCCGCCGAGGACGGCGGCGGGCTTATACTGCGCTGCCATGAGGCGGCGGGCAAGGCAAGCTCCGCGCGGATCGCGCTGCCATCGATGGGCATAGCGTTCGACGCGGCGTTCAGGCCGCAGCAGGTTCGCTCGTTCCGCCTGTTGGATGGCGCGGCCCGCGAGGTAAACCTGCTGGAGGACGACATATAACGACATCCCCGCGCAAGGAGGCTGACGCCGTGAAACTCTCCTATTCCAACTGCGGCGCGTTGATCGGGTACTTCCCGTACGCGCCGGACCAGCTTCGGTACCTGGCCAGCCTGGGCTACAGGTATGTGGATTTTGACATGTTTGACCAGCGTGACGCGTACATGGCGGACGATTGGCGCGATTGGGTTGGTAAAGTCGCACAAACCGCGGCCGATCTCGACATAACGTTGTCTACGGCGCACAGTCCCAGCGGCCAGCCGGACGGATGGCTGACCCGGGCGGACGCCACCGCGCGGCTGATCCGGTCGATCGAGGTTTGCGGGATGCTGGGCATACCGCGAACGGTTGCGCACTGCCTTGGCCAGCCGCGGCCAGTGACCCAGCGAGATTTCGTGCGGAGAAATGTCGAATATTACCGTGAGCTGCTGCCCGCCGCCGAACGATGGAACGTCGAGATCCTGCTGGAGAACCTGGGCGAGCCTCGCGACCACGACCGGGCGTACTGCGGCACGGGGCCGGAGCTGCTGGAGCTGATCGACGCGATCAACCATCCGCTGGTCCACGCGTGCTGGGATACCGGCCACGCGAACCTGACCACGCCCGACCAGACCGCGTGTATCCGTTCGCTGGGCGGCCACCTGAAGGCGGTCCACATCCACGATAACATGGGCGATTACCCGATTCTGGGGCTTAAGCGGGCGCCCCGGCCCAATATGGACCAGCACACGATGCCGTTCTTCGGCAACACGAACTGGGATGGCGTGATGTCCGCGCTGCTGTCCATTGGTTATGAAGGCACATTTAACTTGGAAGTGGACGTGCCCCGGGTCGATGGGAAGATCCCGTTCCGCGACGGGAACGACAAAGTTGTCGACAAGCTGTGGCGGCTTCCGTTGGAATTGTATACGCAAAGCCAGCAGTTGTTATATAATATTGCCAAACACATGCTGGAAACCTTCGGCTGCTATGAAGGATAGGGGGAGGAGGCGGTTTTATGCGATTATCCACAGCGCACGGCGCGTTTTTAAAGCAATACTGCCCAACGCATGAGGATCAGCTGCGCTACTGCGCGGGGATCGGTTACCGGTATATCGACTTCGACCTGTACGACCAGATTGAAACCTTCATGGGGGACGACTGGCGCGTTAGGGTTGATTCCATCCGCCGCGTAACGGAGGAACTGGGGCTGCGCCTCAACCAGGCGCACAGCCCGGAGGGTTTCGCGCGGGGATTCCTGTCCGAAGCGGACGCGATGGAGCGGATCGAGCGGTCGATAGAGGTTTGCGGCATGCTGGGCATCCCGCGTACGGTCGTCCACAGCCTGTTCTACCGGCGGGCCGTCACTGTGGATGAATTTATCCAGCGAAATGTGGTATTTTATAACAAAATTATGTGTGTCGCCGAGCGTCATGGCGTGGAGATACTTGTGGAGAACCTGGGCCAGCCGCGCCAAATCCACTTCCTGTACCTGATGAACGGGTATGAGCTGCTGGAGATGATCGAGGCCGTGGGCCATCCGCTGATCCACGCGTGTTGGGATACCGGCCACGCCAACCACAACATGGCCGACCAGTCCGGCAGCATCCGCGCGCTTGGCAAGCATCTCAAGGCGCTTCATATCCACGACAATACGGGCGATTACGACCTGCAGGGTGTCCTCCCGCAGCAGGGCAGGCCGAACATGGACGCGCACAACCTGCCATTCTTTGGAAATATCAACTGGGACGGCGTGATGTCCGCGCTGCTGTCCATTGGTTATGAGGGTACATTCAATCTGGAGGTTGACAATCCGCGCTGTGACCAGAAGGCGCCGTTCTACGACGCCAGCGGGCAGGAGCAGCGCAAGTTGTGGAAACTGCCGTTAAACCTGCGCGAAGAGGTGGACCGTTTGCAGTGTAATATCGCCAA